>JALHON010000376.1 GCA_022842985.1 Acidobacteriota bacterium | reverse complement strand
GAAGCCCGCGGCTCCCGCCGCCCCGGCCCCGGCTCCAGCGCCGGCCGCGCCGGCCGTCCTGCCGTTCCCCGAGGGCGCCAAGATCGCGTTCGTGGTGCTGCAGCGCGTCGTCGCCGAGTCGGCCGAAGGCAAGCAGGCCAGCGCGCGTGTCCAGGCGCTGCAGCAGAAAAAGGTCGCCGAGCTCAACGAGCGCCAGAAGGCCGCGCAGGGCCTGCAGGAGAAGCTCGACAAGAGCGGCGCGGTGATGAGTGAGGCGGCTCGCGCCGACCTCACGAAGCAGGTCGAGCGCGCCAATGTCGACATGCAGCGCGCCACGCAGGACGCCCAGGCGGAAGTCCAGGAGCTCCAGCAGCAGCTCCAGGAGGAGTTTCAGCGCCGGATCGCCCCGATCATCGAAGCCGTGGGCAAGGAGCGGGGCCTGCACTACATCTTCAACGGCCCTGATTCCGGTCTGGTGTGGGCGGATGCCGCGCTCGACATCACGAACGACGTGGTGAAGAAGTTCGACCAGGTCAAGCCGGCCGCGCCGGCCGGCGCCAAGCCGCAGGGGCAGTAGGCCCCGACGCCTTCCAGGCGCAGCCCCCCGGGGCTGCGCCGTACTCGTTCCCCGCGCACCCCGTGCACATTCCTTCCCTCCTCGAGCGCCAGTCGCAGCGGTGCCCCGTGTCGCTGGTCGATGTGGCGTCCCTCGTGGACGGCACCAGCCGCCTCACCGGTTCCAAGGCCGTCAGCGCCAGCGAAGACTATTTCCAGGGCCACTTCCCGGGCGCCCCGCTCATGCCGGGCGTGCTGATGCTCGAGGCGCTCACGCAGGCCTCGACGCTCCTGCTGCTCGGTGACGCCGGCGCCCCGGAGGCCGCCACCGTGCGCCTGCGAGGGGTGGACGACGCCAAGTTCCGCCGCCATGTCGTGCCGGGCGACCGCCTCGACGTCGACGTGCAGCTGCTGCGCCGCCGCGGCCCGATCGCCCGCGTGCAGGCCACGGCGCGCGTCGACGGGGTGGTCGTGATCGAGGCCATGCTCGTGCTGGCCGTGACCGCGGCCGCGCCGCGTATCCACGCGAGCGCCATCGTGCATCCGTCGGCAGTCATCGGCGACGGCTCGGTCATCGGGCCCGGCGCCGTCATCGGGCCGTACGTGGTCATCGGCCGCGACGTGCAGATCGGCGCCTCGGCCGTGGTCGAAGGCGACACGACCATCGGCGATCACACGCGCATCTTCCCGTTCGCGTCGATCGGGCTGCCGCCGCAGGATCTGAAGTACCGCGGCGAGCGCACGCGCCTCGTCATCGGCCAATCCAACGTGTTCCGCGAGTCGGTCACGATCCACCGCGGCACGGTGGGGGGCGGCGGCGAGACGCGGATCGGCGATCGCAACCTGTTCATGGCCTACGCCCACGTCGCGCACGACTGCCACGTCGGCAGTGACACGATCTTCGGGCCGGGCGCCACGCTCGGCGGCCACGTGGTGGTCGAGGACTTCGCGCAGATCAGCGCCTACTCCGGCGTGCACCAGTTCTGCCGTGTCGGCCGCTACGCCTTCATCGGCGGCTACTCGGTGGTCACGCTCGACGCGCTGCCGTTCGCCAAGACGGTCGGCAACCGCGCCCGCGTCTACGGGCTCAACACGATCGGCCTCGTGCGCCGCGGCTTCACGCCGGAGGTGGTGAGCAAGCTGAAGCGCGCCTACCGCTACCTGCTGACGTCGCGCCTCACGCCGTCGAAGGCGCTGCAGACGATCGACGGCGCGCCGGAACTGGCCTGCGCCGACGTCGCCTATCTCGTGGACTTCATCCGCTCGTCGAGCCGCGGCGTCACGCTGCGGCGGCCCAACAAGCGCGCCGGCGACGCCGGGGAATAGGCGCGCCGTGAAGCTCGGGCTGCTCGCCGGCAATGGCCGCTTCCCGTTCCTGGTGCTGGAGGCGGCACGCAGCCTCGGGCACGAGATCACGATCATCGCGGTGAAGGAAGAGGCGGACGCCGATCTGGAAGCGGCGGCGGCCGCGCCCACGCCCACGCCCGTGCCGATCCACCGCGTGTCGCTCGGCCACCTCGGCACCTGCCTGCAGATCCTGCAGCAGGCCGGCGTGACGCACGCGGTCATGGCCGGGCAGGTCAAGCACACGAAGATCTTCGGCGTGCTGCCCGACCTGACCTTCATGAGCCTGCTCACGAAGCTCACCACGCGCAACACCGATGCCCTCATCGGCGCCGTCGCCGACGTGATGCGCGATCGCGGCATCGAACTCATCGACTCGACGGCCCTGCTCACGCCGCTGCTCGCCGAGGCCGGCGTGATGACGGCACGGCGGCCCACCGAGGCCGAAACGGCGTCGCTCACCTTCGGCTACGGCATGGCCGACGCCATCGCCGGCCTCGACATCGGGCAGACGATCGCCGTGAAGCAGACCGCGGTCGTGGCCGTGGAAGCGATGGAAGGCACCGATGCCGTGATCGCGCGGGCCGGCGAGCTGGCCGGACCAGGCGTCGTGCTCGTGAAGGTGGCCAAGCCGCGGCAGGACATGCGCTTCGACGTGCCGATCGTGGGCCTGCCGACGATTCAGGCGATGGCGCGCGCCGGTGCGAGCGTGCTGTCGCTCGACGCCGGCAAGGCGTTGATGTTCGACAAGACGGCGATGATCGCCGCGGCCGACGCCGCCGGCATCGCGATTGTGGGGCGGGCGCTGCCCGCCGGGGAGCGTGCGTGATGGCCGGAACGCGGCTGCGCGTGGCCGTAGTGGGGGTGGGGCATCTCGGCCGGCATCATGCGCGGCTGCTGGCGGCGATGCCGGACGTGGAACTCGTGGCAGTGGCCGACACCGACCAGGCGCGGGCGGCCGAGATCGCCGCCGCGCATCACACGACGGCCGTGGCCGACTGGCAGGCGCTGCCGGCCGGTCTCGATGCGGTGACCGTGGCCGTGCCGACCGAAGCGCACGTGTCGGTGGCCCTCGGCCTCATCGAGCGCGGCGCGCACGTGCTCGTGGAGAAGCCGCTGGCGCGCTCGGTGGCGGAGGCCGACACGCTCATCGCCGCCGCGGCGGCGCGCCAGGTGCACCTCGCGGTCGGACACACCGAACGTTTCAATCCGGCGGTCACCGCGGCGCGCGCGCACCTGACCCAGCCGCGGTTCATCGAGGCGCATCGCCTCGGCACCTTCCCGGAGCGCAGCCTCGACATCGACGTGGTGTTCGACCTGATGATCCACGACCTCGATCTGCTGCTGTCGATCGTCGGCGAGCCGGTCGTGAACGTCGAAGCCGTGGGCGTGCCGGTGCTCACGCCGCGCATCGACATCGCCAACGTGCGCCTGCGATTCGCCGGCGGCTGCATCGCCAATCTGACGGCCAGCCGCATCAGCCGCGACCGCGTGCGCAAGATCCGCTTCTTCCAGCCGCAGAGTTATCTGTCGATCGACTACGCGGCGCAGGAAGTCGAGCACTGGACGCTCGGCCCCGGCCCGGCCGGCACGCCGGCCATCACCGGCGGCAAGCTCGACGTGCCGCGCGACGAGCCGCTCAAGCGCGAGCTCGAGGATTTCGTGATGGCGGTGCGCGACAAGCGCGCCCCGGCCGTCACCGGCGACCAGGGCCGCGCGGCGCTCGCGCTCGCGGCCGAGATTGTGGAGCGCATGGAACATGTCCGCTGACGCGAGTTCGACGATTCGTCCCGCGGTGAGTGAGGCGGCGCGGGCCGGCCGCCGCCTGGAGGCGGCCGAGGTGCGCGCCCTGGCCGCGCTCACCGACATCATCGCCGTGGGCGCGC
>JALHON010000375.1 GCA_022842985.1 Acidobacteriota bacterium | reverse complement strand
GCGCCGCCCTTGAGCAGCGGCAGGGCACGGCGGCGCACGAAGTCGATCTTGAAGCGGAAGAGATCGTCGTAGGCGCGCGTGGCCGCCGCCAGCACCTCGGCCTCGGGGCCGACGGCGAAGAGATTCGCGATGAACCGGCTCACGTGCGGCGCGAGCGCCACGAGCAGCGCCGAACGGTCCACGGGCCCGGGCGGCGCGGCGGTCTGCGCCTGCCAGCGCTCCCAGAGGGCCGGCTCGGCCGCCACGACGTCCGCCACGAAACGGGCGTAGAGGTCGGCGAGGCGGGCAGGCTCGTGCAGGTCCGCGAAGGTGAACTCGGGCAGTCCCAGACGATCAACAGCAGAAGGCGCGGCGCTCATAGTCACGTGGCCCCTCAATAGGCCGACTGATGACGGTACATCCGCGCGGAGAGGCCCGTCAAACGGCTGTTCAATGTGCGGCGGCGAGCGCCGCCCGTCGTGACGTGATTCCGTACACGAGGATCGGCGTTTCGTGCTCGTTTTCGTTGTTCCGTGACGCGCCGCCGGAGGCTCTCAGTCAGTGGGGCGGCGATCTCCTCGCGATTCCTGAACCTCGGGTATGGCCGAGCCTGCGGAACGCGTTTTGCTCGTCCGCTGCTGGCACCGGCTTGCCCCAGTCGGATACGCCAGCGCCGATTACATTTTTGAGCGGAGTACGCGACATGAACACGGTGAGACTGGTGAAACACGGCATTCTGGCAATGGCGATGCTGATGCTGGCTGGACGGGCGCACGCACTCGGGCTCCAGGACCGCGTGCTCGGCGCCACCCCGCTGACCGGCACGTTCCAGCAGCTGCAGGTCGAGGGCAAAGCCACGATCAGCCTGGTCACGGGCACCTGCCCCACGGTGGTGCTGACGATTGCCGGCATCCCGGTCACGGTCAATGCGACCACGACCTTCCCGGCCGGCCAGAGCTGCGGCCAGCTCGCCGCCAACCAGCTCGTGGAGGTGCGCGGCATGCTGACCATCAGCGCCGGCACGCTCTCGGTCGTCGCCACGACGATCGAAATCGAAGACGGCAGTGAGGGCGAGGGCGAAGGCCGCGTCACCGACGTGCAGGGAACCTGCCCGAACATCACGCTGACGGTCGATGGCCTCACCGTGAAGGCCGACGCGCTCACCAGGTACGTGCCCGCCAACCGCGGTGCCGGCTGCGACCAGATCCGCATCGGCACGAAGGTCAAGGTCAAGGCCGTGCCGGCCAACGGCGGCGGCTATCGCGCCCGCCTCATCGAGATCAAGGGCCACCGGCACTTCGGCGAGGGCGAGGGCCGCATCACGCAGGTCACCGGCACCTGCCCCGATGCCACGATCTTCTTCGGCGCCACCGCCGTGCAGGTGAACGCCGCCACCAACTTCGTGGGCGGCGCCTGCGGCGACCTCGCGGTGGGCGTCCGCGTGCAGGCACGCGGCTTCAAGGACGACGATGCCACGGCCAACGTGGCCAGCTGGATCCGCTTCAAGTCACGCAAGGTCGAAGGGCGCTCGACGATCACCGCGGTGAGCGGCAGCTGCCCGGCGCTGTCCTTCACCGTGGGCGGCGTCGTCAGGGTCGTGACCGACGCCAACACGAGGTTCGAAGACGGCTCCTGCGCCACGCTGCGCGTCGGCGTGCGTGTGAAGGTCAAGGGCGACATGACGACCGACACCGGTGAGGTCATCGCCGAAGAGGTGGAGATCGAAGGGCAGCCCGGCGGCAGGGCCGGCGGCCGCATCGAGGGCCGCATCACGGCGGCCGCAGGCACCTGCCCGGCGCTCACGCTGACGGTCAACAACGTCACCGTCACGACCTCGGCCTCGACCTACTTCGACGGGGTGAGCTGCGCGTCGCTCGCCGTGGGCACGAGGGTGGAAGTCGAAGGCGACCTGCAGGGCACGACCCTCGTCGCCACCAAGATCGAACGCGAGTAACACCCGCCGTCCGCACGACCGGCCGGGGGAGGGGCCCGTCCCCTCCCCCGCGCGCCTTGACTTGCCTTCCAAGCGCTGAGTACGCTGCCGAGCGTACGCCCGCGCGCTCGTGACCATTCAACTGAACGGCGACCCCTTCGACCTGGACGGCCCGATCTCCGTGGCCGCGCTCCTGGCGAGCCTGCAGATCGACCCGCGACGCGTAGCGGTCGAGCTGAACCTCGTCGTGCTGAAGCGGGCCACCTTCGAGACCACGATCGTGCAGGCTGGAGATTCGATGGAAATCGTCAACTTCGTGGGCGGCGGCGCGCCGGAGGCGGGCCGATGACAGCGGCCGGCGCCCCCGATCCGCTCGTCATCGCGGGCCGCACCTTCACGTCGCGGCTCATCCTCGGCACCGGCAAGTACCCGTCGCCCGAGATCATGCAGGCGGCCCACCAGGCCGGCGGCACCGAGATGGTGACCGTGGCCGTGCGGCGCGTCGACATCACGCGGCGCTCGGCCTCGCTCCTCGACTTCATCGACACGTCGGCCATCATGCTGCTGCCGAACACGGCCGGCTGCTACACCGCCGAGGACGCCATCCGCACGGCGCACCTCGGCCGCGAGGCCGGCCTGTCGCACTGGGTCAAGCTCGAGGTGATCGGTGACGAGGCCACGCTCTTCCCCGACACCGCCGCGCTCGTCGAGGCCACGCAGGTGCTCGTGAAGGACGGCTTCGTCGTGCTGCCGTACACGAACGACGACCCGATCGTGTGCCGGAAGCTGGAAGACGCCGGCGCCGTGGCGGTGATGCCGGCCGGCGCGCCGATCGGTTCGGGGCTCGGCATCCAGAACGTGACCAACCTGCGCATCATCCGCGAGCAGGCCCGCGTGCCGGTCATCGTCGATGCCGGCGTGGGCACGGCCTCCGACGCCGCCCTCGCGATGGAGCTCGGCGCCGATGCCGTGCTGCTCAACACGGCCGTCGCCGGCGCACGCGATCCGATTGCGATGGCCGCGGCGATGAAGCACGCGGTCATCGCCGGCCGCCTGGCGCACCTCGCCGGCCGGATTCCGAAGCGTCTGTACGCCTCGGCGAGCAGCCCGATCGACGGCATGGTGGGACGCTAGTGACCGAGGCCGTCGTACGCACGGTGTCGGAGGACGACCTCGCGCGCCTCAAGCGCGATCGCGAGGCCGCCGACGCGCGCTACAACGCCGCCCTGACCGCGGTGGATGCCGCCGTGCAGCGCCTGGCGGATCTGCCGCATCCGCCGCCCGGTCCCGACGAACACCAGGTCACGCCGCTCAACCAGCAGTTCGCGCTGCTCGGGCACGCCCCGGCCGGGAGCGGCTGGAGGGGGCGCCTTGCCGCGTTCGTCTGGCGGATCATGGAGCCGGCCCTCGCCGCCCAACAGCAGTTCAACGCCTCGCTCGTCGACCACGTGAACCGCGGTATTCCGCGCGAGCGCGCGGTCACCGAGGCAATCGCGGCAACGATCGGCCTGGTGCGCCGGCAGATCGAAGAGGCCGCGCACTTCCAGTCGATGCTGGTCGTGTACCTGCAGACGCTCACGCCCTACGTGGATACGAAGGACTACGAGTTCGCGGGCCTGGCGCGGCGCACGGCCGAAGACGCGCAGGTTGCCATCGGACGGCTCGACGACATCGCGCGCGGGCTGGCGGCGGCCACGAGCGGACTTTCGGACGAGATGCTGAAGCGGTATGAATCGCTGCTCGGCCGCGACCAGCGGTACGATGCCCGCCTCGCCGATCTCGCCACCGCCGTAACGGTGCTGCAGCAGACCTCGCTCGCGCTCAGTCGCGAGATCGCGCGCGGGCTGCCGGCGGCGCCCCCCACCGCCGC
>JALHON010000374.1 GCA_022842985.1 Acidobacteriota bacterium | reverse complement strand
TGGCCGCCGACCGCGGCCGCGCGACCGCACTCACGAGGCCCTGATGCACGGCGACGACACGACCCCCACTCCCGAGCGCGTGACGGCGCTCCTCGTGCGCTGGACCGATGGCGACGCCGACGCGCTCGACGCGCTCATGCCGCTCGTGTATCTCGAGCTGCGCAAGACCGCGCACGCGCTGCTGCGCCGCGAACGCGCCGACCACACGCTGCAGCCGACGGCGCTCGTCCACGAAGCGTGGCTGCGCCTCGTGCGGCAGGACCGCGTGAGCTTCGAGCACCGCAAGCAGTTCTTCGGTCTGGCGGCGCAGGTGATGCGGCGGATTCTCGTCGATCACGCCCGCGCGACCCAGGCGGCCAAACGTGGTGGCGGCGCGGCGATGGACGTGCTCGAAGACGGCATGGCGTCGACGAGCGATCGCACGTTCGACCTGCTCGTCCTCGATCAGGCGCTCACCGAGCTCGGCCGTGTCGACGCGCGCCAGGCGCAGCTCATCGAACTGCGCTACTTCGGCGGGCTCACGGTGGATGAAGCCGCCGACGTGCTCGGGGTCTCGGCAGCCACCATCAGCCGCAGCCAGCGCGCGGCCGAGGCGTGGCTCAGCCAGGCGATGGCGCGTACGGACTGACCGGGGCGCCGCCATGGCCAGGGCCTGGCTCGGACGGGCCAGGCCACCATGCCAGACCTACGGCGCGGCGGCCAGCCGTGCCGCGCTCGCGATCGCTTCCGCGTACCAGCGCGTCCAGGCCTCGAGGATCTCCGGCGGGGCGTCGAGGGCCCGTTCGGAGGCCAGCCGGGCATCGCGGGCGGTGGCGAGCAGCGCGCGCAGCGGCGCTATGTCCGGCGCACCAGCCGCGGCGAGAAATCCCGCCGTGGTGGCGACAATCGTGGCCACGTGGCCGATCGTGGCCGGGCTGACCTTCTCGATCGTGTCGAGGTTGGTGTGGTAGTAGCGGTCGGTGAAGTGCCAGTTGAGCAGCGCCGGCACGCCGGCCTTGATGAACGACGTGTGGTCGCTGCCGCCTTCGTAGGGGTTGGTGCGCACGACCCAGCCCGTGTCGCGCGCCCGCCGCAGCGCGACCGCCAGATGCAGATCGTTCAGGAAGGTGCCCGTGAGCAGCGCGCGGTCCACCTCGCTTGCGCCCCACTCGCTGTGGGGGTCAGTGGGGCGGGCCCAGATGGCGGTCGGGTCGGGCGCCTTCTCGATGAGGAAGGTGCCGCCGGTCTGTGTCGTGTCCTCGCCGGTCATGTCGAGCGACATCATCGCGACGACGCGTGAGAGGCGGGCGGCGTCGGCGGCGATCCAGGCGTCGCTCGCGCGGATCTCGTCGCCCCAGAGCAGCGTGAGCGTGCGCGCGGGCCGCGGCAGCGTCCCGTCGGCGAACGCCGCCTGCAGCGCCAGGGCAGTGGCGAGCAGCGTGCCCGTGCCGCTGGCATTGTCGTTGGCGCCCGGCTCCTGCACGTGCGCCACGAGCACCACGCGTTCGTCTGGCAGTCGCGTGCCGGGGAACTCGGCCACGAGCGTCCGCACCGGCCGGCGGTGGAAGATCGTGTCGGCGGTGACGTGGACGGTGACCGCACCGGCCGCGAGGCGCTCGCGCAGGCGGCGCGCGGCGCGCGGCGTGGCCTTGAAGCCGAACGTCGGCCGTTCCGCCGCGTACGGGATCGCGCCCCACTGCAGGACGTCCGGCGTCGTGGCAGGTTGGGTGTAGCCGGCAATCTGCGTGGAGATGACGCCGGCGGCGCCACGGGCCTTCACTGCCTGGTTCCACACCGGACCGATGGCGCCATCGGCGAGGACGACCGCGCCCGTCACGTCACGGCCTTCGTAGTGGGCGGCCGTCGTGCCCGGGCCCACGTCCACGAGACGCGCGGTCAGGCCACCCGGCGGCGTCGGGAACGAGTTGATGGCGAGCGGCACGCGGTCCTGCGCCATCGACAGCACGGTCTCGCCGGCCGGGCCGTCCAGCCGCAGCACGGCATCACGCATCTCCCAGCCCTGGCTCGCCGAGGTGATGGTGTCGTAGTGCGTGGCGATGCCGGCCGCGCGCAGGCGGGCCTCGACGAGTTCGAGGGAACGATCGAAGGCCGGATTCCCGGCCAGCCGCCAGTGCGGCGCGATGGTGGTGACGATGTCCATCGCGTCGCGCGTGTCGACGCGCGGCGCGACGGCGCGATAGACCGCCTCGGCCGCGGGCGGCAGCACGCGGTCGAGCGGCGGCAGGAAGGGCGCCGCGGTCTGCGCGCCCACGGCCGCCGTGCCTGCCATCACCAGAACGAAGGCTGCGAATCGCATCCCGGCATGATACGCCGCAGCCCCTATAATCTCGGCCGTGATGCACACCGACGACACCCGACGCCGTTTCCTCGCGCAGTTCGCGGGGGTGGGACTTGGCAGCACGCTCGCGCCCGGCGTGCTCTGGGCACAGGTGCAGGAGGGCGGTGCCGATCGCGTGACGCTGCAGATGGTCACCGACGCGCTGCGCCTGTCGGGCATCGACCTTCCCGAGGACGACCGCAAGGCGCTCGTCGAGAGCGCCAACACGGCGCTCGGCCGCCTCGAAGACCTGCGCGCGGCGCACATCCCGAACGATGTCTCGCCGCCGTATCACTTCAGTCCCGTGGTGCCCGGCATGCGCGTCGATCGCACCCGCCAGCCGTGGGTGATGAGCAAGGCGCCGGCGGTGAAGCGTCCGGCGAATCTCGAGACGGTGGCGTGCTGGCCGCTGCGGCATCTCGCCGAGCTCGTGCGCACGAAGCAGGTGACGTCGGTCGAACTGACCACGATGTATCTGGCACGGCTCCATCGCCACAACGCCGTGCTGAACAACGTGGTGACGTTCCTCGACGCGCACGGCCTCGCCGAAGCGGCGCAGGCCGACCGCGAGATCGCCGCCGGCCGCTACAAGGGGCCGCTGCACGGCATTCCGTGGGGCTGCAAGGACATCATCGCCGTGAAGGGCTTTCCGACCACGTGGGGCTCGGCGGCGTTCACGGAGCAGCGATTCGACTACGACGCCTCGATCGTCGAGATGCTGCGCGCGGCCGGTGCCGTGCTCATCGCCAAGCTCACGACCGGCGAGCTGGCTGCCGGTGACAACTGGTTCGGGGGACAGACGAAGAGTCCGTGGGACCCGACGCAGGGCTCGAGCGGCTCGTCGGCCGGGCCGGCCTCGGCCACGGCGGCGGGCGGCGTCGGCTTCGCCATCGGCAGCGAGACGAGCGGTTCGATTCTGAGTCCGGCCGGACGCTGTGGTGTCGTGGGCCTGCGGCCCACGTTCGGACGCGTGAGCCGGCACGGCGCCATGGCGCTCTCGTGGACGCAGGACCGCCTCGGTCCGTTCGGCCGCTACGCCGAAGACTGCGCGCTCGTGATGCAGGCCATCGCGAAACCCGACGATCGCGACATGAGCGTCGTGGACGTGCCCTTCAACTGGAACGCGAACCTCGACATCCGCACGCTGAAGGTGGGGGTGCTGCAGGCGTCGTTCGACGAACTCACGGAGCCGGCGGCGAAGGCCAACGCCGCGGCCACCCTCGACGCGCTGAAGGCGCTCGGCGTGAAGGACTTCGCGCCGGTCGACGTGCCCGACGTCACGCTCGAGATGAGCGGCATCGGGGTCGAGAGTGCGGCGTTCTTCGACGAGCACGCGCGCGCCGGGCGGATGGCGAAGGTGTCGCGCGGCCGCGCCCGGCCGACCGGACGCCTCACCTCCGCCGTGGACTTCCTGCAGTCGCAGCGGGCGCGGATGATGATGATGGAAGCGCTCGCGAAGGCGACCGCGCACGTGGATGTCTACGTCGTGGCGTCGAACTCGAT
>JALHON010000373.1 GCA_022842985.1 Acidobacteriota bacterium | reverse complement strand
TCGGCGTCGCCGCGCTACGTCATCACCGGCACGATCAAGGAGCTGATGCACGGCATCATCGATCCGTCGGCCGACGCGATCTGGGACTCGGTGTCGTTCGACATCACGGCGGCGGGCGTAGTCGAGACCATCCCGCGCACCAATGACGACTGGTATGCGGTGAGGCGGCATGCGCTCATCCTCGCCGAATCGGCGAACCTGCTGCGCGTGCCCGGCCGCAAGGTCGCGCCGGCCACGCCGATTCCGAGCCTGGTCGATGAACCGCCGGCTCCCGAGGATCTGCCGCCGGATCAGATCCAGATCCTGATCGATCGCGACCGCACGAAGTTCGCGCGGCTGTCGCAGGGGCTCATCGACGCGGCGGTGCTCGCCATCAAGGCCGCCGACGCGAAGAACGTCGATCGCCTCTCGGAGGCCGGCGATCTGCTCGACCGCGCCTGCGAGGCCTGCCACAGCGAGTACTGGTATCCGAAGGGCGGCGCGCCGAAGGTCGCCCCGTCGATGCGCCGGAAGCCGTAGCGATGGCGGCGAGGCAGCGCCTGGCGATTGCGAGCGCGCTGGTGGCGGCGCTGACCGCCGCGGCAGTCACGCTCGCGCCCGGCCCCGTGGTGGAGGCCGCCGCGCAGTCCGCCGGCACCATCACCGGTCACGTGCGCCTCACAGGGGCGGCGCCGGTGAACCCCGTGGTGCGTATGGGGATGGACCCGGCCTGCAGCCGCGCCTGGAGCGACACGCGGCCCACGCACGACTTCGTGGTGCGCGCCGCCGATGGCGGGCTCGCGAACGTGTTCGTCGAAGTGCGCGGCCCGTTCCCCGGCGCGCCGGCGCCAGCCACACGCGTGGTGCTCGATCAGCAGGGCTGCATGTTCCGGCCGCGCGTGCTCGCGATGCAGCGCGGGCAGGTGCTCGAGGTGCGCAACGGCGACCCCACGCTGCACAACGTCCACGCGCTCTCCACGCAGGGCAACACGTTCAACGTGAGCCAGGTGGTGGGCCGTCCGCCCTTCACCGTCGTGATGGCGCACGCCGAGAAGATGCTGCGCGTGACCTGCGACGTCCACCGCTGGATGAACGTGTACGTAGCCGTCGTGGACCATCCGTACTTCGCGGTGACCGGCCCGGCCGGCACCTTCGAGGTCCGCGACGTGCCCGCCGGCCGCCGCGTGGTGCAGGTGTGGCACGAGCGCTACGGACCGCTCACGGCCACGGTGGACGTGCCGCCCGGCGGATCGGTGGCCGCCGAATTCGCCTACACCGGCACCGAGAAGGCGGCGCCGCCGCCGTAGCGTCGCCCGCGGCGGCCTACGCTTCTTCTTCCCAGACCTTCGCCAGCTCGACGATCACCTCGACGGCCTTCTCCATGTCCTGCACCGACACCCACTCGAGCCGCGAGTGGAAGTTCTGCTCGCCGGCGAAGAGATTCGGCGTCGGCAGGCCCATGAACGAGAGCCGCGAGCCGTCGGTGCCGCCGCGGATCGGCCGTTCGCGCGGCGTGAGGCCCACCCGTGTGATGGCCTGGCGCGCATGCGCGACGACGAGTGGATGCTGGTCGAGCACCTCGCGCATGTTGCGGTACTGCGTCTGGATCTCGACGTCCACGGCGGCGCCGGGCACGGCGTCCACGACCTCCTGCGCGAGCGCCTGCAGCCACGCCGCCTTGCGCGCGAGTTCCGCGGTGTCGAAGTCGCGCAGCAGCAGCTTCACGCTCGTGCGATCCACCGACGCCTGCACGACGTAGGGATGCACGAAGCCCTCGCGGCCGGCGGTGGTTTCGGGTGAGACGCTGTCGGGCGGCAGGCGATCGATGAAGCGCGCCGCCAGCTTGATGGCGTTCACCATGCGGCCGCGCGCATAGCCGGGATGGGTGTTGAAGCCGCGGAAGGTCAGCGTGATCGCATCGGCCGAGAAGCTCTCGTATTCGAGCTCGCCGCGCTGGCCGCCGTCCATCGTGTAGGCATAGCGGGCGCCGAAGCGCGCCACGTCGAAGTGGTCGGTGCCGTGACCGACTTCCTCGTCGGGCGTGAACGCGATGCGGATCGCCCCGTGCGGGATCTCCGGATGCGCCATGAGATACGCCGCCGCGGTCATGATCTCCGCCACGCCGCTCTTGTTGTCGGCGCCGAGCAGCGTCGTGCCCGAGGCCGTCACGATGTCGTGGCCCAGGCACTCGCCGAGATACGGCGCGTCGGCCACGCGCAGCACGGCGGTGGGGTCGTCGGGCAGCACCAGATCGCGGCCGTCGAAGGCACGATGCACGATCGGCTTTACGTCCGCGCCGCTCATCTCGGGCGAGGTATCCACGTGTGCCACGAAGCCAATCACCGGCACCGTGGTCTTCGCGGTGGTGGCCGGGATGGTGGCCATCACGTAGCCGTGGGCGTCCATCGCGGCATCGGCCACGCCGAGCGCCTGCAGTTCGTCCACGAGCGCGCGGAGCAGCACGAGCTGCCCGGGCGTGCTGGGGTAGGTGGTGGACGTCTCACTCGACTGCGTGTCGAACGTGACGTAACGGAGGAAGCGGTCGAGCACCGTGGTGGCCATGCCGCACCATGATGCCTCAGCCGTGATAGCGTCTCGCCATGCTGCCCGAACACTCGCTCGCCGCCACCGCCGTGCATGCGTGGACCCTGAATCTCGGGCGCGCCGAGAAGATCTTCCTGGGACGCAGCGATCAGGCACTCGCCGCCGAGATCGCGCCGGGGAAGAACCGCCTCGTCTACCTCTTCGGCCACCTCATCGCGGTGCACGACAGCATGCTGCCGCTGCTCGGCATCGGCCCGCGCCGTCATCCCGAGCTCGACGCGGTGTTCCTGACGGAAGCCGACCGGTCCACCACCAGGCTGCCGTCGGCCGCCGAGCTCACGGCGCTCTGGCGCGACGTGCACGGGGAGCTGAAGGCCGGCTTCGACAGCTTCTCGCCCGCCGACTGGACGAAGCCGCACACGGCGATGACCGACGACGAGTTCGCCGCCAATCCGCTGCGCAATCGCCTGGCCGTGCTGCTGAACCGCACCGCGCACATGGCATATCACCTGGGCCAGTGCGCGCTCGTCTCGCCGGCCGAGTGACCCGCGCGCGGCCGCGCGGCCTGTATCCTGACGCCACGGAGGACTGCGCGCATGGCCGATGAGATCTGGCGCTGGGACGCCACGCGGATGGCAGACGCGATCGCCCGCCGCGAGGTGTCGTCGCGCGAGGTCGTGGACGCGTGTCTCGCCCGCATGGCGGCAGTGAATCCGCGGCTGAACGCCGTGACGGTGGACCTCGGTGACGAGGCGCGGGCGGCTGCCACTCGCGCCGACGCCGCCGTGGCGCGCGGCGATCGTCTGGGGCCGCTGCACGGCGTGCCGGTGACGATCAAGGAGAACGTCGATCAGGCGGGCTCTGCCACCGCGAATGGCACGGTCGCCTATCGCGATCTCGTGGCGACGAGCGACAGCCCGGTCGTGGCGAACTGGAAGGCGGCGGGCGCGATCATCGTCGGGCGCACCAACACGCCCGGCTTCAGCTTCCGGCTCGATACCGAGAACGCGCTGCGCGGGCGCACGCGGAATCCCTGGTCCGAGACGCACACGCCGGGCGGGTCGAGTGGCGGCGCCTCGTCGTCGGTGGCCGCCGGCATCACGCCGCTCGGGCACGGCAACGACATCGCCGGGTCGATCCGGTATCCCGCCTATGCCTGCGGACTCGCCGGCCTGCGCCCGTCGTTCGGCCGCGTGCCGGCCTTCAACGGCACGGCCACGGCCGAGCGTTCGATGTCGTCGCAGATGTTGTCTGTGCAGGGTCCGCTCGCGCGCAGCGTGCGCGATCTGCGGCTGGGCCT
>JALHON010000372.1 GCA_022842985.1 Acidobacteriota bacterium | reverse complement strand
ATGGGCCGTGGCGGTGGTGGCGGCGGCCGCGGTGGCGGCGGCGGCAACGGCCGGCGCGAACCGCGCTGGTAACAGCCTCGCCCCGTTCCCACGCTCGCGGGCCACACCCGTGATTCTGGTCGGCACGTCCGGCTACAACTATCCCGAGTGGAAGGGCAGCTTCTATCCGCAGGATCTTCCTGCGTCGAAGATGCTGCCCTTCTACGCGGCGCGGTTCCCCTCGGTCGAAATCAACGCCACCTTCTACCGCATGCCCACGTCGAGCGCCGTCGCGGGCTGGGTCTCGCAGGTGCCGCCCGCCTTCCGCTTCACCCTCAAGGCCAACCGCCGCATCACCCACGACAAACGTCTCAAGGACGTGGGCGACGCCGTGGACTTCTTCGTCACGACGGCCCGCGGCCTCGGTCCGCAGCTCGGCGCGGTGCTGTTCCAGACGCCGCCGAATCTGAAATGTGATCTCGAGCGCTTCGACGCCTTCCTGCCCTCGGTGCCGGATGGCGTACAGGCGGCCTTCGAGTTCCGCCACGATTCGTGGCTGACCGAGGAGGTCTACGCGCGGCTCCGCGCCCGGAACTTCGCGCTCTGCGTGGCCGACACCGAATCACGCTCCGTGCCGGTCGTGGCCACCGCGGACTTCGCCTATCTGCGTCTGCGCGACGAGGGCTACGACGACGAGGCGATCGTGCGCTGGACCCGCACCGCCCAGGACCTGGCCGCCACCTGCCGCGACGTCTTCGTGTATTTCAAGCACGAGGATGCCGGCAAGGGCGCCGTGTTCGGCCAGCGGATGCTCGACCTGCTCGCGAAGGGCTGAGCGCGCCGCGCCTCAGCGCGTGCGGGCGGCGTGCGCGGCGACGAAGTCCATCACGCGCCGCTCCGCCCAGTAGCCGTCCTCGTCGCGGGTCGCAGACCCCACGAAGCCACAGTGCCCGCCGTGTCGCGTCACGACGCGCGTGAGCGCGTCGATGCCGCCGAGCGCCGGCTCGCGCGCCGCGTCGGACGGCACGAACGGATCGTCATCGGCCGTGATGAGCAGTGCCGGCACGGCGAGGCGGTCGATCACCCGGCGCGCGCTGGCGCGGTGGTAGTAGTCGGCGGCGCCGGCAAAGCCGTTGTGCGGCGCGGTATAGAGATCGTCGAAGCGGCGCACGCTCCGCACGCCGGCCAGCGGCCGCGTGTCGTAGATCTCCGGAAAGAGCGTCGCCTTCCGCTTCATGCGTCCGCGCAGGCCGACGAGGAAGTTCAGGTGGTAGGCCACGTTCTCGGCGCGTTCGAGCGCGTCTACGCACTGACCGAGCTCGATGGGCGGCGACACGGCGGTGACGGCGACGATGCGCGCGGCGTCAGCCGCATCGGCCAGCTCGCCGCCGAGTTTCAGCGCGATGTTGCCGCCAAGCGAGTAGCCGCACACCGCGAACCGTTCGAGGCCCTCCGCGCGCAGCAGCCGCAGCACCGCCAGCGGATCGGCGGTGAGGCCCGAGTGATACAGGCCCGGCGTGAGGTGCTCGGTGCCGCCGCAGTTGCGCTGGTTCAGGCGCACCACGTTGAAGCCGCGGCGCCACGCCTTGTCCGCCATGCCGCGCATGTAGTGGCTCTCACTCGATCCCTCGAGCCCGTGCAGCAGGAGGACCGTGAGCGCGCCGGTGCGTTCGGCCTGCCAGTGGCAGTGGGCGAGCACCTGCGTATCGTCGCTCACCGCGAAGTAGCGCGCCTCGGGCGGCGGCAGGGCGGGGAAGTGGCGGCGCGCGGCCCACGCGTAGAGCGTCATGCGATGGCCGCCGCCGAGCCACGGCCGCGGGACGAAGTCGTCGGGGGGCATCGGCACGCGGATCCGAGGATACACTGACCGTCATGACCGTCCGTCGTCTCGCGCTCGTCCTCGCCTTCGTGTCTCCGGTGGCCTGCACGGCCGCGCCCGAACAACGTGCTGCATCGCCAGCACCCGCCGCCGCGCCCGCCGTGGACGTGGCGGAGCTGAGCGCCTTCGAGGCGCGCAACCGCATGGACGTCGGCACGCTCACGGCGCGGGCGCTGACCGAGGCGTACCTCGCGCGCATCGCCGGCATCGACAAGGCCGGGCCCTCGCTGAACTCGGTCATCGAGTTGAACCCGGCCGCACTCGCCGATGCCGAACGGCTCGACGCGGAGCGCAAGGCCGGCAAGGTGCGTGGACCGATGCACGGCATCCCGGTGCTGCTCAAGGACAACATCGATGCAGTGGGGATGACGAACTCCGCCGGCTCGCTCGCGCTGGCCGACAACAAACCCGCGGCCGACGCCTTCCTCGTGGCGCGCCTGCGTGACGCCGGCGCCGTCATCCTCGGCAAGACGAACCTGAGCGAGTGGGCGAACTTCCGTTCGACGCGTTCCACGTCAGGCTGGAGTTCACGTGGCGGCCAGACGAAGAACCCCTATGTGCTCGACAGGAACCCGTGCGGCTCGAGCGCCGGCACTGGCACGTCGATCGCGGCGAGTCTCGCCGGCGTGGGCGTGGGCACGGAAACCGACGGCAGCATCCTGTGCCCGGCGTCTGTTGCCGGACTCGTGGGCCTCAAGCCCACGGTGGGCCTCGTGAGCCGCAGCGGCATCATCCCGATCTCGATCACGCAGGATACGGCCGGCCCCATGACGCGCACGGTCGCTGACGCGGCGATGCTGCTCACGGCGATGGCCGGCGTGGACGCGCAGGATCCGGCCGGCACCGCGGCGACCGGACACACGTCCGACTATCTGAAGGCGCTCGACGCGAATGCGCTGACCGGCAAGCGCTTCGGCGTGCTGCGGCAGGCCATGGGCTATCACCCGGACGTGGATGCGGCGATGACGCGCGCCATTGCGACGCTCACCGCGGCCGGCGCTACGGTGGTGGACGTGCAGGTGCCGACCTACAACCGATGGAGCAACCCCGAGTTCGAGGTGCTGCTCTACGAATTCAAGGATGGCCTGAATACGTATCTCGCAAAGAGCACGTCGGCGCAGAAGTCGCTCGAGGCGCTCATTGCGTGGAACACCGCCAACGCCGAGAAGGCCATGCCCTTCTTCGGGCAGGAACTCTTCGAGCAGGCGCAGGCGAAGGGGCCGCTGACCGACGCCGCGTATCTGCGCGCGAAGGCCGCGGCCAAGCAGCTCGCCGGACGCGACGGGTTGCTTGCGACGCTCGATGGCCAGAAGCTCGACGCCCTCATCGCGCCGGCGATGGCGCCCGCGTGGCCCACCGATCACGTGCTCGGCGATCACTTCGTGGGCGCCGGCTACGGCATGGCCGCCGTGGCCGGCACGCCGAGCCTCACGGTGCCGATGGGCGACGTGCGCGGGCTGCCGCTGGGCCTGGCGTTCATGGGCCGCGCCTACAGCGAGGCGGCGCTGCTCGGCTACGGCTACGCGTTCGAGCAGAAGACCAAGGCGCGGAAGGCGCCGACGTTCCGTCCGACGCTCGACTAGTCTGCGGGATGACGGCGACGGGCTGGCCCGTCTCCCGCGTCCGGCCTGCGCAGTCCGTCAAACGCCAGCGGGGGCGAGTGTCGGCCGGAAGCGCGGGGCCCCGGGCGGTGCTGCGCGACGCGCTGCGCACGTCGCCGCAGTGCCTGAACACCCCACGCGGACTTCGGCGCCGCCTCGGCGTTTGACGTCTCACGCGTGCGCGGCCTGCTCCGGACGGCCGCGTGAGCCGGGCCAGCCCGTCGCCGTCAGTCACGGCAGGCGGCACGTCCGTCCGTTAGGCGGAAGTGTCTACGTTAGTGAGGGAGGCTCCCCGCCGGCTGCATTGATGGTATGGACTCCTCCCGGTTTCTTCGCGGCATGATGGCCGTGATCGTGGGTCGCAACCACACC
>JALHON010000371.1 GCA_022842985.1 Acidobacteriota bacterium | reverse complement strand
TGACCCTCACCGAGGGCGCACCGCTCGGCCCGGCGAGCGCCGCCGCGGTCGCGCCGGTCGTGGCGCGGCTCCTGACCGAGACCGAGCGCTACTACGACTCGGCGTGGCACGGCGTCGCCCATCTGCCCGGACGCTCCGCCTGGGCGGTGGCCACGGCGCGGCTCGTCTATCGCGACATCGGCCGGGCGGTGGCCTACCGCGGCGCCGAGGCGTGGACGTCGCGCACCACCGTGGGCACGGCGCAGAAGCTCGCCCGCCTGGTGCAGGCGGGTCTCGCGACCGGCTGGATGAAGACCCTCGGCGACCGGACGGCGCCGCCGCGGACCGGGCTCTTCACGCCGTCCACGATCGGCATGGTAGGGTGAACGTGATGGCGTGGTGGATGTTCGCGGCGTGGTTCCTCATCGCCCTGGTCGGCATGGAGGGCGTGGCCTATCTCACGCACCGCTTCCTGATGCACGGGCCGCTCTGGTTCCTGCACGAGTCTCATCACGTGCCGCACGAGGGCGGCTGGGAGTGGAACGACCTCTTCGGCATCTTCTTCGCGGTGCCGTCGATCCTGCTCATCAAGGCCGGCGTGGACGGCGGCGGCGCGTGGATGCTGCCGGTGGGCCTCGGCATGACGGCCTACGGCGCCATCTACGTCATCTTCCACGACATCGTCGTGCATCGCCGTGTGCGCATCCGCAACGTGCCGCAGTGGACGTACCTCAGGCGCATCATCATGGCGCACCTCGTGCACCACAGGACGCATGGCAAGGAGGGCGCCCAGTCGTTCGGCTTCCTGTGGGCGCCGAAGGACCTCACGAAGTAGCCGCCGGGCGCTACTTCGGCAGCGTCATGAGCGCCGCCAGCATCTCGATCCCTTCCCACAGATTACGCAGGCGCAGGTTCTCGTCGGGCCCGTGCTGGTTGTTGTCGTAGTTCACGATCGACACCCCCACGGTGGGCATCGCGTATTCGTCGCTGAAGGTGCCGAACGGCATGCTGCCGCCGAGCGTCGGCAGCTGCACCGGCGGCACGCCACGCATCGTCAGCGCCTTCACGACGGCCTGCGCCTTCGGGTCGTCCATCGACACGCGCGAGGCCGGCGAGCCGCGGCGCGGATCGACACGCGCGATGAGGCGATGGGTACGGCGCTCCTCGTCCGTCGGCTCGCGGCCGCTCACGACGAAGTAGCCCTGCGCCTTCACGTGTTCGGTGATGAGCGCGTTCTGCGTCTCGGGCACGAGATCCTTCACCATGCGCACTTCGAGCCGCGCCGTGGCCGAACCGGGAATGGCGGACCGGCCGGGGATGCCGCTCGTCGACATCTCGAGCACGCCGAGCGTCGGCTGATTGAGCTTCACCTCGAGCCGCTCGTCGGGCCGCTCCGGAACGGCCACGGCGAACTCGCGCGCGAGCAGCGATTCCACCTCCGGCGCGGCGGCAAGCGCGGTGCGTTCGGTGGGCGTGAGCGGCCGCACGTCGCGATAGAAGTCCTTGATGAGCACGCGGCCGGTGTCGTCCTTCATCGTCGCCAGCAGCTTCGCCAGCCGCATCGACGGGTCGGGCGCCCAGTTGCCGTAGTTGCCGGAATGCAGGTCGCCCTTCGCGCCGTAGACCGTGATGGTCACACCGGCGCCGCCGCGCACGCCGAAGTACACCGTGGGCCGGCCGCTCGGATGCCGCGGGCCGTCGAGCGTCACCGCAAGATCCGTCTTGAGCGCGCCGGACCGCGCCGCGGCGAACCGGCGGAAGTTGGCCGAGCCGGCCTCTTCTTCGCCGTCGAGCACCACGCGCAGGTTCCAGGTGGGGCCGCTGCCGGTGGCGCGGAGGGCATCCACCGCATTCAGGAAGGCCACGATCGGGCCCTTGTCGTCGGAGGTCGAGCGGCCGTAGAGGCGCCAGTCGGGGTCGAAGGTCGTGCGCGCCGGGTCATCCGCGACCGGGCCGGACGCGCTCCACAGGCATGGCGTGAAGGGCTGGCAGCGTGTCCATTCCTTCGCGTCCACCGGCTGGCCGTCGTAGTGGATGTAGAACGTGAGCGTGCCGGCGGCGTTCGGCACGTCGAGGCTGGCGAAGACCACGGGCGCCCCGGGCCCGCCCACCGTCTCGACCTTGAACTTGCGCGCCGTGAAGAGCGCCTGCAGGCGGTCGGCGTTCTTCCGCATGTCGGCGTCGTTGCCGGCCACGTTCGGCAGCGACACGAGGCCGCGCAGTTCGTCGACGATCGCCTTCTCGTGGGCCGCCGTCCACGCCGCCACGCCAGGCGGCTGCGCCATGGCCGGAACGGCCGCCGCGCACAGCACCAGCAGTGCGCCGAATCGTGTCGCTCGTCCTCGCATCTGTCGTCTCCCTGCCGGGTCGCGGCGCCGCATCCTACCTCAAGAGACCGGCCGGCGTGAGCCAGCGCTCCGCGCGCGCCAGCACGACGTCCACGGCCACGGCGAGCACGGCTGCCGGTACGGCACCGGACAGGATCATGCGCGTATCGGCGAGCGCGAGCCCGGCCACGATCGGATCACCCAGCCCGCCGCCGCCGACGAACGCCGCCAGCGTGGCCGTGCCCACGCTGGTCACGGCCGCCGTGCGCACGCCGGCCATGATGACCGGCACGGCGAGCGGCACCTGCACCCACGTGAGCACCTGGCGCGGCGTCATGCCGAGCGCCACAGCGGCGTCGACGGCGCTCTGGTCGGCCTGGCGCACGCCGGTCACCGTGCCGCGCACGATTGGATAGAGCGCGTAGAGGAAGAGCGCCACCATCGCCGGCACGACGCCGATGCCGAGGAGCGGCAGCATGAAGGCGAGGAGCGCGATGCCGGGGATGGTCTGCAGCAGCCCGAAGGCCCGCGTGGCGCCCTCGGCGGCCGGGCGCCGCGCCAGCAGCAGGCCCACGCTCACGCCGACGACGATCGCGGCGGCGAGCGCCACGCCGGCCAGCAGCAGGTGGCGCGCGCTCATCGCGAGAATCGCGGCGCGACGCATCCAGAGATACCGCGCGAACGACATCCCGGGCGCGCCGTCCGCCGGGCCCATCGCCGGCGCGGGTGCCGTGTCTGCCGCGCGCGCTCTCACGAGCCCGAGCTCCTCGAGGGCCGCGTGCGCGACGTCCGCCGCCGACTGCCCTTCCACCTCGACGCGCGCGTTCAGCCGCCGCATCCGCGTCACGTCGATCCGGCCACTCAGTTCCGTCAGGGCCGCGATGGCCGCCGGCTGCTCGCGGGCCAGCGCGCCGCGCACGATCGCGGCGGCGTCGTACGGCGGGAACACCCGCTTGTCGTCGGCGAGCACCGTGAGGGGATAGCGGTCGAGCAGGCCGTCGGTGGAATAGGCATCGATGATGTCCACGTCCCCGGCCACGAGCGCCTGGTACTTGAGCGCGGGCGCCAGCGCGTTCACCGCCGCGGGCGCCAGGCCGTAGACCTCGCGCAGCACCGGGAGGCCGTCGGGCAGGCCGATGAAGTCCGCCGTGAAGCCGGCGCGGAGCTGGCCACTCACGCGCGCCGCATCGCTCAGCGTGCGCAGGCCGAGCCGCGTCGCCATCTCGGTGCGCACCGACATCGCGTAGGTGTTCTCGAACCCGAGCGGCGCCAGCCAGCGCGCGTCGTAGCGGGCGGCGAACTCGCGGGAGACGGTGTCGAACACAGCCGCCGGATCGGTGGCCATCGGCGCCTTGAGGATGACGAGCAGGCCTGAGCCCGTGTACTCCGGAAACACGTCGATGGCGCCCTGCTGCAGCGCGGGGAAGACGATCTCGGTGCCCCCCAGACCGAAGCGCCGCGTCACCGTGAGCCCACGCGCCTCGAGGATCTGCGCGAAGAGTTCGGCCAGCAGGTACGACTCGGCGAAGGGCTTCGAGCCCACGACGACGGGCCGCGCCGGCGCCGCCTGCTGCGCGCGCAC
>JALHON010000370.1 GCA_022842985.1 Acidobacteriota bacterium | reverse complement strand
CGTGCGCGAGTCGCCAGACGCGATCGCGAATCTCGTCGTGGCGGCGCCTGGCGGCGAACGCGTGCCGCTCGGCCGACTGGCCCGCGTGCGCTCCGCCTCCTCCCCCGAGGCCGTGAACCACGAGAACGCCGAACGCCGGCTGGTCGTGCAGACCAACGTGCGCGGCCGCGATGTCGGCAGCTTCGTGGCCGAGGCGCAGCGCCGCCTGGCCACGGCCGTCACGCTGCCCACCGGCTACTACCTCACCTGGGGCGGCCAGTTCGAGAACCAGCAGCGCGCCACGGCCCGGCTCGCGATCGTGGTGCCGCTCTCGCTCGCCATCATCTTCGTGCTGCTCGTGGCCACGTTCCACAAGGTGCGGTGGGCCCTGCTGATTCTCGTGAACGTGCCGTTCGCAGCCGTCGGCGGCATCGCCGCCCTGTGGATCCGCGGCATCACCCTCAACCTCTCGGCGTCGGTCGGCTTCATCGCGCTCTTCGGCGTGGCCGTGCTGAACGGCGTCGTGATGATCGCGGCCATCCGCGCCCTGCGCGACGACGAGGGCCTCGGCGTGGAACAGGCCACGCTCGAGGGCGCCGCCTCGCGGCTGCGGCCGGTGCTCATGACGGCGCTCGTCGCCGCCATCGGCTTCCTGCCGATGGCCGTCTCGACCGGCGCCGGCTCGGAAGTGCAGCGCCCGCTCGCCACCGTGGTCATCGGCGGCATCGTCACCTCGACGCTGCTGACGCTCATCGTGCTGCCCACGCTGTACGGCATGATGGAGACCTGGGTGGAACGGCGCGAACGCGCGGCCGCCGCCGCCTGACGGACCATCCCATGCGTGTCCTCGTCGTCGAAGACGATCCGGAGATCAGCCGGTTCATCGTCCGCGGGCTCACCGAGGAACGCAACCTCGTGGATCTGGTGGAAGACGGACTCTCGGCGGTGGAGATGGCTGCCGCCGAGGAGTACGACGTCATCGTGCTCGATCTGATGCTGCCCGCACTCGACGGCTTCGAGGTGTGCCGCCGGCTGCGCGGACGCGGTGTCGATACGCCGGTCATCATCGTCACCGCCCGCGACGGCGTGGCCGACCGCGTGACCGCGCTCGATGCCGGCGCCGACGACGTGCTCGTGAAGCCGTTCGTCTTCGACGAGCTGCTGGCGCGCCTGCGCGCGCTCGCCCGCCGCGGCCGCACCCGCCACATGACGCACCTGCTCGAATACGGCGGCATCGCCATCGACCCGGTGGCCCATACGGTGACCCTCACCGGACGCCCCGTGCAGCTCACTGCCACCGAATACCGGCTGCTCACCTTCCTCGTGCGCCGCGCCGAAGCGGTGGTCACGCGCGACCAGCTCGCGCAGCACGTATGGGGCGGCGACTACGATCCGCTCTCGAACAACGCCGACGTCTACGTGGGCTACGTGCGGCGCAAGCTGCAGGCGATCGGGCCCGAGCCGCTCATCCATACGGTGCGCGGTCTGGGCTACATGCTGAAGAAGGGGGTCCAGTCGTGACGGCCCCGGCGCCGCTGCAGTCGTTCCGCGCGCGCCTCACCCTGCGCTGGACGCTCGCCGTGGGCGTGCTGCTGGGCCTGGCCAACGTGGCGGTGTATGCCGGTGCCTCGATCTACCTGCACGTCTGGCTCGACGGGCACGTGCGCACGATCGCGGCGACCGAAGCGGCGTCGTCGACCGACGGCACGACCGACGTCCACCTGCACGAGTCGACCTTCACACAGCTCGAGGCCGGCGGCTTCACCGAGAAACTCGTGCAGATCTTCGATGCGGAGGGCAGGCTCGTGCTGCAGTCGAGCGCCCTCGGCAACGGCCCGCCGCTCATCGCACCGGACGTCATCCGGCAGGGCCTCGACGGCCGGGCCCCGCTCGTCGACGCGGAGGTGCAGGGGCGCCGGGCGCGTCTGGCGGTGCTGACGGCCTCGCGCGAGGGCCGCACCTACGCGGTGGCCGTCGGCCTCTTCGCCGACGATGTCGAACGCGGGCTGGCCTTCCTCACGTGGCTGCTCGGCGGCGTCTGGCTCGTGAGCGTGGCCGGCACGGCGGCGCTCGGGTATCTGCTGGCCTCGCGCGCGCTTGCGCCGGTGGCGCGCATCACCGAACGGGCCGCGTGGATCGCGCAGGGCCACTTCGACGGCCGGCTCGACGAACCGCAGATCCACGACGAGGTGGGCCGCATGACGGTGCTGCTCAACTCGATGCTCGACCGCCTGCAGCGCGCCCTCGACGCCAACCGCCGCTTCGCCGCCGATGCCTCGCACGAGCTGCGCAGCCCGATCACGGCGATGGCCGGCGAGCTCGACGTGGCGCTACGGCACCCGCGGACGGCCGAGAGCTACCGCGACACGCTCGTCGTGGTGCGCCGCCGCCTGACCGCGCTCACCGAACTGGCCGGCAACCTGATGCTGCTCTCGCGCGTGCAGGAGGGCGCCGACGAGATCGCGCTTCGTGAAGTGCCGCTCGCGCCGGTGGTCGACGACGCCTTCGCGCGCTGGCAGCCGGCGGCCGCCGCCCGCGGCATCAGGCTCGCGCACCAGGGCCTCGACGACATCCGGGTCTACGGCGATCCGGGCCTCGTCGGGCGTGTCCTCGACAACGTCGTCGCCAACGCCGTGCACTACAACCGCGACGGCGGCGCCGTGACCGTGTCGGCGCGCCTCACCGAACCAGCCGCCGATCAGTGGGCGCCGACACGCGTCACGATCGAGGTGCGCGACGAAGGCCACGGCATCCCCGCGGCCGACCACGAACACGTCTTCGAGCGCTTCTTCCGCGTCGACGAATCGCGGCACCGCCACACCGGCGGCAGCGGCCTCGGCCTGGCCATCTGCCGCGAGGTCGTGCGCGCCCTCGGCGGCACGATCCGCGTCGGCGCCAGCTCGGCTGCCGGCACCACCATCGAGATCACGCTCGCGGGCCACGACGGCGAACGTCCGGAGCCGATTGCGATGCAGGCGGCGCCGGCCACACTGAGCGTGCAGGAGCGCCCCACGAGCTGACGTATCCTCGCTCACAGGCGCCCCGCCCCCGGGCAGCCGGACGGAGGTGGTGCGCGATGCGTGTACGAGTGCTGCTGGGTGTGGTGATGCTGGTGCTGGCGGCGCGGTCCGCGGCCGCGCAGACGGCCGGCGACGTCGGCGTGACGATGGGCTATCCCGGCGCGCTCGGGATCATCTGGCATGTGACGGACGGCATCGCCGTGCGCCCCGACATCGCGCTCAGCCGCTCGACCTCGGAATCGACGACGACGGCCTCGGGCATGTTCGGCGGCTCCAGTCTGTCCTCGAGCAGCACCTCCGAAGGCTGGGGCACCACGGTGGGCGTGAGCGTACTGGTGAACCTGCGCACGATCGACCGCCTGCGCCTGTATCTGGTGCCGCGCCTGGCATACGCGCGGTCTACGGCCGACAACGAGTCGGGCCTGAGCGGCGCGCTGACCGGCTTCACCGCGAAGACCACCGGCGTGCTGGCGTCGGGTGCGTTCGGCTCGCAGTTCAATCTGCACGACCGCTTCGCCGTCTTCGGGGAGCTCGGCCTGCAGTACTCGACGCAGACGACGACCTCCGACTTTCCGGGCACCCGCACCGAAGCCGAGGGCACGGCCTTCGGCCTGAGGTCGGCGGTGGGCGTGACGTTCTACTTCTGAGGCGCGGCCGGCGATGGCGCGCGCGCCGGCATCAGTCGGTGCGCAGCGCCGTCAGCGGCTCGACACGCATGGCGCGGCGGGCCGGCACGGCATTGGCCACGAACGACGCGATGAGCAGGGCGGCCACGGCCGCGGCCCACGCCACCGGATCGAGCGGCGAGGTCCGGTAGAGCAGGCCGCGCAGCACGTTCGCCGCCGCCACCGCCAGCCCCCCTCCGATCACGAGCCCCACCGCAACCAGC
>JALHON010000369.1 GCA_022842985.1 Acidobacteriota bacterium | reverse complement strand
CGGTTCGCGGCCCCCGCCTGCGCGCCCTGCGGCGCACTCGACGACTGGCTCGAGCACGCGCTCGTGGCCAGCAGACTCCCGGCCATCATCGCGATGCCCAGACCCATCCACACCGTGCTACGCATAGTTCTTCCGCCTGACACACCTTCCGAGACACGCCATCCGCGAAGACGCCGTGTCACTGGTTACCGCCGCCCGGACCGCCGATGCCGCCGTTGTTGCCGCCGACAAAGTTGCCGCCGCCGACGTTGCCAGCCGCGCCAGCATTGCCGCCGCCGAAGTTCGCGCCGCCGCCGGCCGGCGCCTCCTGCGAGCGCTCGAACGTCACCAGCGCGCGCTTGTAGTCGGTCAGGGCCCGCAGCTCGACGTTCTGCGCGGTTTCGAGATCGCGCTGCGCCTGCACGACGAAGAAGTTGGTCGACAGGCCGACTTCGAACTTGCTCTGCTCGGCCTCCAGACGGCGCTCCGCGAAGTCGCGCGCGGCGCGGGCGGCCTCGACGCGGCGCAGGTTGGCCTGCACCTGGAGGGCGGCGTTCGTGACTTCGGTCGCCACCTGCAGCTCGAGGGCGCGCAGTCGTGTCGACTGCTGCGTGCGGAGCACCCGCGTCCGCGCGAACTGGCCATCGGCGTTGTTGCCGCCGATCGGGTAGCTGACCGTGAGGGCCGCGTTCCAGGTGGGGAAGTCGCGCGCCTGCAGCAGGCGCAGCGCATCGGTGTAGCCGCCGGGAATGGTGCCGGTGATGACACTGCCGAGACCGGTCCCGGAGCGCTGGAACTGGGTGCCGCCGATGCCCTGGGCGCCGTAATTGACCTGCAGGTCCACGGCGGGCCGGGTCTGGTTGCGCCAGAAGCGCAGGCTGATGTCGTTGCTGTCGAGGTTCTTGCGCGCCGTCACGAGATCCGTCCGCTTCTCGAGCGCGGTCCGCACGGCGGTCGCGATGTCGATGGCCGGCGCGTCGAGCTGCGGCGAGTCGGTCGCGTGCAGCTCCTGCTGCCACAGGGGGTCATCGGTGCCGGTGACGAGGAGGCGCTTCAGGGTCAGTTCGGCCGTGGCCAGCGTGGCTTCGGCCTGTGCGACACTCTGGCGGCGGTTGGCGGCCTCCGCTTCGGCCTGCACGATGTCGAGCGGGGCGAGCGTGCCTACTTCGACCCGGGCCTTGTTGTCTTCGACGAGGCTCTGCGCCAGTTCGAGCGAGCGCGCGGCGACGTCGAGCGACGCCCGCGCGAAGGCCAGTTCCCAGTAGGCATTGCGGACGTTGGCGATGGTCTGGGCAATCGTCGCGCGCAGGGTCTCGTCGCCGATGTCGCGGTTGATCTGGGCGATGGCGATCTGCTGGCGGATGTTGTCGATCCCGAAGTCGCGCAGCAGCGGCTGCACATAGGTGGCCGTCAGCGTCGAGGTGAAGGTGGGATTGAAGTTCGCGAACAGATTCGATGTCGCCAGCCGGCTGTTGTTGAACGTCAGCGAGAAGTTGCCGCCGCCCCATGGCACCGCCTGCGTCACGCCGAAGTTGTACGTCGTCGTGTCGTTGGTGACGCGCTGACCGCCGTTCAACTGGTTGGTGGGCGGAATCACCTGGGCGCGTTGCCCGAGCGTCGAACTGGCGAGTGGCCGGAAGGTGTTGCGCAGGCCCGCGAGCTGGAAGTCCGCGGCCTGCGGCGTCAGGCGCTCGACCGCGATGTCGAGGTTCTGCCGCAGCGCCAGTTCGACGGCGTCCATCAGACGCAGGTCGCGCCGCCCGCCGGCTGCCTGCGCCCGGGCCGGCGCCTCCACGGCCGGGGCGACGAGGCGCTCGGTCTCGAAGCGGGCCACTGCGGCCCGCACGATGGCGTCATGCCGCGCCTCCTGCGCGCCGGCAGGCACGGCCACGGCACCGGCGAGTGATACCGCCAACGCCAGGGAATAACCACATCTCGTCATCGTTGAACAACCTTCGTGCTGGGCTAGGCGCCGGGTCTGGGCCGCGTGTGGCCCCGCGTGGAACGTGCGTGCTCGTCGAAGAGCACCTTGAGCTTCGTGGACTGGTCGGAGGTCAGCACACGGCGCATCCGGTAGAGCATGAGCGCGCGCGTGCGGCCAAGGTCGCCGCGCGCGGCTTCGACCCGGATGATGAGTTCGGTGGCCGTGGCCTCGTCGGCCCGGGCCTCCTGCACCATGGCGGAGAGCTCGGCCTGGAGCTTGTCCACGGCCGCCTTGTAGGTCCGCATCGCCGGACCGGCGGCCTGGAAGATCTCTTCGAGGCGTGTCACCTGCTCGGGCGAGAGCACCAGCTCGCGCTGGAACTTCTCGTGCTGCCACCACTTGAAGCTCTGGGCGGCGGAAGGGGCCGGGGCGCCAACGAGGAGCACGGCCGCGACGACGGCGCAGACGGGGAGCGAAAGGTGCCGTGGCATGGGTCTGTCTGGATTACGACCGGGCGCCGCGCCCTGTTTACTAGGGCGCCGCGGCGACGGTCGGCTCGGCGGTGAAGGCCGTGAGCGCTTTCACGACGGCTTCGACGAGGTTGTCGGGCGTCGAGGCCCCCGAGGTCAGGCCGATCGTGAGCGGGCCGGACGGCAGCCAGTCGTGCGAGACCACTTCGGCCTTGGTGCGCGCGTCGCGGTGCCGGATCTCGGCGGCCGAGACGAGGCCGCTCGGATCGGCGATGTGGTACGTGGGCACCTTCGCGGCGCAGATCCGAGCCAGATTGCAGGTGTTGCTGCTGTTGTAGCCGCCAATGACGATCATGGCGTCGAGCGAGAGGTCGGCCAGCATCGCCAGGACGGCGTCCTGGCGGTCCTGCGTGGCGCTGCAGATGGTGTCGAAGGCGCGGAAGTGGGCAGCCTCGGCCTCGGCGCCATACCGCTGGCGGATGGCGGCGCGAAACTGCTCGCCGATGGCGAACGACTCCGTGCTGAGCATCGTGGTCTGGTTGGCGCAGCCGATGCGGCTCAGGTGCAGGTCGGGATCGAAGCCGGGCGAACACGCCTCGCGGAAGCGCTCGAGCAACGCGGCGCGCGCGGCGCTGCCCGGAGGGTGCGCGGCGGTGATGAAGTCGCACACCAGATCCGCCTCACGCGTGTCGAGGAGCACCAGGTAGTGGCCCCCGGGGGTCTGGATGGCCTGCGAGGCCGTGGCCCGGGTTTCCTCATGCCAGTGCTTGCCGTGGATGATCGAGGTGAACCCGTCGCCGGCGTATCGCTTGACGTTCTTCCAGACGTTCAGCACGGACCCGCAGGTCGTATCGACCAGCGTGCAGCCGAGGGTGTCGAGCCGCACCAGGTCTTCGACGGTGACGCCGAAGGCGGGGAGGATGACGACGTCCTCGGCGGTCAGCGCGTCCCACGATTCGCCGGCGTCCGACAGGAAGCGGATGCCCTGGGCCCGCAGCTGATCGTTCACATGCGGGTTGTGGATGATTTCGCCGGTGAGGAACACGCGCCGGGCCGGGAACTTCAGCCGCGCCTGGTAGGCGTAGTCGACCGCGCGATCCACGCCGTAGCAGAAGCCGAACTCCCGGGCGAGATGGATGGTGAGGCGGCCGGCGTCGTAGCGGTAGTCGCGGGCCTTGATCTGGGCGACCAGGTCGCTGTGATAGCTGGCCGAGAGCTGGCCGGCGACCTCGCGCTTGAGGTCGAGGCCCTTCTTGAAGATGAGTGATGGCACCTGAGTTATCGCGCCTCGTACGTGATCGGGGTGAGACCGTCGAGGGCTTCGAACTCCGGACGGATTTCGCGGGTCAACAGTTCTTCGACGTCGCTCAGCAGCCGATCGTCCCGCCGGGGATCGACGGCCGGCTCGACGGCGGCCATCCGGGCGGCCTCGGAGGGGGCCGGCGACGGCGTGACCGGGCTGCCCCCGGGCAGCCGGCCCACGCCGATGCCGAGGATGAGGCCGGCGGCGGCCGCCGCGAG
>JALHON010000368.1 GCA_022842985.1 Acidobacteriota bacterium | reverse complement strand
GCACGACGTCGATGGGCGCGCCGGCCCGCGCGAGCGCCGCGGCAATCCGCTCGACCCGGGCGACGCGCCGGGCCCGCTGCTCCACCAGGAATGCCAGCAGATCGGCGTCGCCCTCGTCGCACCAGTAGCCGAGCACGTGCACGTCGCGCGCGTCCCACACCGCGGTGATCTCGATGCCGGGCACGAGTGTGAGCCCGCGCGCATCAGCGAGCCGGCGGGCCGCGGGCAGCGCCGCGACGGTGTCGTGATCGGTGATGGCGAAGGTGCCGAGGCCGGCCGCCTGCACACGGGCGACCAGGTCGTCGGGCGAGCACCGACCGTCGGACGCGGTCGTGTGCATGTGGAGGTCGATCACGTCGCCGGACGGAGCTTCCGCGCCGGCTTCGGGCGCGGGCGCCCCGCCACCGCGGTCGCCCGGGCCGGCTTGCGGCCGCCGTGCGTGCGCGTGATGAGCGCGCGGTACTCGCGGATGAGCAACTCGAGGTGCTGCCGCTCTTCCTCGGCGAACTCGAGGAACACCTGCTTGCCTTCCGAGTCTTCGAACTTCTCGCCGTAGCGCTTGAAGAAGCGGTGCGAGCCGCGCTCGCAGCGAATGCCGATGCGCAGCGCCTCGGCTTCGTCGACGCCTGGCTTGCTCAGCTGTTCGGTGCCTTCGGCGAAGAGGCCGTTGGCGGCGCCCTTGAAGAACAGGAAGGTGGGCCGCGACTCGAGCTGCGGATCACGTTCGAGCAGCATGCGGTAGCGCCCTTCGAGGCGCTCGAGGTGGTCGACTTCCTCGGCGGCGAGCTTCTCGAACACGTGGCGGCCGCGCGAGTTCTTCACGAGGCGGGCGGCGCGCGTGTAGAACTCCCGGCCGCTGCGCTCGGTGGCGATGGCGATGCGCAGGGCGTCACGCGCGAAGAGCAGTTCCGAGTTGCCGGTGTCGGGCAGCGCGGCGCGGCCGGTCTGGCAGGCCTCGCAGGTGCCGTAGATCTGCACCACGCTCTGCCGGGCCATGAAGTTGCGCGCCGCCGCCACTTCCTCGACCAGCGACTCGATGTCGGAGCTCAGGAACTCGAACGACCGGTTGCAGGTCTTGCAGATGAGGTGATAGTGGCGCGGGTGCCGGTAGGAGTGTTCGAAGCGGAAGCGGCCCTCGCCGAAATCGACCTTGCGGGCGATGCCGGCCGTGACCATCCACTGCAGCGTGCGGTAGACGGTGGCGCGGCTGATGCGCTGGTCTTCGCGCTTGATGATGTCGACGAGGTCGTCGGCGCTCAGGTGCCCTTCCTGCCGCAGGAACGTGTTGACGATCTGATCACGCTTGCCCGACCGCTTGGTGCCGGCCGGCCGCAGGGTCTCGAGATCGGGGAACGCGCTCATCGCCATGGGAACGGGCAGGACGGGGACGATGGACGACGGACGCGGCGCCGTGACACGCCGCGCCCGTGACACGGGAACGGACCTACGCGCTGAACGACGAGCCGCAGCCGCAGGTCGAGGTGGCGTTCGGGTTCTTGATGGTGAAGCCGCCGCCGGTGATGGTGTCGACGAAATCGACTTCGGCGCCCTTCAGGTAGCTCAGGCTGACCGGATCGACGAGCAGCTTCACGCCGTTCGATTCGAAGAGCTGATCGCCCACGCCGGCGCCGGTCTCCTCGATCATGAGACCGTACTGGAAGCCCGAGCAGCCGCCGCCCTGCACGAACACGCGGAGGCCGCTGTCGGTCTTGCCTTCTTCGGCGAGCAGATCCTGAATCTTGCTGGCCGCGGCCTCGGTGACGTGGATGACGCTCGGCGTCAGGACGGGCACGGGCGAATCGAGAGCAGTGGCGGTGTCGGTGTGCATGATGCCCTCAGTGTAGCACCGGATCAAGGCGCTGAAAACAGCGCCTAAATGATTGATTCAAAAGGCTTTATTACGCCAATTGGACCAAACGAGTCGGATTTAGCGCCCCGGCGTCGCAAGCGACGCCAGTTCCTGGGCCGACGCCTGCTCGACGTCCTTGTGCAGGCTGTTGCCGTGCGAGTCCATGGTGACCACGGCCGGGAAGTCCTTGAGCTGCAGATGCCACATCGCTTCCGGTGTGCCGAACTCCTGCAGCGACACGCCGTCCACGCGTTCGATGCAGCGCGCATAGAACTGCGCCGCGCCGCCGACGGCGTTCAGGTACACGGCGCCGTGCTGCGTGAGACCGGCGAGGGTCTTCGGGCCCATACCGCCCTTTCCCATCACGGCGCGGATGCCGTAGCGGCCGATGATGTCGGCCTGATACGGCTCCTCGCGGATGCTGGTGGTGGGGCCGGCGGCCGTGATCGTCCACGAGCCGTCGTCGAGTTGCTTCACCACCGGACCGCAGTGATAGATGAGGCTGCCCGTGAGATCGACCGGCGGCTCGTGCGACATCAGGTGATGGTGCACGGCGTCGCGGCCCGTGTACGAACGTCCGCTGAGCAGCACCACGTCGCCCACCTTCAGGCTGCGGACGGTGGCTTCGTCGAGCGGCGTCGTGAGCGCGATTTCCCGACCGGTGCGGCGGAACCCGGCCTGGTCCATCATCGCCAGCGCCGGTACGGCCGGATCGCGATAGAGCCAGCGGCGAATCTCGCCGCTCGCCGGATCGATCACGACGCCAAGGCGGCGAAACGCCCAGCAGTCGTAGGCCACCGACACGAAGAAACTCGCCGGCAGGCGGCTCGCGACGCCGATCTTGCAGCCGATGAGCGACGTCTTGCCGCCGAAGCCCATCGTGCCCACGCCGAGACGGTTCACCGTGCCCATGATCTCGGCCTCGAGCGCGGCGAGGCGTTCGTCGGGGTTCACGTCGTCGAGCGTGCGGAAGAGCTGTTCCTTCGCCAGCACGTATCCCGACGTGCGGTCACCGCCGATGCCGACGCCGATGGCGCCCGGCGCGCAGCCCTTGCCCTGCGCGTTCCAGACGGCGTGCAGGATGCACTTGCGCACACCTTCGAGCGTGCGGTCGGCGCGCCCGAGCTGCGCGAGCTCGGCGGGCAGCGAGTACTGGATGTTCATGTTCTCGCAGCCGCCGCCCTTGAGGATCAGCTTCACCTCGATCTCGTCGCGCTCCCACTGCTCGAAGTGCAGGATGGGCATGCCCGGCCCGAGGTTGTTGCCGGAGTTCTCGCCGGTGAGCGAGTCCACGGAATTCGGACGCAGCTTGCCGCGCTTCGTGGCCTCCGCGACGGCCTCGCGGATCTTCTTCTTCAGCTCGATCTGGTTCACACCGACGGGCGTCTTCACCTCGAAGGTGGGCATGCCGGTGTCCTGGCAGATGGCGCCCTCTCCCGCCGACGCCAGATCGATGTTCTGGCCGATGATGTTGAGCGCCTGGGTGGCGCGCGGCTCCTCCTCGCGGTCCATGGCGACGCGCATGGCGGCGCGGACGTCGGGCGGAAGGTCGGTGGAGGTCTTGACGATGAGCGAGACCATCGAGTCGAAGAACGCTGAAAGCATGCGGAAAGTATAGGCTGCCGGGCGACAATGGGGCCATGGGTGCCGTCACGCTGGGCCGCCGCACTGGCCATCGCCGCCGCCGGCGTGACGCTCGGCGCGCAGGCGCCGCAGCCGGCTCGCAGTCAGCACGGCCGCCTGTTCCCGCCGCAGGATCTGGGCCTGCTCGAGTCCCCCGACCGCGACGAATGGCAGCGGCCGCATCAGATCCTCGACGCGCTCGGCGTGGCCGAAGCCTCGGTCGTGGCCGATGTGGGCGCCGGCAGCGGCTGGTTCACGGTGCGGCTGGCACGCCGCGTCGGGCCGAACGGGAAGGTCTACGCGCAGGACGTGCAGCAGGAGATGCTGGCCGCGACCACGCGGCGGGTGCGGCGTGAGGGGCTCGCGAACGTGACGCCGGTGCTCGGCCGCGGCAGCGATCCGGCGCTGCCGGCCGGCGCGCTCGACGCC
>JALHON010000367.1 GCA_022842985.1 Acidobacteriota bacterium | reverse complement strand
GCCGGTCGTCCATGGCAGCGTCACCGTGAACGTGCTGCCACGGCCCGCCGTGCTCTCCACGGCCACGTCGCCCCCGTGCAGCATCGCCATCCGCTTCGTCAGCACGAGGCCCAGGCCGGTGCCGTTGTGCTTGCGCGCCAGGCTGCTGTCGAGCTGACTGAAGCGCTGGAAGAGCCGCGGCAGATCCTCGGCGGCGATGCCGATGCCGGTGTCGGTCACGGCCAGTTCGAGCACGCCCTGGCGCGGCTGGCCGGTCACCGACAGCGTCACGGCGCCGCCGTCGGGCGTGAACTTGACGGCGTTGCTCAGCAGGTTGACGAGAATCTGCGTGAGCCGCCGTTCGTCGGCGCGCACGCGCGATACCGCGCCATCGAGCATCGTGCGCAGCGTCAGGTCCTTCTTCTGCGCGGCCGGCGCCACCATCGCCACGGCGGCGCGGCACACGGCCGTCACGTCCACATCGGCGAGGTCCAGCTCGAGCCGGTCGGCTTCGATGCGTGACAGGTCCAGGATGTCGTTGACGAGCTCGAGCAGGTGCCGGCCGCTCGATTCGATGAGCCCGAGCGCGCGGCACTGCTCCTGGTCGAGGTCGCCGTAGGTGCCCTCGATGAGCGACTCCGACATGCCGATGACGGCATTGAGCGGCGTGCGCAGCTCGTGGCTCATGCTCGACAGGAACTCGTCCTTGAGCCGCGCGGCGCGCGACAGCGCCTCGTTCTTCTCCTTCAAGTGCCGTTCCTGCTCGGCCAGGCGCTGGTTGGCGACGCGCAGTTCGGCGCGCTGCGTGAGCAGGCGGTCGGCGAGGCCCTCGGCGTCGGCGAGCGCGAGCTGCTGCGTCTGGAACAGCAGCAGGAACTCCCCCACCGCGTCGTGACTCGGAAAGTCCGAGAGCGACAGGCCGAGCGCCGTCGCCTCCTCGATACGCGTCAGCCACGGCGAGCCGAGGAACAGGCCGGTGCCGGCGTCGTGGTCCACGAGCATCTGACCGCGCAGCGTGGCCGCCGGCTCGTGCAGCCGGATGATGAAGAGCGTGTGGCTGGCGCCGAGGGCGTCGAGTTCGAACGGCACGTGCGGCCGCTCGATGGTCATCACGTCGGCCAGCGCGCAGCCGGGCGTGAGGCGCGGGCTGATGCGCGCCAGGGCGCGGCCGGCGCTCACGAGCCGTCCACGCCGGTCGAAGGCGACATGGAACGGAAAGACCTCCTGGAACTGCGCCGGCGAGAGGCCGATGGCGCCGGAGGCCATATCAGGCCGCCATCGTCACGCGCAGACTGTCGCAGGGCGCGCCATCTTCACGCGTGGCCACGACCTCCACGCGCGCGGGTGTGTGGAAGTACTCGCCGAGCCCCTTGACCAGACCGACGACGAACGGCAGCAGGCCGGCGCGGGTCGAGTGGTAGTGCAGCACGAGCGACGTCGGCGTGACATCGGAGCAGGTGAACGACGGCGGCTGCATGTGCTTGAAGGTCAGCGCCAGCCGGCTGTGCATCTGATCCAGGTTCTGCAGGAACTCCGGCAGCGTGCGGCCCGAGAGCCGCATGAGGTCGCCGTAGCTCGCCTGGGCGGTGGCCGCGACCCAGTACTCGCCGAATGCCTCGAGCACCGCCGGCGCCGGCACGCCCAGTTCCTCCGACGCCGCGGCGACGAGGCGGTACGTCACGTCGTCGGGATACGTCCGCAGGGCGAGGAAGCCTTCGTCTTCGAGCCCGGCCCGCGCCTGGATGGCGTGCCAGCGTTCGGCGCCGAAGCGTTCCCGGACCATTTGTTCGACCGCGCGGTTCACGAGTCCGTACATGCGTCCCTCGGGGGCCTAATCGGCCCGCGCGCGCCGTTCTTGAAGGCGGGCAGCAGCGGGCCTTTCCCCGCCCGCGCAGAATTGCCCCGGTCAGGCCGGCCCCGCGGCGGCGTCGCCCCGTCCGTCTGGCGCCGAAACCACCGGCATTTGCCGCCCGGCCGTCCAGCCCGGGCGCGGCGCAGTTCTTGCTCCGTCGTGAGGTGGAGGCGTTCGCCCGTGGCCACCCCATCCGCCCCGGTCTTCGTGGCACGCGACCTGACGAAGGTCTACACGATGGGCGACGTGCAGGTGCACGCCCTGCGCGGCGTGGACTTCGACCTCTCGGCCGGCGAGTTCGTGGTGCTGCTCGGACCGTCGGGCAGCGGCAAATCCACGCTGCTCAACATCCTCGGCGGGCTCGACGTGCCCACGGCGGGGTCGGTCGTCTACCGCGACCACGACCTGACCGCGACCGGGGAGGCCGCGCTCACCGAATACCGGCGCGACCACGTGGGGTTCGTCTTCCAGTTCTACAACCTCATTCCGAGCCTCACGGCCCGCGAGAACGTGGCGCTCGTCACCGAGATCGCGTCGCATCCGATGACGCCGGAGGACGCCCTCGGCCTTGTCGAGCTCGGCGATCGCCTCGATCACTTCCCGGCGCAGCTCTCGGGCGGCGAACAGCAACGGGTCGCCATCGCCCGGGCCATCGCCAAGCGTCCGGAAGTGCTGCTCTGCGACGAGCCGACCGGCGCGCTCGACATCACGACCGGCGTCGTCGTGCTCGAGGCGCTCACCCACGTGAACCGCACACTCGGCACGGCCACCGTGGTCATCACGCACAACGCCGCCATCGCCGGGCTCGCCGATCGCGTCGTGCGGCTCGCCGACGGCCGCGTCGTCGCCGAGGAGCGCAACGCGGTGAAGGTCGACGCGCGGAGCCTGTCGTGGTGAGGCCGCCGTTCCACCTGCGGGCCCTGACGCGCAAGCTGCTGCGCGACGTGTGGGAGATGAAGAGCCAGGCGCTCGCCATCGCCGTCGTGGTCGCCGCCGGCGTGACGATGTTCGTGACCTATCTCTCGAACTTCGATTCGCTCGTGCGCACGCTGTCGCAGTACTACGAGCGGCAGCAGTTCGCCGACGTCTTCGCCGGCGCCACCCGCGCGCCGGCACCGCTTGCCGCGCGCATCGGCGCGATTCCCGGCGTGGTCACCGTGGACACGCGCGTCGTGGCGGACGTCACCCTCGACGTGGCCGGACTCGACGAGCCGGCCAACGGGCGCCTCATCAGCCTGCCGCCGGACGGCACCGCGGCGCTCAACCGCGTGCTGCTGCGCCGCGGCACCTGGCCCGACCCGTCGCGGCCCGACGACGTCGTGGCGAGCGAGGTGTTCTGCGAGGCGCACGGGTTCGGTCCCGGCGACCGCGTGGCCGCCATCCTCAACGGCCGGCGGCGCCAGCTCACGATCGTCGGTGTCGGGATCTCGCCCGAATACGTCTACAGCATCCGGCCCGGCGATCTCTTTCCCGACAACCGCCGCTTCGGCGTGTTCTGGATGCAGCGGGCGGCGCTCGCCGCCGCCTTCGACATGGAGGGCGGCTTCAACGACGTCTCGCTCGCCCTCGCCGCCGGCGCGTCATCCGACGACGTGGTCGCGCGGCTCGACCGGCTGCTCGAGCCCTACGGCGGGCGCGGCGCCTATCCGCGCGCGCTGCAGGTCTCCGCCTGGACGCTCGAGAACGAACTGACGCAGTTGCGCATGTTCGGCCTCGTCACGCCGGCGATCTTCCTCAGTGTCGCCGCCTTCATCCTGCACATCGCCCTCACGCGCGCCCTCGCGCTGCAGCGCGGACAGATTGCCGCGCTCAAGGCGCTCGGCTACGGCAACCGCGCCATCGGCTGGCACTACGTGCAATGGGCCCTCCTCATCGCCGCGGCCGGGGCCCTCGCCGGCGTGGCCGGTGGCGCCTGGCTCGGCGCGCGCATGGCGGCCCTCTACAACGAGTTCTTCCGCTTCCCGATGCTCGACTACCGGGTGTCGCCAGGCGTGGCGCTCTGGTCGCTCGTCGGCAGCCTCGTCGTGGCCGCGGCCGGCGCCCTCGCGGCCGTCAGCCGCGCCGTGTCGGTGCCGC
>JALHON010000366.1 GCA_022842985.1 Acidobacteriota bacterium | reverse complement strand
GCCGTCGGCCAGCACGACGCCTGTGGCGTCGGCCGATTCGTCCGGCGGCCGCACGCGCGCCTGCCGGTAGGTCACGCCGTAGGCCCTCGCCGTGGCCACCGCCGCCGCCACCGCGCGCCGGGCGCGGATCACGCCGCCGCGCGCCTCGTAGATCGCGTCGCCGAGGCCGATGACGCCGAGTTGCGGATACCGGCTGGCCACGGTCGCCGCGTCGAGCCGCTCGTGCGTGACGCCGCACGCGGTGAGCGTGGCCGCGGTGGCGGCCAGAGGCGCGCTGCCCGTCTCGCCGAGGAACAGCGCGCCGCATTCCTCCACCAGCGTCTCCCCGGACTTCTTCGCCAGCCACTGCCAGTCGGCGAGCGCCTCGGTGGCCCAGGTGGTGTAGATCGCATCGGCGCCGTAGCCGGCGCGAATCACCCGTGAGTGGTCCGACGAGCTCGCGCGGCCGTTCGCCGGTCCATAGGCATCGATGAGCGTGACGCGCCAGCCGTCACGCGCCAGCCGCAGCGCGCTCCACGCGCCGAACACCCCCGCGCCCACCACTACTGCCGTTCGTGTCGTCATGCCGTGCGTCATACGCTCCAATAGAGACGCCGCCGGTGCTGCCAGACGAGCAGCCCGTAGAGCATCGCGAGAGTCGCCACCGCATAGAGCAGCGACGTGACCTTTGGCGGCCCGAGCGGCGCAAATGCCGCCTCGTAGAGCCACCGCTGCAGTGATACCGGCGCCCCCGCGGGCCCCGGCACCGTCAGCACGATCATCAGCTTCGCCACCAGCCCGGAGACGACGAAGAGGACGAGCGCATTGCGCCCGAGCACGACGAACGGCTCCGTGAGCCAATCGAACAGGGGCGTCGAGCGGCCGTCGTCGAGCCGGCGGTGCAGCAGCCCGAGCATCAGCATCGCGGCGCCACCGCTGGCGAGCGCGTAGGAACTGGTCCAGAGCGCCTTGTTGATCGGGAACACCGCGTGCCACGCCCGCCCGACCATCAGCGCCACCGCGCCCGTGATGACCAGTGACGGCGCCACGCAGAGCGGCCGCGCGCGACCGATCCACGCGCCGGCCACGACCCCCATGAGCGTCGTGCCCACGGCGGGCAGCGAGCTCAGCAGGCCTTCCGGATCCCACGTCGTCTTCCACAGGTGCGTGCCGAACACGGCGCGATCGAGCCACGCGCCGAGGTTGCCTTCGGCCGTGAGATCGCCGGCCACCCCGCCCGGCGGCGCGACCAGCGCGATGAGCGCCCAGTAGCCGAGCAGACAGACGGCGATGGCGCCCGCGAGCCGCCGCGTCGTGGCCTCGGCGTCGCGCCGGCTGGCCAGCGCCTGCCACACGAATGCCGCCGCGACGTAGCACAGGCCGATGCGCTGGAGCACGCCGGGAATCCGCCACCGCGCCGGATTGAAGTACGGGAAGCCCGACAGGAAGAGTCCGAGCGCCACGAGCACCGCGCCGCGCCGCAGCACCGTGGCCGGCGCCAGCCGTGCCGGATCGCCGAGCGCCATCGAGGCGCCCATGATGAAGAGGAAGGCCGGAAAGATGAGGTCCGTGGGCGTCCAGCCGTGCCACGGGGCGTGCAGCAGCGGCGGGTACACCGCGTTCCAGTCGCCGGGATTGTTCACGATGACCATGGCGGCCATCGTCAGGCCCCGGAAGACATCGAGCGATCGCAGGCGCATCGGCGGGCCAGTGTGCCACAATCCAGAGGGTTCCCGCCCCCGATGGTCCTCGACACGTTCCAGCGCCCGCTGCGCAACCTGCGCCTCTCGGTCACCGACCGCTGCAACCTGCGCTGTCAGTACTGCATGCCCGAGGCGGAGTACGCCTGGCTGCCGAAACACGACGTGCTGACGTTCGAGGAGATCGATCGGCTGGTGGGCCTCTTCGTGGGCCTCGGCGTGGACAAGCTGCGCCTGACCGGCGGCGAGCCGCTGCTGCGCACGAACCTGCCCACCCTGGTCGCGGCGCTCGCGCGCCACACGACCGTGCGCGATCTCGCGATGACCACGAACGGCATCCTGCTCGGCCCCTTCGCCGCCGCGCTCAAGGCGGCCGGGTTGAAGCGGGTGACGGTGAGCCTCGACACGCTGCAGCGCGAGCGGTTCGTGAAGATGACACGGCAGGACGAGCTGACCCGCACGCTCGCCGGCATCGACACGGCGGCGCAGACCTTCCCCGGCTTCAAGCTCGACACCGTGGTCATCCGCGGCGTGAACGACGACGAGATCGTGGACCTCGTGCACTTCGCCCGCCGTCAGGGCGGCGAGATCCGCTTCATCGAGTACATGGACGTGGGCGGCGCCACCGGGTGGACGGCGGCACAGGTCGTCTCGCGCGCCGAGATCCTCGAGCGCATCGCGGATGCTTTCGGCCCGATCGCGCCAGCCGAAAAGGAGACGGCCGCGCCTGCGGATCGCTTCCGCCTGCCCGACGGCACGCCCTTCGGCGTCATCGCCTCGACCACCGCGCCCTTTTGCCGCGACTGCGATCGCGCGCGCCTCACGGCTGACGGCGTGCTCTACACGTGCCTCTACGCGACGCGCGGCCTCGACCTGCGAGCGCCCTTGCGCAGCGGCGCCTCGGACGACGACCTCCGCGCGCTCATCACGGGCACCTGGGCGGCACGCACCGACCGCGGCGCCGAGATGCGGCTCGGCGTGCCCGACCGGCGGCCGCTCATTCCGGTCAGCACGCTCAAGCGCAATCCGCACCTCGAGATGCACACGCGCGGCGGCTAGCCGCGCCGCGCGCTAGCAGTGCTGGTCGAAGGCGGCGGTCAGCGCTTCGGCGATCCGTTCCGCCGGACGGCCTTCGATGTCGCGGCGTTCGAGCATGAACGCCACCTTGCCGTCCTTGAGCAGCGCAATCGACGGCGACGACGGCGGGAACGGCGCCATGTGCGCGCGCGCTTTCTCGGTGGCCTCGAGGTCCGCGCCAGCGAACACCGTGGCGAGCTGCGCCGGCTTCGTTGCATGCCGGAGCGCCATCGCGATACCGGGACGCGCCTTGCCGGCGGCGCAGCCGCACACCGAGTTCACGACGAGCAGCGTCGTGCCCGGGCGCGCCACGGCGGCATCCACCGCGTCCGGCGTGCGCAGTTCCTCGAAGCCGAGGGTGGTGAGCTCTTCGCGCATCGGAGCGATGAAGTGTTCGGGATAACGCTGGGCGATCATCGTTGGGACTCCTTGAGCACACGGTCGAGCCGGGGACGCCGCACGGAGCTGCAGCGTCTCACATAGGGTCACGCCCGTGCGCGGACAGTGAAATGATAGCGCAGGGCCCGCGACATCGCGGGTCTGCGGTCTTCTCCTATGACGGCCATTCCCGCGCTCAGGATACGTACGGCGAACGACCAGCCCGCGGGCGGCGGCCGCTACGTCCTCTACTGGATGATCGGGGCCCGGCGGGCGCAGTGGAACTTCGCGCTCGAACACGCCGTCAACGAGGCCCGGGCCCGCGGACTCGGCCTCCTGGTCTTCGAACCGCTGCGCGCGGACTATCCGTGGGCGTCGGCGCGCTTCCACCGCTTCGTCATCGACGGCATGGCCGACAACGCGCGCGCCTTCGCGGCGCCGGGCGTCACCTACTTCCCCTACGTGGAGGCGCGTCCGGCGGAGGGACGCGGGCTGCTCGAGGCACTCGCGGCCGAGGCGGCGCTCGTTGTGACCGACGACGTGCCAGGCTTCTTCCAGCCGCGTATGGTCGAACGCACCGCGGCGAGGCTGCGCGTGCGTGTGGACATGGTGGACGGCAACGGGCTGCTGCCCCTGCGCGCCGCCGACCACGCGTATCCGACCGCCTACGCCTACCGCCGCTTCGTCCAGAACACGCTCGCCGCACACCTGGCCGCCCGTCCCGCGCCCGAGCCGCTCGCCGGCGGCCTGCCGGTGCCGGCGCCGGCCCTGCCCGA
>JALHON010000365.1 GCA_022842985.1 Acidobacteriota bacterium | reverse complement strand
GGTTCACGCCGCTCACGCCGTTGTTCTCGTAGTCGTTGCCCACGAGGCGATCGGTGCGGATGTGCTGCGGCGCCACGAACAGCAGCTCCGACGTGTCGAGGATGTTGGCGTGGTTGCCGACCTGCGCCGGCGGCACGCCGAGGAACTTCGCCGCCCACTGCTCCTGATCCGCGTGCGCCTTCGTGTAGTAGTCGTCCACCCACAGCGCCTTGGCGCTGCCGGCCCAGAGCGCGTTCAGCTTCTCGGCCGCCGTGCGCATGCCGGTGCGGTTGCCGCCCGACTCCCCGAGGAAGATGACCGTGGTGAAGCCGCCGGCCTTGAGGCTGCGGCCGGCGCTCACGAGCAGTTCGACGAACCGGTCTTCCGGCAGGGTGATGGTGCCCGGCTTGCCCATGTGGCCGGTGGGCGGGTCCCAGGAACCCTCGGGCACGTAGGTGACGACCGGCGCGACGAGCGTCTTGCCGAGCGCGCGCGCGATCTTGTCGGCCGTGTAGGTCATGACGAACTTGTGTTCGCCATCCACCATGTGGGGGCCCTTCTGCTCGGTACCGGCGGTGCCGATGATGACCGACGTCCAGCCCGACTTGACGAGGTCGCGCGTCTCGGCCCAGGTGAGTTCCTCGAGGAACACCGTATCGGGCGGCGTGCCACCGGGCCCCGTGGCGGGGGCATTCGCGGGACGCTGGGCCAGCGCCGTCATCCCCAGCAGGACCGTGATGACGGGGACACTCAACAACACTCGAAGGTTCATGCGGAAGGCTCCTCGAAACGGCTGTTAGCCTACACCGGCTTGGCCGCCGCCGCGGTCACGGAACGTCAGCCGCCCGGACAACCTGCCGACAGGTGTCCTGCGGGGCGGACGGCCGCCCCGGAAATCGCGCCAGTCACAGGCCGATCGCCGTGGCATGCGAGTTGCTCGTTCCCGTGTACAGCCGTCACCGGCTGGCGGGAGGGCAACACCATGGGGCCACTTCGAGAACTGCTCGCCGTCGATGAACGCAAGACGCTCGAGTTCTTCTTCCTCGGACTCAAGGATGTGTCGGAACCCGATGTCGACCGCGGGGAACTGCTCTACAACGCCAGCGTACTGGCGCACTACGCGCAGGTCTCCACGCACTCGGACCTCGAGTTCCCGACGCCGCCGGCGCTCGGCGCGGTGTTCGACCAGTTCGTCGGCGCCGCCGAGGCGCCGCTCGACGCCGGAATGCTCGAAACCGCGGGCTCGCACTGTCTGCTGATGGCGGGCTTCTTCGAAGACCAGATGAAGCACCGCCACAACGTGCACTGGTACGCCAGGCTCGGCGCCGGCTTCTACCTCCGCGCCGCCCGCCAGGAAGCGGAGCTCAAGCGCGCGCGGTTCCTCGACAGGCTCGGCCGCAACTTCGAGTCGTGGCGCGTGCGGCACGCACGGCTGAGCCGCGAGCTGCGCGCCACGCCGTATCTGCTCGATCTGCCGGTGCCGCGCCGCGTGATGTGACACCAACGGCCGCCGTGCCGGCCCTACGGGGCCGGCGCGGCCGGCTCATCCTCCCCGTCGCCCTCGAAGCGGCGGATCTCGTCGAGTGTGGCGTGCGCCCGGTGCAGGCTTCGTCCGCTCGCCGTCAGCTGTGCCCAGGCGCGGACGACCGGACGGTTCGACCGTTCGGCCTGCCGCAGTGCCCAGAGCGACACGACGAGCCCGGCCGTGCACACGCCGGCATACCAGCCGATCGCGCGCGGGGCGCGCGCCAGGATGTCGCGGCCGGCGGCCCCCGCCACCATCATCACCATCGGGATCCACAGCAGCCACCACGCCATCCCCAGTACGAGTCCGGTCAGACTGAACCAGCGCTGCACGCCGGCGAGCTGCCGCTGAATCGCCGCCACGGGCGCCGTGTAGTCGATCCGCTCGAGCAGCGCGAGCGTCTGCGCTCCGGCCACGATGAGCGCGACACCGTAGGCCTGCATGATCATCGCCGCGACGCGCACGTTCACGAGGTCCCAGCGCGTGCGCCACGTCCACACGGCCCACACCACCAGGAGCACACCGAACGGGATCTGCAGCCGCTGCCCCCACCGCAGCGGCCGCAGGTGCGCGCGCAGGGTGTGGAGACGACGCTCCTTGAAGTGCTGGAACGCCAGGGCGTTCTGCCGGTCGAGCTTGCGGTCGAGCCGCTGCCACGCGAGTTTCAGATCGTCGATGTCCATGAGCGTGTCCGTCATGCGAGATGTCCGATGTCCTGCTTGATCCGTTGCTTCAGGCGGCTGATCCGGGTCGCCACGTTCGTCTCGCTGATGCCGAGCACGGCGGCGATGTCGCGATAACTGTGATCGTCGAGATAGAGCAGCAGCAGCGCCCGGTTGAGCGGGTCGAGCGCCTGGATGACCTGCGTCAGCACTCGCTGCCGCTCGTCATCTGCGGGATCGGCCGGCGCGCCCGCCACATCGTGCAGATCGGTGTCGAAGGGCACCGTCACCTGCTGCCTGGCGCCGTGACCACGCACCCACGAGATCGCGACGTTCAGGGCGACGCGGTACATCCACGTCGAGAACGGCCGCGTCGCGTCGTAGGTGGGATACGCGCGCCAGAGCTGCGCCAGGATGTCCTGCGCCAGATCGTCGCGATCGTCGGCTGTCCAGCAGTAGGTGTGGACGACCTTGAACACGATCTTCCGGTGGCGCTCGATGGCGGCGAGAAACGCGTCCCGGTGTGCGACGTCTGGGGTCATCGAAGGTCAGGGCGCGCCGCGGCCGGCAACGTCTGCCCCATGATTCGCTGAGAGGGCGGAAACGTCACACAGGGTCACACGTGCTCGGCGTGCCGGTGCCCCTAAGGCGTGATGTCGCTCACGGTGCGGGCAGGCGACGCTCGAGATCAGCGCGAAGGGCTCGTCCTCGATTCGCCCCGACCGCCTCGATCCGGGTCGCCGCGTCAAGGGCCCGCTGGCGCTCGACCGGAGTCAGATTGGCGATGAGCCCCTGGAGATCGATTTCGTCCTGCAGCCGGCTGGGCGACACGGACAGCGCCTTCATCGCGACGAGGTGACCAGCCGTCGCGACCGGCACTGAGAACCGCGGGGTCACCTCTACCGGCTCGGCGGCGGCGCAGATCTCCGACTCGATCCCGCTCGACGCGAACAGCAGGTCAACGACGATGCCGGCATCGGGCTCGCCCGGGGCCAGCAAACGGATGGTCGCCAGGCGGCCGAGGGCCGACTGCTCGAGCACCAGCCGGATCGTGAACCCGCGCTGCTGGAGGTCAGCAACGAGCGCCTCAGCCGCGTCATCGTCAGCCACCGCGACGACCACATCGACGTCGCGGGTGAAACGCGGTTCCAGGCGAATCGAGACGGCCAGTCCGCCCACGACGGCCCACGGGCAGCGCCGGTCGTTGAATGCCTCGCCGATGTGCTGCAGGGCGCGAAGCAGGCGCGGCGGTGGCGCGACGCTCACGACTCCGGCTGTGGGCCGTCCCCCGCTTCCGCGCCGGGGCGCTGCTGCAGCCAGTCACCAAGCATGCGGGAGACGTCGGTCTCCGACGCCCGCGGGTGTTCCCGGCGAATGGACTGCCGGCGAATCGCGACGCCGGCCTCCCAGAGATCAGCGGCGACCACGAGACGCTCGGCCAGCACGCGCGAGTGGTCCATGTGCACATTGTAACAACCCGCGTCGTCGGCCTGAGGCGTATAGTGACGCCCGGAGGTCCGCCGCATGAAGCCCGTCACGGTTCCGATCGCGCTCGCCGCCCTCACGTTCACCGCCTCGACCGCCGCCGCCCAGGTCGAGAACATGGGCCCGAAGGCCGCCACCTACATCACCGATGCCGACGTGAAGAAGGTGAACGCCTTGCCAGGCGTTGACCGGCAGATCGTGAGCGTCGACATCGGCAAGCTGAACGAAGCGGTGGGCATCGTGCACCGCGGCAAGCTCGCGCCGCCCGCGCCGGGCGCCGCACCGGCGGCCGCGCCTGCCGGTG
>JALHON010000364.1 GCA_022842985.1 Acidobacteriota bacterium | reverse complement strand
GGCAATGCGCTGGCGCGCTGGCGCGCGCTGCAGCCGGCCGCCTTTGCCGACGACGAATGGCGCGTGCTCACGCAGGCGGTGACGCGCGGTCTGAACGCGCCGGTCACCTCGAGCATCGGGCGGCTCATCGACGCGGCCGTGGCCATCATGGGTGTGCGCCAGGTAATGCGCTTCGAGGGCCAGGCGGCGATGCAGCTCGAGGAGCTGGTGGACGCACGCGTGCACGATGCGTATCCGTTCGCGCTCAGCCCGGCCGAGCCGGCCTGGCGGCTCGGCTCGTGGGAGGCGCCGCATCTCGTCGTGGACTGGGCGCCGTTTGTGGACGCCCTGCTCGCGGACGTCGAAGCGGCCACACCGGTGGGCACGCTGGCCGCGCGCGTGCACAACACGCTGGCCGAGATCGCGGTGGCGGTGACCTTCGCCCTCGGCGAGGCGCGGCTGCTGCTGACCGGCGGCTGCTTCCAGAATCGCTACCTGACGGAAACCACCGCCGCGAAACTCGACACCGCCGGTGTGCGCGCCTACACGCACCAGCGGCTGCCGCCGAATGACGGCGGGATCGCCGCGGGACAGATCGTGGCGTGGCTGCGCGCGCATCCCGGCGTCGAGGCCGATCCGCGCGGCGGCGTGGCGCGCCTCACTCCGGCGCTTGCGCACGCGGTCGTGGCGCGGCGGTAGCGCTGGCACGACTCGAGAGACGGAGACCCATCATGTGCCTGGCGGTACCCGGACGGATTCTGAGCATCGAGGGCGACGATCCGGTGCTGCGCGCCGGCCGGGTCGACTTTGCCGGCATCGTCAAACGCGTCAACCTGAGCTACGTGCCCGAGGCGTCGGTGGGCGACTACGTGCTCGTGCACGTGGGCTTCGCCATCTCGACGGTGGATGAAGCCGAAGCGCGGCAAGTGTTCGCCTATCTGAAGGAGATGGGCGACCTCGCGGAGATCGAGGAGGTGCCGTCATGAGGTTCATGGACGAGTACCGCGACGGCGCCGCCGCGGAGCAGTACGCAATCGCCCTCGCGCGCATCACCACCCGCCCGTGGACGCTCATGGAAGTGTGCGGCGGGCAGACGCACGCCATCGTCAAGTTCGGCGTGGACGCGCTGCTGCCGCCCGAGGTGACCCTCGTGCACGGTCCCGGCTGTCCCGTCTGCGTGACGCCGCTCGAGCTCATCGAAAAAGCGATCGAGATCGCCGCGCGGCCCGACGTCATCTTCTGCTCGTTCGGCGACATGCTGCGCGTGCCCGGCACGGCCACCGATCTGCTGAGTGTGAAGGCGCGCGGCGGCGACGTGCGCATCGTGTACTCGCCCCTCGACGCCGTGGACCTCGCCCGCGCGAATCCGTCGAAGCAGGTGGTGTTCTTCGCTGTGGGCTTCGAAACCACGGCGCCTGCCAATGCGATGGCCGTCTTCCAGGCCGCGCGCGCCGGCATCGAGAACTTCAGCGTGCTGATGTCGCACGTGCTCGTGCCGCCGGCGATGGAGGCGATCCTGTCGTCGTCCGAATGCCGCGTGCAGGGCTTCCTGGCCGCCGGACATGTCTGCGCGGTGATGGGCTACACCGAATACGAGCCGATCGTCGAGAAGTACAAGGTGCCCGTCGTCGTGACCGGCTTCGAGCCGCTCGACATCCTGCAGGGCGTCTACATGTGCGTCAGGCAGCTCGAGGAAGGCCGGGCCGACGTCGAGAACCAGTACACGCGGGCGGTCAGGCGCGAGGGCAACACACCGGCCCGCGATCTCGTGTCGCGTGTGTTCCAGGTGGTGCCGCGCAAGTGGCGCGGCGTCGGCGAGATCCCGCAGAGCGGCCTCGGGCTGGCCGAGGCCTATCGCGAGTTCGACGCGGAAGAGCGCTTCGGCGTGGCCGACCAGACCACCGACGAGCCGGCCGAATGTGAGAGCGGCCGCATCATGCAGGGGCTCATCAAGCCGCCCGACTGCGCCGCGTTCGGCACGCGGTGCACGCCGGAACATCCGCTGGGCGCGACGATGGTGTCGAGCGAAGGCGCGTGCGCGGCGTACTACCGGTATCGCCGCCTGGGGTTCGTGGACGCGATGGCTGGCGCGGGCAGTGGCGCGAGCACGGGCGTGGGAGTGGGTGCGCGCGTGGGTGCGCGCGCGGAGGTGCCCGTTGGCGGCTGATCCCTTCGCCGGCGCGGTGTGCCCGATCCCGATCAGCCGCTATCCCGAAGTGCAGCTGGCACACGGGGGCGGCGGCCGGCTCACCGATCAGCTCATCGAGGATCTGTTCATCCCGGCGTTCGGCAATCCCGCGCTTGGCGCCCGCCACGACGGCGCGCGGCTCGAACTGGGCGGCGCCCGGCTCGCGTTCTCGACCGACTCCTATGTGGTGCGGCCGCTCTTCTTCCCCGGCAGTGACATCGGGGCGCTCGCGGTGAACGGCACGGTCAACGACCTGGCGATGTGCGGGGCGCGTCCGAAGTACCTGTCGTGCGGCTTCATCATCGAGGAAGGGCTGCCGATGGAGACGCTCTGGCGCGTCGTGCAGTCGATGCGCCGGGCCGCTGATGCGGCAGGCGTCACGGTGGTGACGGGCGACACGAAGGTCGTCGACCGCGGCAAAGGCGACGGGCTCTACGTGAACACGGCCGGCGTGGGGCTGGTGGAGCATCCGCACGTGATCGCCCCGATGAGCGTGCGCGACGGCGACGTCGTGATCGTGTCGGGCGATCTGGGCCGGCACGGCATGGCGGTGATGGCCGCCCGCGAGGGGCTGGAGTTCGAGTCGGCGATCGAGAGCGACTGCGCGCCGGTGGCCGCGCCGGCGCTCGCGCTGCTCGATGAAGGACTCGCCGTGCACTGCATGCGGGACCTGACGCGCGGGGGACTCGCGAGCGCCATGGTCGAGATCGCGACGGCGTCCGGCCTGCACCTGCATCTCGACGAACGCGCGATTCCCGTGCGCGAGGACGTCCGCGGCGCCTGCGAGGTGCTCGGCTTCGACCCGTGCTACGTCGCCAACGAAGGCCGCTTCGTCGTGATCCTGCCGGCGGACGACGCCGATCGCGCGCTCGCCGTGCTGCGCGGATTCGAGGTGTCGAACGGCGCCGTGCGCATCGGCACCGTGGACACCACCCCGGCCGGCCTCGTCACGCTGCGCAGCAGCATCGGCGCCACGCGCGTGATGGACATGCTCAGCGGCGAACAGCTCCCGCGCATCTGCTAGGCCGGGGGACTGTCCCCATTCTGGGCCGGGCCTGACTTGGGGACTGTCCCCATTCTGGGTGGGGGCAGACTAGTGGCAGATTGTGCCTAGTGGGCGGCGAGCAGCTTCTGCAGCAGCTCCTGCGCCGCCTTCGAGCCGAGGCCGCGCTTCGTGCGGCCGTCCTCGCGCGGGGTGGCAAGGGCGAGCGGCGTGACGCCGTTCTTGTTCACGGTGTCGAGCTTCGCACCGGCGTCCGCGAGCAGCTGGATCACAGTGGTCCAGCCGTTCGACGCGGCAGGATGCAGCGCCGTCGTGCCGTTGCCGTCGGTGGCGTTCACGTCGGCGCCAGCCGCCACCAGCACGGCGAGCGTGTCGCGGACGTCCGCCTCCGCCGTCGGCACCTCGGGGAAGTCGGAGTCCACGAGGTTCCAGCGCGCCAGATCCGTGGGCCGCACTTCCTTCTCGAAGGTGACGCCGGCGGCGACGACGAGCGGCGTGAGGCCGCTCTCGATGGCGAGATCCGGCTGCGCGCCCGCGGCGACGAGTGCGCGTGCAATCGCTGTCTCGCGGTAGGCCGCCGCCACGAAGAGCGGCGTGGCGCCGGCGAACGTGCGCGGCAGCGACCACTGCGAGGCGAAGCGGCGCACCGGGCTGCCCTTCGTGAGCCGCGCATTCGGGTCCGCGCCCTTCGCGAGCAGTGCGCTGGTGGTCTCGAGGTCTCCGCGCATCGCCGCCGCATGGAGCGCGGTGTAGCCGGCGCCGGCGGCGAGCGCATCGGCGCCGCGCGCGAGCAGCAGCCGC
>JALHON010000363.1 GCA_022842985.1 Acidobacteriota bacterium | reverse complement strand
GGCCGGCGCGGAGTGGTCGTGCTGCGCGGCCAGCACCGCCGGCACGACGAGCGCCGCCAGCACCGTCAGCATCACGCGCGGCCTCATCGGGCCACCTTCCGCAGCCGGCGTTCCGCCACGAACTCGGCCAGCGCGATCTCGCCCTGCGCCTCGTCGGCGCCGAGCACCACGACGTCCAGATCCGCGGCGCGGGCCAGGCGCGTCACCTCGTCCTGCCATTCGGCGGCGCGGGCCGCCAGGCGCGCGTACTCGGCGCGCGCGATGACGCGCGGGCTCCCGCCCTCGACATCGCGCACCGTGATCCAGCCGGCCGACATCGACGGGGTCTCGAAGGCGAAGCGGCTGTCGACGACCACGAGGAACACGTCGTGCACGACGTTCACCCGCGCCAGCTCGCGGATGACGGCCGGCGCCTCGTCGAAGAGGAAGTCGGAGACGACCGGGATGAGCGAGGCGGCGCGCAGGCTGCCGTTCAGCGCCGCGCCGAGCCCGCCGGCGATGGTCACCGGTTCGAGGCCACGCCGCGCTTCGTAGGCTTCGAGGCAGTGCACGACATGCCCGCGGCCGGTGCGCGGCGGAATGCCGGCCATCCGGCTGAAGCCGCGGTCGAAGGTGAGCAGGCCGAACCGATCCTGGAAGAACGCCGCCGAGAGGCCGATCGTGGCGAGCGCCCGCGCCACCACGGCGGCGAGCGGCGTGCCGTCCACGCCGCAGCGCGTCGAGAGCGAGGCGTCGGCCACGGCGAGCACCGTCGCGGCGCTCGGCTGGTCGAACTCGCGCACGACCATCGGCGCGAAGTTCGTGAGCGACGACTGCGGCCAGTCGATGGCCGAAAAGCGGTCGCCGGCCTGCCAGTCGCGCAGCCCCACGAAGTCGAACCCGGTACCGTCGGCCCGGCTGCGGTGATCGCCGGTCGTGCCGCCGGAGAGCCGCTTCAGGATGAGCAGCTCGATCTTCGTGATGAGGTTCAGGTCGACGTACGACGTCGCCGCCGGCGCGTGCAGCATCATGGGACGGGCACCTCGGCGATGACATCCGCGATGACCGCGTCCGTCGTGAGGCCGTGCGCCGCCGCGTGCGGCCCGAGCCAGATGCGGTGGCCGAGCACGTAGGGCGCGAGCGCCTGGATATCTTCGGGATAGACCTCGTCGCGGCCGCCCACGAGCAGCGCCCACGCCTTGGCCAGGCGGCTCCAGCAGATGATGGCGCGCGGTGAGGCGCCGAGATCCACGCCGCGTTCCACGAGGTCCGACGGCGACCGTTCGAGCCAGTCGGTGTCGGGATCCATCGGCCGCGTCGCGCCGACCAGGCGCTGCACGTAACGGCCCAGACTCTTGTGCAGGAACACGCGGTCGCCGATGACGCCGCGCAGCTGGATGATGCGCTCCTTCGAGAGCAGCGGCCTGAGCGTCATCCGCTTGAAGTCGAAGTCCACGAGCTTCTCTTCTTCCCCCTTCGGCAGGTAGCCGATCTGCACCATCGCGGCGAAGCGATCGGTGGCGGCCTCCGAGAGCGGGAACGTGCCCTGCCCGAGCTCGACCGGGTTCATCGTGGCGATGGCGAAGCTGAAGGCCGGCAGATCGTAGGTGTCCTTGCCCACCGTGATCGTGCGGTCCTGCAGACCTTCGAGGAACGCGCTCTGGCTCTTGAGCGGGATGCGGTTGATCTCGTCGAGCAGGATGATCTCGGCCGACGCCATCGGGCCGAACTCGGTCACGAGCTGCCCGGTGGCCGGGTTGATCATCTGGAAGCCGACCACTTCGGTCGGCTGCAGGTCGGCACGGCCCTGGATGCGCGCGAACCGCGCATCGCTGATGGCGGCGAGGATCACGCCGAAGAACGTCTTGCCCACGCCGGGCACACCGCGCAGCAGCAGGTTGCCGGCGTTCACCTGACGCTCGGAGCGTTTGTCGTAGGTGGTCGGGATTTCCGACAGCAGGACGATGTTGGCGATCGTCTTGGCGAGTTCGTAGCCGACGAGGGCGCGGGCGCCTTCGGCGAGCACGGCGTGATGGAAGTCGAGTGCTTCCTGCAGGTCCTGATGCATGCGGCGGACGGGGAGATCCTACACTGGCTGCGCCATGCCGACGAGGGCCGGGCCGCTAGTCGCCCTCGGACGGCACCTCGACGAGCCCCGGTCCGGGACGGGCCGCGAACCAGGCGACGTTCGGCATGCCCGGATGCCGGGCCGTGTAGGCGCCGATCCACGCGCGCGCGAAGTCCGCGACGTCGCCGCGATCGACGAGCGCCCACACGCTGCCGCCGAAGCCGGCGCCGAAACTCGTGGCGCCGTGCGCGCCGCACTCGCGGGCCAGGGCGGCGAGCGTGGCCGTCTCGGGCACCTGGTTGCCCAGCCACTGCTCGGCGTGGCGCTGCGAGGCCTGCGCGAGGGCACCAAGCGCGGCGGCATCGCCGCGGGCGCAGGCGCGCGCCGCCTCGCACACGATGGCGTCTTCGGCGAGGAAGTGATCGAGCCGGCGCGTGAGGTCCGGCGCGCCCATCGGAGGCCCGGAGGCGGCGTCGATGAGCCGGCGCAGTGCCGCCTCGGCGCCCGGCGCCTCGAGCGCCACCGACAACGACGCCGCGGGTTCCGCAGCGGCACGATTCCAGAGGTCCAGCAGGGCGCCTGCGGCGAAGGCCGCGCGGTTGTAGCGGTCGCGCACGGCCCCGGCCTTGTCGGCATGCACGCCGCTCACGCCGACGACGAACGTCCAGTCGGGCGGACACGGCATCACGCCGACACGGGCCGTCGGCACGAACCGGTAGTGGCCGAGGTGCCCGGCGCGGCTCATGAGGATGGCGGTGTGGTCTTCGCTGCCGCCGTGTGTGCCGACGCCGGCGTTGCCCGTGAGATCCCCGAAATGATGGCCACTCTCGATGCAGCCGCAGTAGGTGGCGAGGTCCTCGGGCGTGACGATGGCACGGGCCCATTCCTCGCGCGCGCGGAGCCCGCCGCGAGTCACGAAGGCCGTGGCGGTACCCACGATGATGGCACTCGAACTCGACACCCCGGCTGCCCGCGGCAGGTCGCTCGAAAACGCCAGGTCGAGACCGAGCGGCGCGCCGGGGAAATTGGCGGCGAGGCGCCGCATCGTCACCTGGATGTACGACGCCCAGCCGCTTCTGGCCGGCCCGTCGTCGTCGAGCCCGAGTTCGAGCTGCACCTTGTTGGCGACGTCCACCACGCGCACGCGGCGATCGCGGCGGGGGCCGGCCACCATCGCGAACCCGCGCGGCACGGCGCCGGCGAGCACGTGACCGCCGGCGTAGTCGGTGTGTTTGCCGAACACCTCGAGCCTGCCCGGCACGAACCAGCGCCACGTAGGCGGCGCGCCGGTGAAGGCGCGGAAGCCCTCGGACACCGACGTGACCAGGGCGGCGCGGCTGGCCGCATCGTCCGTGCCGAAACCGAGCTGCACGAAATGATCGGCCAGACTCATACGCCCGCCTCCCGGGGCGCGAGTGCCCGGCTCACCACGGCCACGTCGGCCGCGGTCGTCAGATCCAGCACCGCGCCCGTGGCGGGCACGACCTTCACGCGCGTGCCGCGCGACACGGCGAGCAGCACGGCGTCGGGCAGCTCGAGTTCCCCCCGCGGCGAGGGCGCCACGTCCGCGCAGGCGGTCAGCATCGCCTGATCCATGCGCCACAGATTCATGCTGACGGGGGTCTCCGGGCTGATCGCGTCCACCGGGGGCTTCTCGCGGATGCCCGTGAGCCAGCCGTCGGCGTCGCGCTCGACGATGGCGAATGCGGCGACACGTTCTCGCGGGAATCCACTGTCGTGCTCGAGCGAGGCGCGCGTGAAGCCGGCCATGCCGCAGCTGTCGAGGGCGACGAGCGCGGCGAGCGCCTCCGCGGGGTAAACGTTGTCGCCGTTCACCACGAGGCAGGCAGGCGCGGTGACGTGCGGTGCCGCCGCCGCCACAGCCCCCGCCGTGCCGTTCGCCACGGGCTGCACGGCGAGGCGCGT
>JALHON010000362.1 GCA_022842985.1 Acidobacteriota bacterium | reverse complement strand
TGCTCGCCGGCGCCAGCAGCCGGCCGGCGTGGCGGCGGCGCGGCGCCCAGTCGGCGCTCCTCGCGGCACGGCTTCGGCACGCATGGCAGGCGGGCTGCGATCTGGCCATGATCTGCGCCCGTCCGGGCAGCGACTCGCACCGCAACGCCGAGCGGCGCGGCTTCCGGGTCGCCTACACCCGCATCAAGTGGCACCGCGACTGACCGGCGATACTCTCCGGCTTGCCAGAATGATTGCCAAGTGATATCACTTGGCAATCACCGGAGGGATACATGGCGGTTCGCGAGCAGGAATACAACGGAATCCCGGGATTGCCGGTCGTGATGGCGGTTCTGGCCGCGGCGGGCGGTCTGGTCTGGACCATGGTGGACGGCGCCCGGAACGACCAGCCGGCGTTCATCATCGGCGCTGGCGCGGGGCTGCTGGTGGTGCTGTTCATCGCCGCCGGGCTCTTCATGGTGAACCCGAACGAAGGCCGCGTCCTGCAGCTCTTCGGCGACTACAAGGGCACCGCCCGCACACCCGGCCTGCGCTGGGCCAATCCCTTCCTGTCGAAGCGGCAGGTGTCACTGCGCGTGCGCAACTTCGAGAGCTCGCACCTCAAGGTCAACGACAACGAGGGCAACCCGATCGAGATCGCCTCGGTCGTCGTGTGGAAGGTCGTGGACACGGCCGAAGCGGTCTTCGAGGTCGACGACTACGAACACTACGTGCGGGTGCAGGCGGAAGCCGCGCTCCGCAACCTGGCCACGAGCTACGCCTACGACGCGCACGACGACACGCACACGTCGCTGCGCGGCCACACGACCGTGGTCGCCGACCACCTGAAGCGCGAAGTCCAGGAGCGGCTGTCGAAGGCCGGTGTGCAGGTGATCGAGGCGCGCATCAGCCACCTGGCCTACGCGCCCGAGATCGCCGCGGCGATGCTGCAGCGGCAGCAGGCCGGCGCCATCATCGCCGCCAGACAGCGCATCGTCGAAGGCGCCGTCGGCATGGTCGAGATGGCGCTGCAGCAGCTCTCGGCGAAGTCGATCGTCGTGCTCGATGACGAGCGGCGCGCCGCCATGGTGAGCAACCTGCTCGTCGTGCTCTGCGGTGAGCGCGGCGCCCAGCCCGTCGTCAACACCGGCACGATCTACCAGTGAGACGGCGTGGCTGACCGCAAGGCGTTCCTTCTGCGCGTGGATCCGGCGCTGCTCGAGGCCCTGCAGCGCTGGGCCAACGACGACCTGCGCAGCCTGAACGGCCAGATCGAATACGTGCTGCGTGAGGCGCTGAAGCGCGCCGGCCGCGCCCGCGCGCACCCGCCGCCAGACGGCGCGAGCGGCGGGGCGCCGGACTGACGCGCGGCGACTAGCGCCGCGACGTGGGGCAGGCGTCGAGCACGGCCGGGGCGGCGGCCCGAATCGGCGCCACGCGCCACGCCTCCTGCTCGAAGACGTTGTCGTAGTAGGCGTCACCGCCGCGCAGCCACGCCACGGCGCTCGCGGCGAGATAGGCCGGCACGAAGCATACGCCCCAGCGCTCGCACTGCGCGACGTGCACACGTTCGTGCGCGCGCGTCTCGTCGAGGGCTGCCTCGTCGCGGGCGAGCACCACGTGGCCGAGCGTCATCGCGAGGATGCCGCGGCCCGGCGCCACGAGGTCGAACCACCAGGCGATGCCGCGGTCGAGCGCCTCGAGCACGCCGTCGCGCCACGCGGCCCGGGCGCCGGTGCAGACGAGCAGCAGCAGACCGGGGAGTGACGTGGGCGCCGCCCACAGGTACGCCGCGGTCCGCCGTGTCATCACGCGTCGGTGCCGTCGGCCACGGCGCCGAGCGCCGGCGCGCCGTGCCGCGCTTCCTCGTAGATGCGCGGCGGTACCGGCTGGAGATTCCAGGCCAGGCCCACCCACGACATCGCCGCGACCACATACCACGTGGGGTCGAATTCCCACCAGTAGAAGCCGTTGCGCGCCGCGCGCTGGTAGCGGTGGTGGTTGTTGTGCCACCCCTCGCCCACCGCGAAGAACGCCGTGACGGCGTTGTTGCGCGACTCGTCGGGCGTGTCGAAGCGCCGCGAGCCCCACAGGTGGTTGATCGTGTTGATCGAGAAGGTGGCGTGCGCGAGCGTGGTCGTGGCAAGCGAGAAGCCCCACACGAGCCACGCGTAGCCGCCGGCGAGGTAGAGCGCCAGCGCCAGCAGCAGCGGCGGCACCACGTAGTAGCGTTCGAGCCAGGCGATCTCAGGCACGCGGCCGAAATCGCGCACGACGGGATTCGTGGGCGGCAGGGTCTCGTGGCGGGCGTCGTGCAGGAACCAGCCGACGTGGGCGTAGTAGAAGCCGCTCACCGCCGGACTGTGCGGGTCGCCCTCGCGGTCGGCGTACTTGTGGTGGCTGATGTGGTGCCCGGCCCACCAGATCGGCCCCTTCTGCATCGCCGCCGTGCCGGCAAAGGCCCAGAAGAAGCGGGCGGGACGCGAGAGTTCGAAGGCGCGGTGCGCGAAGTAGCGGTGGAACGCGAGGGTGAGGCCGATGGCGCGGATGAAGTGCGAGGCGGCCCAGACGGCCACGAGCGACCAGGTGAACGGCACCGTGAAGACGAGCAGCGATGACGCCTGCACGCCCCAGAACACGGTGGCGGCGGCTAGCTCTCTTCCTCGAACCCTTCTTCGATCGGCAGCGGGCGCGTCGCCGGACGCAGCGCTTCCCGATGATCGTAGATGGGCACGTCGCGCACGTGCATCGAGTTCGGACACGCTGGGGACTTCGCCTCGACGATGACGGTGACCGGACTGCCGCCGGTGCCCTCGCGGAACGCGAGGCGGCAGCCGCAGGCGAGACGCGCGTGTGTGAAGCCCTTCAGCATCGAACTGAAAGGATCATACTACACGCGCACTTCAGAGCAGGGCTTTGATCTCGCGCTCGAACTGCGACTTGGGTGCAATACCGAGATGCCGCTTGCAGACCTTGCCGTCGCGGCTGATGAGGAACGACGCGGGAATCCCGTAGATCGGCCCGTAGGCGTCCTGAATCTCGTCATGCCCGAGGCCGAGCACCATCGGATAGTTGACCTTGTACTGATCCGCGAAGGCCTTGGCCTTGTCGGCCGGGTCATCCACCGAGAGCCCGACGATCACCAGGTCGTTCTTGTACTGCGCCTGCAGTTCGACGAACGCGGGGATCTCGGCTTTGCAGGGGCCGCACCACGTGGCCCAGAAGTTCAGCAGCACGACCTTGCCCTTGAACTGGCTGAGCGAGACCTTCTTGCCGTCGAGCGCCGGCAGCGTGAAGTCCGTCGCGGGCTTCGCATTCGGCATGCAGGCCGCGGCGTCGGCCTGCGCTTCGAGTTCGAGCGCCGAGGCATGCGCCGCCACCGGTTCGATGAACGGCGCCGTGATCGGCTCGCCGCCGGCATCCGCATGCGAGTCCCACGTGAAGGGAATGCTGATGCCGATGAGGGCGACCACCGTGGCGATGATGGCGACGGTGCGCATGGACGTACCCGACGAGGTGGACGGGGTTTCGGACTCCATACCCGTCATTCTGCCTCAAGACCCACGGCGTCAGCCACACCAGACAGCCCGGCTGGCGCGACGAGCACGTAGGTCGAGTCGCCCCTGGTGACCACCGAGGTATGGCGCCCGAAGGCGTCGATGTCGGCCGGCGAGGCGTTCCGGCCGCGCATCACGAAGAGCGAGACCGCTTCCCCGTCCACCCGGTAGAGCGCATGGGCGATCCAGCCCTCGCCGTAGAGGCACTGACGCACGCTCACGAGCTTGGCCTGGCTGCCCGCGGGCGGCACCGGTAGCCGGACGTCCATCCCGAAGTCCTGGTGGAAGTGCGCCTGCGCGGCGTCGGCCGTCATCGGGTGGTCGTGGTCGTGGTCGTCGCCGTCGATGACGAAACACTTGATGTGATCGAGCGTGAGCTGCGCCGCCAGCAGCACCGACGACCGCCCGGTGGCCAGCGACAGCGCGCCCGTGAACGCGAGC
>JALHON010000361.1 GCA_022842985.1 Acidobacteriota bacterium | reverse complement strand
TGGCCAGCGACAGACCGTCGGTCCCCGGCTCGGTGCCCCCGGCCGTGTCTGCCGTCGCGGGCGCGTCGTCGTCGCGGCGGCGCGGCGTGGGCGTGAGCAGCACGGCCGCCACCCCGAGCACCCCGAGCGCGCCGGCGAGCGCGAGAATCTGCTGGTCGCGCGCGGTCGCGAGATCGCGATCCGCTGTCTCGATCATCGCGCCGATGGTTTCCGCCACCTGGTGATCGAGCGCGTCGACGTGTGGCAGCGCTTCGCCGAAGGCGACGTCGCTCGCCATGAGCGCGCGTCCGCTCACGGCGTTGTCGTGCAGGCGCGCTTCAGCGTCGGCGAGTTTGTCGAGACGTTCGGCGTGGGGACGCAGGCCCGCGCCGCCTTCGGTGGTCATGAGCGCGGCCAGTTTGGCGCGCGCCATGTCGATGGACGCGGTGGCCTGCCGGCTCCAGCTCACCGCCGCCTGGCCGGGCGACGCCATCGCGCTCAGCGCGCGGCGCGTGTCGGCGAGCGCCTTCTGCAGGCTGCGGGCATCGCTGGTCGCCGCGCTCAGCGTGCGGCGCTGGTCGAGCGCGCGCCGTTCGAGCGTGGCCGCCCAGTAGCAGCAACCCGCCGCCGCCACCACGGCGATGGCGAGCACGGACCAGCGGACGGCGGGATGTCGCATGCGGAACGGATGGTGTCGCGCGTCAGTCCGACGCGCGGCCCAGTTCGTCGGTGACGAGTCGCAGCGGAATCACCGACGGCTTGGCGGCGTGTTCCATCTGCACGTTGTGCCCCTTCACCGGCGGCAGGTCCTGATACATCACGTCCCACTTCCAGCGTTCGGACGGATTCGAGGCCTGCAGCCACGTGGCGGCGCTCACCGGACGGTTGAACGTCTGCACGCCGAGCGTTTCGTAGATCGGCTGGCCGGCCAGCGCCTGCGCGAGATCGACGCGCACCGCGGCCGACGACTCGTAGCTGAACGGCAGGCCGAGGGCCGCCGCCACGCTCGTGAGGATCTGCCAGTCTTCCACCGCTTCGCCGGGCGTGACGATCGCCTTCGAGGCGGCCTGCAGCATGCCCTGATCGTTCGTGAAGCAGCCGTCCTTCTCGACCCAGGCGGCGCCGGGCAGCACGACATCGGCCGCCGTGGCCATCGCGCCCGTGAGCACACCCTGGTAGACGAGCGCCTTGATCTTGCCGGCCGCCTTGGCTTCGAGCACCCAGGCCACGTCGCCGAGCGACTCGGCCGGACCCGGATCCACGACGTAGAGCACGTCGACGAGACCGCCCTCGACCGCCGCGCGCAGGCCCGAGAGATCCGGCGTGCCGTCGAGGCCCGCGCCCACGGCGAGGCCGAGATCGCGCGCACCCGTGACGTTCGGCGCATCGGTGGCGGGCACGTGGAACTTCGTGTTGGCCGGCTGCGCCTTGGCCGAGCGGCGCCACGTGATGGCGACGTGCGCGGCGCTGGCGTCACCCTTGAGTTCGGTGGCCACGCGCTTCACGAGGAAGAGTTCTTCGAGGCTCGCGTGCGCCGAGACGAGGAAACGCACCGAGGCGGGATCGCGGCGGCCGGCGGCGTTCAGCAGGTCGCGCACCTTGGTGAGCGCGTCCTTCCACGTGGCCGTCTGCTGGGCGCCGTCCTTCGTGCGCAGCTGCGGCTTGCGCAGGCGGTCGGGACCCTCCACCCAGCCGTACTGGAAGCGGCCGATGTCGCACATCCAGTAGCCGTTCACCGCGGGATTGAAGCGCGGCGTCACGCGCACGAGCTGCGAGCCCTTGGCCCATTCGGGCTTGGCGCGCAGCCACGCCGTGGTGGCGCAGCCCTTCGAGCAGCCGGTGCAGATCGTGTCGATCGCGTTCGGGTTGTCCCACGGCCGCGAGCGGAAGCGGTACTGCTTCGTGGTGATGGCGCCCACCGGGCAGACGTCCATCAGGTTGCCCGAGAGCAGCGAGTGCACGCCCTGTTCGTTGAAGGTGCCGATTTCGCTGCCGTTGCCGCGGTTGATGACGCCGATCTGCGCGTCGCCGTCGACTTCGTCCATGAAGCGCGCGCAGCGCGTGCACATGATGCAGCGGTTGCGGTTCAGCATCAGCGTGGGCCCGAAGTCCACGTCGGCCTTCACGCCTTCGCCGTCGAACGTGCGCCGCGGGAAATCCATGCGGCTCTGGACGTTGCCGAACTCGTACGAGAAGTCCTGCAGCGGGCACTCGCCGCCCTTGTCGCACACCGGGCAGTCGAGCGGATGGTTGATGAGCAGGAACTCGAAGACACCGGCGCGGGCTTCGGTGCTCTCCGCGTCCTTCGTGTGCACCACCATGCCTTCGGCCGCGGGCGTCGAACACGACGTCTGCAGCTTCCCCATCTTCTCGATCTTCACGAGACAGACGCGGCACGAGGCGTCGATGCCGAGCCCCGGGTGATAGCAGTAGTAGGGCACCTGGATGCCGGCGGAAATTGCCGCCTGCAGTACAGAGGTTCCCTTGGGCACCGTCACCTGGGCGCCATCAATCGTGAGCGTCACCTGTTCCATGGCGGTCGGAATCATATCATGCGCCCGTCTCGTATCCGGCCCTCTCGGTCGCGTGGAAGTCGCGGCTGGTCAACAAGATGGAGGGGAACGGCCAGACCCGTCCCCGCTGCCCCCCCACCCTGCAGACCCAACACGTCCGCGCCGAAACACCGGGGGTGATGCCCGAGTGCGCGCGCCGAGCCGGTTCGCTGCTGGTACTGGCCGTTCTCCTGACTGCCGCAGGGGTCGTACCCGCGTGGGCGCAGTCGGAGGCCGTGCGCACCGAAGCCCGGTCTGCCGCCATCGGCGGGAAGCGCGCCGAAGCCGTCAAGATGCTGACGGCACACCTCGAGACATTCCCCCGCGATGCGGACGCCCGCCTCCTGCTCGGTGTCGTGCTGTCGTGGGACGGCAAGTACGACGAGGCGGAACGGGAGCTCCGCCGCGTGCTGGAGCAGTCCCCGACCTATAACGACGCCCGTGTGGCGCTTGCCAACGTGGCCTGGTGGACCGGCCGTTACGACCTCCTCCAGGAGCTTGCCGCCACGGGCCGGGCCCAGCGGCCCTACGACGTCGAGTGGATCATGCTCGACGCCCGCGCTCTGGACGGGCTCGGCCGCCGTCGCGAGGCCCGGCAGGCCGTGATGAGCCTGCTGGCCCGCCAGCCCGGCCATGTGCAGGCCCGGAACCTCAAGAACCGCCTCGATACCGAGCTCCGGCCGTGGACGCTCAGCATGGGCTACGGCGCCGACCGGTTCTCGGACCAGCGCACGCCCTGGAACGAATACACGACCTCGCTCGGCCGCCAGACCCCGGTGGGCAGCGTCATCGCGCGGGTCAGCCACGCCGAGCGCTTCGGTTACTCCGACCGCCTCTTCGAGGTGGAGTTCTACCCGAGCTTCCGCTCCGGCACCTACGGCTTCGTCTCCTACGGCCGCGCCAAGGACGACACCCTCTTCCCGAACTACCGCGTCGCGGCAGACCTCTACCAGTCGCTCGGCCGCGGCTTCGAGGCCTCCGTCGGCATGCGCCGGCTGGCGTTCAGCAGCACCACCGACATCTACGTCGGCACGCTGACGAAGTACACCGGCAACTGGATGATCACCGGGCGGATCTTTTCGGTGCCCGACTACGAAGGGCCGGAAGACTCGCTGTCGTATCACGGGCTCGTGCGCCGCTACATCCGCGGCGACGGCGAAAGTTTCCTGTCGGCCGGTTACAGCCGCGGCGCGAGCCGCGAGGAACTCACCGACAGCGCCGAACTGCGCCAGCTCGACGCCGACACGTTCCGCGCCGGCGCGGACGTGCTGGTCGGGCGTCTGTTCCTCTCCATCTCCGGCAGCACGAGCCGCCAGGAACGTGTGCGGAACGGCACCCTCTGGCAGCACACGTTCGGGGCGTCGGTCTCGGTCTTCTTCTGATGCGTCCCCTCCCCCTCCTGCTGACGCTGCTGCTGGCGGTGCCTGCCGCCGCGCGTGCGCAGTCGACGGCCGACACCGCGCCGCTGGCCGCGCCGGC
>JALHON010000360.1 GCA_022842985.1 Acidobacteriota bacterium | reverse complement strand
CCACGCCCGCACCGGCCGCGCCACCACCCGCCAGCCCCGCGCCCGCCTTCGAGCCGGTGATGGAAATGCACGCCGTGCCGCGCCAGGAGGTGGAGGCGCTGCTCGCCGGCGCCGGCGTCCGCCTGCTGCGAGTGCGGGCCGAAGCCCACTGCGGGCCCCGCTGGGAGGCCTTCCGCTACGACGTGACGGCCGAGTCCGCCCGCTGATACACTGAGGGGTCGCCATCGTCCCCTACGGCAGAGACTTATGAAGCACTCCGAGAAAGAGCACCTGAAGGAAAACGAAGTGGCCCACGCCCTGGCCGCCGCGTCCGAGACGTTCGGGCAGAACCGTTCGCAGGTCCTGGCGATTGGCGGGGCCGTGCTGGCGATCCTCGTGGCCGTCGGCGGCTTCCTGACCTGGCAGCGCACCAAGGACTCCACGGTGAGCGGCCTGCTGGCCGACGCCATGGTGGTCTACGAGGCGCCGGTGCAGGCGCCGGCGCCGCCGGGCATGGAAGGCGGCACGGGCGTACCCGCGCAGGCCCCCGGCACCTATCCCACCGAGAAGGCGAAGCTCGAAGCCGCGCTGCCGAAGTTCATCACGGCCGCCGACTCGTCGCCGTCGAGCACGCCGGGCCGCCTGGCGCGCCTGAACGCGGCGTCGATTCTCGTGGCGCTCGGCCGCTTCGACGAAGCGAAGACCCATTACGAGCAGCTGGCGAGCGGCACCGACATCGTCGCCAAGGGCGCGGCGCTCGGCAAGGCGCAGGCGCAGATCCGGGCGGGGCAGTTCGACCCGGCCATCGAGGGCCTGAAGGCGCTCAGCACGCAGACCACCGCCGGCATGCCGGTGGAAGGGGTGCTGATGGAGCTGGCGCGGGCCTACCGCGGCGCCGGCAAGGTCGACGACGCCCGCAAGACCCTGAACGAGATCGTCGAGAAGCACGCCGAGTCGCCGTTTGCCGCCGAGGCGCGCGCGGAACTCGACAAGATCAAGAGTTAGGCGCCTGGCGCGGCACCGGGGCCCACGCGGCCCCGGCCGCTCACTCGGCGGCTTCGCGCTTCAGATCGGCCAGCAGCCGCAGGGCGTCGAGCGGCGTCGTCTGGTTCACGTCGATCGCCCGCAGGCGTTCGCGCAGCACGTCATCGGCCACCGCCTGGAAGAGCCCGAGCTGCTGCTGCGCCACCGGCGCGGCGCCGCTGATCGCCGGCTTTCCGCCCCGCGCCAGTTCATCCCGCTCGAGCGCCGTCAGGATCTCCCGCGCCCGCCCGAGCACCGATCCGGGCAGTCCGGCGAGCCGCGCCACGTGGATGCCGTAGCTGCGGTCGGACCGTCCCGGCTTGATCTTGTGCAGGAAGACGATGTCGTCCTTCCACTCCTGCACCGCGACGTGCGCGTTCACCACCCCCGGCACGCCGTCGGCCAGATCCGTGAGCTCGTGATAGTGCGTGGCAAAGAGGGTCTTCGGCCGCGCCCGGTGGTTCGTGGCGAGGTGTTCGGCCACTGCCCAGGCGATGCTCAGGCCGTCGAAGGTGGCCGTGCCGCGGCCCACTTCGTCGAGCACGACGAGGCTGCGTGACGTGGCGCCGTTCAGGATGAGCGCCGTTTCCTGCATCTCGACCATGAAGGTCGACTGGCCGCGCGCGATGTTGTCGGAGGCGCCGACGCGCGCATAGATGCGATCGACCAGGCCGAGCTTGGCATCGCGCGCCGGCACGAACGAGCCGGCCTGCGCGAGCAGCGAGAGCAGCGCCACCTGCCGCAGATAGGTGGACTTGCCGCCCATGTTCGGCCCGGTCAGCACGACGAGCTGGTGCGTCGAGCCGTTCAGCATCACGTCGTTCGGTACGAACGTGCCGCCGGCGAGGCGTTCCACCACGGGATGCCGTACGTCGGTCGCGCTCAGCTCGTCGCCGTCGTGCACGTGCGGCTTGGTGAAGTTGCCGAGCGCGGCCGTCTCGGCGAGGCCGGCGAGCACATCGAGCGCCGCGACGGCGCGCGCCGTCTCAAGCACGCGGGCAGAGGCCGCCGACACCTCGCGGCGCAGCGTCTCGAAGAGTTCGAGCTCGCGTTCGACGCTGCGTTCGTCGGCGCCGAGCACCTTTTCTTCGTGCGACTTGAGGGCCGGCGTGACGAAGCGTTCGCCGCCGGCGATCGTCTGCTTGCGGATGTAGTCGTCGGGCACCGCGTGCAGGTTCGACTTCGAGATTTCGATGTAGTAGCCGAAGACGCGGTTGAAGCGCACCTTGAGCGAGGCAATGCCGGTGCGCGTGCGTTCGGCGGCTTCGAGTTCCGCGATGATCTGCTTGCCGGAGCGGCTGATGCGGCGCAGCTCGTCGAGCTCCGCGTCCACGCCGTCGCGAATCGCGTCGCCGTCGCGGGCGAGGGCGGGGGGCTCATCCACGAGCGTGGCGTCGATCCTCCCGCGCACGTCCGGCAGGTCGTCGAGCGCGGCGACGAGCGAGGTGATGAGCGGCGCCTGGCACTCGCCGAGCAGCAGCCGCGTGCGCGGCACGGCGGCGAGCGAGCGGGCGAGGGCCACGAGATCGCGCGGGCTGGCGGTCGAGAGCGCCACCTTCGAGACGAGCCGCTCGAGATCGAGCACCACCTTCAGCGTGTCGCGCACCTTGCCGCGATCGGCGGCGCGGAAGGCGAGCTCCTCGACCGCGTCGAGCCGTTCGCGGATGCGGTCGAGCGAGACGAGCGGCGCGATGAGCCAGCTGCGCAGGAGCCGGCCGCCCATCGGCGTGACCGTGCGATCGATTTCATCGAGCAGCGAGCCGCTGCGCCCGCCCTTCGACGACTCCACCACTTCGAGGTGCTGCAGCGTCGTGGGATCGATGAGCAGGCGGTCGGCCGTTTCGCGCAGGCGGATGGTGCGCACGTGCGCGAGATCCGCCTTCTGCGTCTCGCGCAGGTAGTGCACGAGGGCCCCGGCCGCAGCCACCGCCGCCGGCCGCGCGTCGAGGCCGAAGCCCTGGAGCCCCGCCACGCGCAGCTGCTCGCAGAGCGTCGCGCTGGCGCGCGCCGCATCGAACGTCCAGCCATCCACCGGCGTCACGGCGATCCTCGCGGCGGCCACCGACGGCAGGGCCGCGGTCACGTCCACGCCGGCCGCCACGACGATCTCGCGCGGCTGCAGCACGGCGATCTCGTCGTCGAGCGCCTGCCGCGCGGCCGGTCCGGAGAACTCCGTGGCCTGGAACTCGCCGGTGGAGAGGTCCAGCAGCGCCACGCCGAGCCGCTGCTGCGGTCCCGGCGGCTGGTCGAGGCCCGTGGCCGCGAGCAGGAACGCCGGCTCGCGCGCGTCGAGATACGAGGCGTCGGCCAGCGTGCCGGGCGTGATGACGCGCACGACATCGCGCTTCACGACGCCCTTGGCTTTCTTCGGGTCTTCGATCTGCTCGCAGACCGCCACGCGATGGCCGAGCTTCACGAGGCGCGTGATGTAGCCGTCGGCGGCGTGGAACGGCACACCGCACATCGGGACGGCGGCGCCGCTCGGGTCCTTCGATCGCGAGGTCAGCGTGAGATCGAGCGCACGGGCGGCGACGAGCGCGTCTTCGTAGAAGAGCTCGTAGAAGTCGCCCATGCGGAACAGCATGAGCGCGAGCGGATACTGCCGCTTGGCCTCGAGGTACTGCCGCATGGCCGGCGTGGTCGTGGCGCCGAGCGTGGGCAGGGGAGGGGCGGAGTCAGGAGCGGGAGACAGGGATACCTCGACGGGAGCCGACCGGCGGGCGCCGGCCGTCGCGTCGTCGAGTATAGTCGGGTTGCCGCGGACGCGGCGCACGCATGTGGGTGCTGGCCCTCGACACGACTTCCCGCGACGGCAGCGTCGCCCTGCTGCGCGACGACACCGTGGTGCTCGCGCGGCCGGGTGACGCGCGCGTCTCCCATGCCGAACGGATTCCCGCCGACCTGCGCGCGATCCTCGCCGATGCCGGCCTCGCGCTCGGCGCCGTGGACGTCTTCGCCGTCGCCACCGGCCCCGGCGGCTTCACCGGCCTCCGTATCGGCGTGGCCGAGGTGCAGGGCCTGGCGCTGGCGCTCGACCGCCCCACGGCCGGCGTGC
>JALHON010000359.1 GCA_022842985.1 Acidobacteriota bacterium | reverse complement strand
CAGCGGCCCACGGCCATGCTGAGGTCGCGGTCGGCGTGCCAGCCTTCGTCGACGTGCACGCGCAGCGACGGCCGCGCCGCGCGCAGGCTCGAGGCGAGTGCCGTGAGGAACGCCGGCGGCGCCATCCAGCCTTCGTTCCAGAAGGTCCACTCGACCGTGCTGCCCACCTGCAGCCGCGCCGAGGCGAGGATGGTGGCGGGTGACGGCGCCGGGGCACGCCACGGTACGCCGGTCGTGTGCGGCGAATCACCCACGTCGGGCGGATCGGCCAGCCCGCGCAGCCGGCCGAGGATGCGGGCGATCGGCTGCAGCACGTGCAGCCAGGCGATGAGCAGGCGGTACTGCCAGCGGCTGCGCCGGGCCGAGGCGTGCGGGATCGGCGGTGCCCCGGAGAGATCCGAGCGCCACGCGAAGGCGGCGCAGCGGCCGAGCGTCGTGCCCCAGCCCACGAGGCCGCAGGCGGCGAGCAGCCACGCGGCATCGCCCGGGCGGACGAGCAGCGTGACCAGTCCGGCGAGCAGCAGCAGCGTCGAGCCGAACATCCAGGCCGGCGAATGCGGCAGGAACTGGAACGGATGGGCGTCGGTGCGGTAGACGGACGGGAAGGCCGCCGTGCCGAAGACGCCGGTGTTCACGCGGCGGCCGGCGAGTGCGCCGACGAAGGGCAGCGCACTGTAGATCCGGCCGCGCCACAACATCTGCCCGCCGACGAACTTCTCGGGGTGATGCGCCTCGAGCCAGGTCTCGCCCTCGCCGTAGCCGGCCTGCTGCCGCCAGTAGCCCTTCACCGTCGCGCGGTGGTGGTGCCAGACGAGCGCCGAGGGGGCAAAGCCGATGACCTCGCCGCGCGCCTGCAGGCGCCAGCAGATGTCCACGTCGTCGCCGGCGCGCAGATACACGGGGTTGAAGCCGTCAATCGCCTCGAGCGCCGACTTGCGGAACGCCATGTTGCAGCCGGGCACGTGTTCGGCGACGCGGTCGTCGAGCAGCACGTGCGTCGGGCCGCCGGGCGCGCGCGCCACGGCCTGCGCGATCCAGCCGTCGTCTTCCGGCACCACGTTCGGGCCGCCGGAGCCGGCCATCGTGCCGCGCAGCATCGGCTGCACGAGATACGTCAGCCAGTCGGGATCGACGCGCACGTCGGCGTCGGTGTAGGCCACGATCTCGCCGCGCGCTTCGGCGATGCCGAGGTTGCGCGCCGCGGCGAGGCCGCCGTTCGGAATGCTGATGAGGCGGACGTTCGGATAGCGCCGCGTGATGGCGGCCGTGGCATCGCGCGAGCCGTCGTCGATGACGATCGTCTCGTAGTCGGGATAGGTGAGCGCGGCGAGCGAGCGCAGGCAGTCGTCGATGGTGTCTTCGGCGTTGTAGGCGCAGACCACGACCGACACCTTGGGCCACGTCGCCTGCACCTCGACGGGATACGGCGCCTCGGCGAACACACGCGCGACGCTCGCGAGCGCCGGCTTCGGCTGGCGCTCGCGGTCCACCAGGCCGAACGCCCAGTCGGTCACCTCGTGGCCGCCACGCCACCATTCATCCGTCCACGCGAAGGCCACCGCGCCGGCCGCCCCTTCCGCGTAGGCGGCAGAAAGCTGCGCGGCGGTGAGGTGGGCCTGGCCGGCGAGCCCTTCGCGGATGCTGTCGGCGCCGGCCTCGGTCAGCAGCAGCGGCTTGGCGCCCGCCAGGTGCTGCAGGCGGCCCAGGTAGGCGCGCAGGTCCTTCTCGCGATGGAGGTAGACGTTGAACGCGCAGACGTCGAAGAACCCGAGGTCCAGGTATTCCGTGGGCGGGAAGTTCGCGTAGGTGAGCAGTGCCGCGGGCGCCGCCGCTTTGGCCTCGTCGTAGAGGCCATGCAGGAACTGCTCGACGCGCGGCGCGCCGTGCCAGCGCACGACGCCGGGCGGAATCTCGTTGCCGAGCGCGAAGAGCAGCGCGGCGGGATGTGCGGCCAGGCGCCCGACCTCGGCGGCCAGGTCGCGACGGATGCGGCGGGCGAGGGCGGCGTCGTCGAGGAACGCCACGTGCTGCATCCACGGCAGGCCGATCATGAGCCGCAGGCCATGCGCCGCGGCGGCGTCGAGGATCTCGTCGGTGGGCGGCGTGTAGGTGCGGACGGTGTTGACGCCGGCCGCGGCCATGGCCGCGAAGTCCTGCTGCACGCGGGCGAGGGGCGGGTACTGCCGGCCCGCCGCGTCAGGGGCGAACGTGCCATAGGTCACGCCCTTGACGAGAAAGCGCCGGCCGCCGACCTCGAGGAACTTTCCGCGTACGCGCGCGTCGGTGGACATGAACTCCTGGGAACCGGGCAGACTTTCCATTCTACGCCCTGCGCACCGATTCGGCGGCGCGCCGACGGGCATCGCCGGGTATCCTTGTGCGGCTCGTGCCCCCAATGGCCGATACGACTCCTCCGGACGTGTCACGGTTCCCCCGCCCGGCGCGGCGCAGCCGCCCCGCCGCGGCCGCGGCAGCCGTCCTGACCCTGGTGGCGGGGCTGGCGGCTGGCGCCGCCCCGGCCCTGACGATGCAGACGTCCGGCGACCTCACTCTTTCGGTTATCGGCACGACCGACCTGCACGGGTACGTCTTCCCGCGCGAGGGGCGGGGCGGCCTGGCGGCCTTCGGCGGCTACCTCGCCAACCTCAGGGCGGCCAGGGCCGCCGACGGCGGCGGGGTCGTGCTGCTGGATGCCGGCGATACGTATCTCGGCGGCATCGAGTCGAACATGTCGGAAGGGGCGGTCGTCGTCGACGCCTATGGCGCGCTCGGCTACACTGCCGGCGCGCTCGGCAACCACGACCTCGAATACGGGGCGGTAGACCAGTGGCCGTTCGGCACCGCCTCGGGCGACCCGCGCGGCGCCCTCAAGGCGCTGGCACGACGGGCCCGCTACCCGATGCTCGCGGCGAATCTCACCGAGTCGCCGGCGCTCACGCCGGTGGCGTGGCCGAACGTCGTGCCGTCCGCCCTCGTGACCGTGGCCGGCGTGCGCGTGGGGCTCGTCGGCGTGATGACCTACGACGCGCTGTCGCTCACGCTCGCCGCCAACGTGGGCGGCCTGGCGACGACGCCCCTCGTCGGCGCCATCGTGCGCGAGGGGACGGCGCTGCGCGCCCGCGGCGCGCAGGTGGTCGTGGTCGTGGCGCACGCGGGCGGCACCTGCGGCGTCTTCACCGCGCCCGAGGACCTGACGTCGTGCGACGACACGTCCGAGATCTTCGACGTGGCGCGGCGCCTGCCGGCGGGCCTCGTCGATGTCATCGTGGCCGGCCACACCCACGACGGCGTCGCCCATCGTGTCGCCGGCATCCCGATCGTGCAGGCCTACTCGTGGGGACGCGCCTTCAGCCGTGTGGACCTGCGCGTGTCGCCGGTCACCGGCAGGGTGAGCAGCGCTACGATCTTCGCGCCGCAGGAGATCTGCGCGTGGCAGGAGGCGGCGTCCGGCGTCTGCGCCCCGGCGGCCTCGGCCACGACGGTGCCGGCGCGCTACGAAGGACGCGACGTCACGCCGAGCGCGGCCGTCACCGAGGCGATGGCGCCGATGCTGGCGCGCGTGGCGGCATGGCGGCGGACGCCGCTCGGTGTTGCGCTCGATGCGCCGATCGGGCGCGGCCCGGGGGACGCCGAGTCGCCGCTCGGCAACCTCATCGCCGATGCCCTCGCCGCGGCCGTGCCCGGTGCCGACGGCGCGCTCAGCTACGGCGCCGGCCCCGGCGGGCTGCGCGCGGACCTGGCCGCCGGGCCGCTCACGCTCGGCGCGCTCTACGACCTCTTTCCGTTCGACAACCGCCTCGTCACACTCAGCCTGCGCGGCGCCGATCTGCGCGCGCTCTTGCGCGACCACCTGCAGCGGCCACGCTGGCGCACGCGGGCGCTCGGCGTGGCCGGCCTGCGCTTCGACATCAGCTGCCGCGGCGGGAAAGACGACGTGGAGGTGTGGCGCGCGTCAGGTCAGCCGGTGAGCGACGACGAACGCCTCACGCTCGTCGTGCCCGACTTCCTCGCCGCGCGGGCGCGCACCCTGCAGCTGTCCGGCGCCGACGCCGTCGCGCCCGGCCCGCGCGATCTCCAGGTGCGCGAGGCCG
>JALHON010000358.1 GCA_022842985.1 Acidobacteriota bacterium | reverse complement strand
CGCGCGGACGCGGCTCATCCAGGAGCGCCGCCGCGAGCTCATCGCCGACTGGCTGGCCGATCTGCGCCGCCGGACGAGCGTCGTGACCTTCGCGCCGCGCCCCTGACGCGCGCCGCAGGGGCGTTCAGATCTGGCGGCCGACGGCCCACGCCGCGAGGACCTGCCCGAGGTTGAAGAGCGCATGGCAGACGGCTCCCGCGATGATGCTGCGGCGGCGCAGCCACATCGCGCCCCACAGCACGCCGAGGGCGAAGGTGGCGACGGCGACGTCGCGGCCCTGCACCGTGTGTCCGAGTCCGAACGCGATGCTCGCGACGAGCAGCGCCGTGCCGGGGGGCAGAACCTGCGGGGTCAGTCGGTGGAGCTGAAACGCCCGCTGCACTTCTTCCCGCACGCCGCCCGCCAGCACCACCACCAGGGCGAACGCGACGACGAGCCGCGGGTCTGCCATGAGTGCGGTGAGCGGGTTGACCGGCACGTTCTGCAGTGACGGCCACAGCACGCGCAGGCCGGCGACGAGCAGCGCGACGCCGATCGTGACCGGCACCACGAGCCCCACACCGAACGCCGCTTCGCGCCACCGCGGCGCTGTGCCAAACATCACCGCGCCGACCGATTCGCCCCGCCGGCGCAGGAAATAGACGATGAGCGCGACGACGAAGGCCGCGTCGAGCAGCGAGATGGCGATGATGAAGGTGGCATTCAGGGCGCCGTCCGCACCCGCGCCGGCGACGCCGAACGCCCACAGGAGTGCCGCGGCCACCATCTGCGTGGGATAACTCGAACAGAGCACCGCCTCGCCGACCGCCCGCGCCCGCGACAGTGGCGGCGGTCCGGGCGGGGCGGGCCCCTCGGGCGACGCGGCAGCCGCATCGCCGGGGGGCGGGAATTCGTGTGGGTCCTGCCCGGGCGTGAGCATCGGCGCGCCTGTGCGATGGTACACTTTCCCCGTGACCGATGCGGTGAAGGCGGCCGTGGCCGCGCAGCGGGTGCTCATCGTCGAAGACGACGAGTCCGCGCGCGTGGGATTGACCGAACTCGTGCGGACGTGGGGCTTCACCGTGGAGTCGGCGCCGGATGGGGAACAGGCACTGGCGATGGTCACGGCCTTCCGGCCGACGATCGTCGTGAGCGACCTCGTCATGCCGCGGATGGACGGGCTGGCGCTGCTGTCGGCCCTCGGCGAGGACCTCGCGCACCTCTACTTCGTGCTGCTCACCGCCCAGGGCACCGTGGAAACGGCCGTGGATGCGCTCAAGCGCGGCGCCGAAGACTACCTGACCAAGCCGGTCGATCCGCAGCGCCTGCGGCACCTGCTCGAACGCCTGTCGGAGCTGAGCGCGGCCCGCCGCGAGAACACCGAACTGCGGCGGAGTCTGCGCGAGGAAGGCCGCTTCGGCCGCATGGTCGGCGCCAGCCGCGAGATGCGCAAGGTCTACAACGTGGTCGAGCAGGCGGCGCCCACCACGGCCTCGGTGCTCATCATCGGCGAATCCGGCACCGGCAAGGAGCTCGTGGCGCAGACGCTGCACCAGCTCAGTCCGCGGGCGACGCAGCCGTATGTGGCGATCAACTGCGCGGCGATTCCAGAGACGCTGCTCGAGAGCGAGATCTTCGGCCACGAGAAGGGCGCCTTCACCGGCGCCTATGAACGCCGCGCCGGCTGCTTCGAGCTGGCCGACCGCGGCACGCTCTTCCTCGACGAGATCGCCGAGATGGTGCCGGCGACGCAGGTGAAGCTGCTGCGCGTGCTGCAGGAGCGGCGCTTCCGCCGCCTCGGCGGCCGTACCGAGCAGGACGTCGACGTGCGGGTGATGGCGGCGACGAACGTCGATCCGGCCACCGCGGTGAAGAGCGGCAAGCTGCGCGAAGACCTCTACTACCGGCTCAACGTCTTCACCATCGCCCTGCCGCCGCTGCGCGACCGCAAGGAAGACCTGCCGCTGCTCGTGCAGACCTTCGTCGAAGAGTTCAACCAGCGCGACCAGAAGTCGGTCAAGGCGGTGGACCCCGAGGCGATGCGCCGGCTCGAGGCCTACCAGTGGCCCGGCAACGTGCGCGAGCTGCGCAACGTGATCGAACGCGCCGTCATCCTCGCCAAGGGTGACTTCATCGAAGCCAGGCACCTGCCGCCGCTCTCGAGCGAGCGCCGCGCCACGCCGGCTGCGTTCGCCGCCTCGACCGACGTGATGCTCACGCCCGGCATGACGGTGGACGAAGCCGAGCAGAAACTCATCCTTGCCACGCTGGATGCCGCCGGCGGCAACAAGACGCGGGCCGCCGAGATGCTCGGCATCAGCCTCAAGACCCTGCACAACAAGCTCAACCGGATGAAGCAGGGCGCCTAGGCCGCGCGCCGGCCGGTCCTGCAAGGTCCCTCCCGTGTCGATCCGCCTCAAGCAGATCCTGGGTGTCACGGCGCTCGTCGGCGCCATCGTGGTGGCGCTGAGCGTTGCCCATCTGGCACGGATCGCGCGGCTCTCGCTCGAAGACAGCCGCGCCCGCGGCGAGCTGCTCACGAACGCGGTGTTCCATCGCGCCCGCGAAGTGGTCACGACACGCGAGACGGCCTACGCGGAGCTCGCCGCCGACGCCGGCGTGCGCTCGATCCTGCAGGCGACGATCTATTCGGAGGACGTGACCTACGCCGCCATCGTCGATGCCGGCGACGTGGCCGTGGCGGCGAGTGACACCTCGCTCGTCGGTCAGCCGCTGCCGCCGGCCGGCAGCTTCGACGAGCTGCTCGCCAAGAACGGCCCGGCGCAGGTCTGGGAGATCTGGAATTCGCGCGGCCGCACGCTCGAGTGGCGGGCGCCGCTGCTGCTCGGCGACGAGACGCTCGGCGACATCCGCATCGGCATCTCGACGCTGCTCGTGCGCGAGTCGCTGCAGGACACGATTGCGCCGGCGCTGGCCACCGCCACCGGCGCGCTGCTCGTCGCCGTGCTCGTTGCCATCTTCCTGTCGCAGGCGGTGCTGCGGCCGATTCACGTCATCCAGAGCAGCCTGACGCGCCTCGGCCGCGGCGAGCTCGGCGTGACGCTCGACCTGCAGGAGGCCGAAGTGCAGGACCTGCGCGGCGTGTTCGACGCCGTCAGCCAGCAGCTCCGGCGCCTGCCGGCCGGCGGCGCCGCCGGCAAGGAACTCGCGCAGCTCTCGAAGCGGGTCACGGCCCTTGGCCGCCTGACGGCCGGCGTCGCGCACGAGGTCAAGAATCCGCTGAACGCCATGACCATCCACCTCGAGCTGCTGCGCAACAAGATCGAGAGCGGCAAGCCGGCCGCCGACGTGCGCTCGCATCTCGACATCATCGGCCACGAGATCAAGCGGCTCGACTCGGTGGTGCAGGGGTTCCTGAAGTTCGCGCGGCCGGAAGACATGCGGCTCGAACGGGTGTCGCTCGCCGCCCTCGCGAGCGACGTCGCGCAGTCGATTCGCGCCGAGGCGGAGGCGGGGCGCGTCACCGTCGAGGCGTCGGCCGCCGACCGGGCGCTCGAGGTGGACGCGGATCCCGCCATGCTGCGGCAGGCGCTGCTCAATCTGGCGATGAACGCGCTCCAGGCGATGCCGCATGGCGGCACGCTGCGCTTCACGACCGAGGCTGGCCGCGATGGTCGCGCGCTGCTCAAGGTGCGGGATACCGGCACCGGCATTCCGCCCGAGCAGCTGGCGCGGGTCTTCGACCTCTACTTCACGACGAAAGCCGGCGGCAGCGGCATCGGCCTCTCGATGGTGTTCCGCACCGTGCAGCTGCACCATGGCGACATCGACGTCGAGTCGACGCCCGGTACCGGCACCACCTTCACGATCGCGCTGCCGCGGGCGGCGTGAGCCCGCCCGGCAGCGGCGGAGCGCGCTACAATACGGCCATGCTCCCCCGGGCGGTCGCTCTCGTGTGCGGCCTGGCAGTGGCCGGTGCGCTTGCCGGGTGCGCGAAGGCGCAGGCCGTGGCATCGCCGGTGATGCCCACGCTGGCCCCGCCAGAGGTGCCGCCGCGTATCGTCGCGGAATACCAGCCCGACCCGCTCCTGCCGGCCGAGCCGGTGTCGCCCGAAGCCGTCACCGCGCCACCGCGGCCGCCGCGGCCGCCGCGCCGCGACACGCCGCGTCCCGAGG
>JALHON010000357.1 GCA_022842985.1 Acidobacteriota bacterium | reverse complement strand
CGTTGCCATGCTCACGCCGCCGCCGGCGTGCCTGGCGTCGTACATGGCCCGATCGGGCCGCGCGGGCAGTTGCAGCGCCCTAGCCGCGGGCCTCGAACAGCGCCGCGCCGCGCCGGAACTCGGCCTGCGCGCGCAGGACGTCGCGCTCGCGCATCGTCTCACAGGGCGTGCACCGCACCGCGAAGGGCAGCGCGCGCAGACGCGCCTCGGCGATCTCGTCGCCGCAGTCGTGACAGTGGCCGTAGCGGCCGTGTTCGAGGCGCGTCAGGGCTTCGTGCACCTTGTTGAGCGTCTCCGCCTTCATCTCGAGCAGCGCGAACTCGATGTCGTCCTGCATGTCGGTGTCGGCGACCTCGCCGAAGTCGGCGCCGGCATGCGGGCGCGACTCGTGTTCGGCACGCACGCCGCGCAGGCGGCCGTGGACCTCGTGCGCCAGCACGTCACGCCGCGCCTCGAGGAGTCGCTTCAGTTCCTCGTAGCGATCGTCCGCCTGACTCCGGGCCACGGGAATGCGTCTCAGTGCCTGCGCCATGGGCTCGTCTCCTCCGCGATGCGGGGCGGCTCAATCCGCCCCGGACGTGGTCGTCGTGTCTTGGACTGCAACCGACATGTCGCTCCGCGCGTGCGTACGGAGGCCGTCTCGCCGCCCGGCGTGGGCAGCGGCCGCCACGAAGTACGTAGCGGCCGCGCCACGGCGGCCGGTGCTACTTCTTCGCGAGCAGCACGATGCCGCCGATGAGCAGCGCCGCGCCGGCCAGCGGCGGCAGCGCCATCGATTCGCGTTTGTCGGTCGTCACCTGGATCGGGCCTGCATCGATCACCGTGTCCTTACGCGTCCAGGAAATGCCGCCGTAGAGCAGGCCGAGCAGGCCCGCCACGACGAGCAGTGCGCCAAGTACCTTCATTGCGTCCTCACTTCTCTTCACACCGCCGCCGGCGACATGCCGGCGGCCTCGTGCCGCGCGTCTACACGAGGCCCACGGGCGGGCCACCCTTGTCTGCGGGCTGTTCGTTCCACGGATTGGCAGGGCGCCGATACGACGGCACCGGATGTGACCACCGGCCCATGCCGATGCCGAGGCAACCCACACCGAGCGCCAGCGCCAGCCCGGCCAGCGGCGCCAGGATGAGCGAGCCGGCGTTGCTGCGGTTGGCCTCGTCGGCCGGCACGCCGCCGTCGGACGGGCGATTCGCGCTCGTGCTGTCGCCGGCCGTCGGCCGGGCCGACTGCACGTAGGCCGCGATCGCGCCTGCTCCGCCCGCGAGCATCAACACCACACCGACAGGAATGAGCCATCGCATCACGCACCTCCTTCTGAACTTCGTGTGTCCTGCACGAGTGCAAGGCGCATTCCACGCCGGGCCGCGCCTCGTGGCACGCGACTTGAAGTTCATGGGCGATGAGGAGCGCGTCACCCCCGCTGTCTGCTGTGACTGTGGCGAGGAGTCGCCAGATGTGGAAACGCGCTTCCTGTCACCCGCCCTTGAGGAGATTCCATGAGAACGAACGTGCTGGCGATGTGTGTGCTGACTGCCGCACTGAGTACCGTGACCGTGCGCGAGGCGCGCGCCGACTGGCTGTTGACGCCGTACCTGGGCGTGACCTTCGGCGGCAGCGCGCCTGAACAGCAGGTGAACTACGGCCTCAGCGCCGCATTCCTCGGCGCCGGCGCCGTCGGCTTCGAGATCGACGCGTCGATCACGCCGAAGTTCTTCGACAGCGACAGCGGCCTCATCGACGACAGCAATGTCTCGACGGTGATGGCGAACCTGATGCTGTCGGTGCCTGGCAGCGGCCCCTCGTTCCGGCCGTATGTCGCGGCCGGCGCCGGCATCATCCGCACGAAGGCGACGAGCTTCGGCAACGTCTTCGACCTCGATGAGAACAGCTTCGGCATCAATGTCGGCGGCGGCGTGCTCGGCCAGTTCAACGAGCGTGTCGGCGTGCGCGGCGACATCCGCTACTTCCGTTCGGTGCAGGACACCGAGGCCGGCGACGGCCTCGATCTCGACCTGACCGGCTTCAACTTCTGGCGCGGCACGCTCGGCGTGACGCTCCGCTTCTGACCCCACGGCCTCCATGTCGGAGGTCACGACGACCGAAAGGACAGAGCCATGAACAAGGACACGATCAAGGGCAAAGCCACCCGCGCGGTCGGCACCGCGAAGAAGAAGGCCGGCGAACTGCTCGACGACCCGCAGCTCGAGGCCGAGGGCCGCGCCGACGAGCTGTCGGGCCGCGTGCAGGAAACGGCTGGCGCCGCCAAGGACGCCGTCGACACCGTCCGCCGCAAGGTGGACAAAGCCCTCGACCGGGCGTAGGACGGAGATCCCATGAAGACGCTGGCTGATGCGTTCCACCACACCCTCCAGGACGTGTACTTCGCCGAACACGCGATCACCAGGGCGCTGCCCAAGGTGATCTCCGGCGTCTCGTCGAAGGACCTGAAGGACGCGCTCAAGGCGCACCTCTCCGAGACCAGGGCGCAGATCAAGATGCTCGATCGCGTGTTCACGTCGATCGGCGAGAAGGCCTCGGGCGAGAAGTGCGAGGCCATCGAGGGCCTCATCCGCGAGTGCGACGGCATTCTCGCGGAGGCCACCGGCAAGCAGGCAAGACACGCCGCCGTCATCGGCGCCTGCCAGGCCATCGAACACTACGAGATCGCGCGCTACGGCACGCTGCGCGAATGGGCCAAGGCGCTCGGTCACGACGAGGCGCACGGGCTGCTCTCGAGCATCCTCGACCAGGAGAAGAAGGCGAATCACAGCCTGACGCACCTGGCCGTCACCTCGATCAACCAGGCATGACACGTCGTCCGGGCGAGCCGGCGGGCGCGGGAGATCTGGGGACTCCCGCGCCCCGTCGTTGCGGCTGGCCCGGGCGCACGGCTCCCGTGTCGTGATCCGCCGCGCGTGCCGCCGGCCCCCCCGATGACCCGCGACACCCCGCTCCGCGCCGATGCCGCCGGCACCTGGCTGACGGTGCTCGGCACGCTCGCGCTCATCGCCGCCATGGCCATGGCGCGCGAGTTCCTCGTGCCGATCGCCTTTGCCGCCCTGCTGACGTTCGTCATGTCGCCGACGGTCGGCTGGCTCGAACGCCGCGTCGGCCGCGTGCCGGCGGTGCTCGGCGCCGTCTGCGTGGTGTTCGCGCTCATCATCGGCGCCGGCTGGATGCTCGCGCGCGAGCTCGCCGCGGTGTCGCGCGAGCCGCGGCCGGCGCGCGTCATCGTCGCCGAACAGGCCGCCGATCAGTCGCCGTTCGGCATGCTTGGTCCGGTGCTCGGGCTCGGTGCGTCCACCGGACTCGTCATCGCGCTCGTCATCTTCATGCTGCTCGAGCGCCGCGACCTGCGCGACCGGGTCGTCGGCGTCATCGGCCACGGCCACATCGTGCTCACGACGCGGGCGCTCGACGAGGCTGGCGCCCGCGTGGCACGCCAGCTGCTGATGCAGACGCTCGTCAACGTCATCTACGGCGTGGCCGCCGGCACCGGACTCTGGCTGCTGGGGGTGCCGTATCCGGTGGTCTGGGCCTCGCTCGGCGCGGTGCTGCGCTTCGTGCCCTACGTGGGACCGGCGGCGGCGTTCGTGGCGCCGATCGTCATCGCGATCGCGGCGATGGACGGCTGGCGCCAGCCGCTGTACGTGCTGGCGTTCATGACCGCGCTCGAGCTCTTCACGAACCTCGTACTCGAGACGGCGCTCTACGCCGGCGCCGCCGGTGTCTCGCAGGTGGGTCTGCTCGTGGCGGTCACATTCTGGACGTGGCTCTGGGGGTCGATGGGTCTCGTGATGGCGATTCCCCTCACCGTCTGCGTCGTGGTCGTCGGCAAACACGTGCGTGGCCTCGAGTACCTGGCGACGCTCATGGCCGATACCGCCGCGCTCACACCCGCGCAGGCGTTCTACCAGCGCCTGCTCGTGCGTGACACCGACGATGCGGCCGAGTTCGTCGAGCGGCATGTGGCGGCCGGCGGCGCGGGCACCCTGCAGGACGCGCTGCTGCTGCCGGCGCTCGCCCAGGCGGGGGCCGACTACGTGCAGGGCCGGCTCGATGCCGACGGCCGGCAGCAGATGATCGCCGCCATCCGCGAGATGGCGATCGACGTGGCGGAGCCGGTGGC
>JALHON010000356.1 GCA_022842985.1 Acidobacteriota bacterium | reverse complement strand
GAACCGCCACGAAGTCCGCGAGCTCGTGCAGGGCTACTGGCCCGACCTGGCGGAGCGGCGCGGCGCCGTCCGGCCGTACCTGCTGGACGCCGCGGCCGCGGCGCTGCTCGCCGAGTTCCGCGCCGCCCTTGAGCCGCCGCCCGGATGATCGGGCCGCTGCCCTACGTCGGCGGGAAGCGCCGCGTGGCGAACGCGATCGCCGCGCTCCTCCCGCCACACGTGACGTACGTCGAGCCGTTCGCCGGCGGCGCCCAGGTGTTCTTCCACAAGGCCCCGTCCCGGGTGGAGGTGCTCAACGACCTCGACGGCGACGTCGTGAACTTCCTGCGCGTCTGCCAGCACCACGCCGAGGAACTGATCCGGTGGCTGAGGCATGCCGTCGCCAGCCGGGCGCTGTTCGAGTGGTTCGCGCGGCTCGACCCGGCCGCGCTGACCGACGTGCAGCGGGCCGCGCGGTTCCTGTACCTCCAGAAGAACGCGTTCGGCGGCCGCACCCACGGCCGCCACTTCCACTACGCGGTCGAAGGGCGCCAGAACTACTCGCCGGTCCGCCTGCCGGCCGTGCTCCGCGCCGCGGCGGCCCGCCTCGCCGACGTGCAGCTCGAGCAGCGCCCGTACGGGGAGGTCCTCGCGCGCTACGACCGGCCGGGGACGTGCTTCTACCTCGACCCGCCGTACGTGCGGCGCGCGCTCTACCGGCACAACCTCGCGGACGCGGACTTCTTCGCGCTCGCGGACCGGCTCCGGAAGATCCGCGGCGCGTTCCTGCTCTCGATCAACGACCACCCGGTCGCCCGGGCGGCCTTCGCGGGCTTCCACTGCCGCCCGCTCCGGCTCCCGTACACGGCGAGCCGCGCGGTGCCGACGGCCGTGGAACTGCTGTTCGCAAACTTCGAGCTGCCGCTAGAGCCGCCGGAACGGGTTGAAGTACCGGACGTGGCGGACCCACACGCGCCGCCAGCGGGGTTCGAGGCGCAGTCTGGGGGTGGCGCCGAGCAATAGCGCGACCGCCGCCTGGTGCGGGAACCGCGCAAGACGCGGCGCCAGGGCCTCAAGGCGCCCGAGTGTGGCATCGACGCGCCCGCCGCGAGCGTACACGCCCAGGGCCGCTTCCGCCGCGTAGTTCTCGGCGATGACCGACTCGAGGCTGTCCTCGCCCCTCCACACCGCCACGTCGGCCGCCAGCTCGTCGCACGCGCCGAGGTCCGGGGAGGCCCGCCATGTGTGCCGCTGGCGGGTGGCGAACCGCAGGGCGACGTCGGACGGGGCACCTTCCGCGCGCAGGATCGCGTTGATGCGCGTGACGGACTCCGGCACGTCCTTGGGCAGTTCGCCGTTCCCGGCGAACGTCTGCAGCATGTGCACCGTCGCCAACTGCCGGTGGTACTCCGTGCCCAGCGCCGTCCCCGCCGCCTCGCTCGCATCGCGATGCTCGCGCAGGAGGCGCGCCGCCGTGTCCGGGCGGTTCACGTACAGCCACGCGTGGGACTCGACGAGAAGGGTCTCCGCGACCTGCGCGTAGTTCTCGAGCGCGTCCCACACCGCGCGTGCGTCGCGGGCGAACCGGACCGCCGACCGCGTCGCGCCAAGGTGCACGGAGCACCAGCCGCGTTCGCTGTCGCAGCGCGCGACGAGTTCCAACAGGGCCTCGCTCGTCGGCCGCCCCAGCCTCCTCCGGAGGTCGGCGAGATCGCCGAGCCCCCGGTCGAGGTCCCAGGTGCGGCGGGCGGCCTCCCGCGCGAGATGGAACGCCTCGTAGCGCGCGTCAACGACCGCCGCGGTGCTGGTCGCGCCAACGTCGAGGGCCACGCGCGCGGTGTCGGCGCGTCGCTTCGGAACCCGCGTGTTCTCGCGCGAGCGCGTCACAAGCACGCTGCGCTCGGTGGTCCGGAACGCCTCGGCAATACGCCTTACGCTCACGCCGTGCTCGAGCAGCCAGTTCACGGCCGGCACGAGCGAGGCGAGCGTGGGCCGCCGCGGAGCGACGTCGCGGTGCGCGTCCATACGCCCTCCGCCGACGATCGTGCGCCGCCCCGTCGGTCGCCGCAACCGAAAAAAAGAGGCTGCACGCAGCCTCTCACTCGGCCAGACGGCCGCCTCAGAGCACCCCGCCACACTCGGGGCAGTACCTCGCCCGCCCGCCGACGTTGGCGCGCCGCTCAAGCGCGTGCACGGCCGCCATGCGGCAGGCGCGCTGCGCCTCCTCGAGCGTGCAGCCCGCGATGGCGACGTGGAGATTCGCGTCAAAGGACGGGTTCACCCGGCCGCAGAACGGGCAATGGCGCTCGAAGTCGCAAACGTGACGCGAGCAGGACGAACACCGCCGACGGCGCCTCCGGGACAGGGGCGGGTCCAACGTTCGCACGTAGGCCACATGTGGTGCCTCCTTCGCACGAAGGCAGCGTAGGGACCGGAAACGTCGCCGTCATCGGACGAATGCCCAGCGTTGAGGCCCTGCCTGTTGTGCGTCTGCACAACCGACCCATCAACGGTTTTCGGGAAGGTGCCATTGGCTCGGCGCATGCGCCCGCCTATTCCTGAGGCATGACGCCCGACTGGTTCGCCTTCCAGACCTACCGCACGCTCACGGGCGCGCCCATGCCGGCCGACCTAATCCGCCGCGGCGGCCGCAGCGCACCGCGGCACCGGCGCGACTGGGACGCCGATCCGGCTGTGGATAACCCCCGGCCGTTCGCCGTCCGCCGGCGCGTCCTCCGGGACCTGACGCGGATCGAGCGCCGCACGTGGCGCCGCATCCTCGCGGGCTGGGCCATCGACACGATCGCCCGCGCGGACGGCATCAGCCGCGCCGCCGTCTACGCGCGCATCCGCGGGTCGGACGGCCGCGGCGGCATGGTGCGCAAGAACCCCTACGTCGCGCGCTGGTGGGCCGGCCGCCGCGCGCTCCCCGCCCACCCCTATGACCAACCTTGAACGCCTCGTCGTCTGGCTCGTGAACCGCCGCCACCGCACGCCGCGCCCGGCGCCGGTGCGCGGCGTGCTGCTCGGCCGCGAGGTCGACGCGGAGGGCGCGCTCGGCGTCGAGGTCCGCCTGCCGCACGGGAAGCGCGCCGAGCACATGGTCGTGCTGGGCCGCACCGGCTCGGGCAAGTCGTCGCTGCTGCTGTCGCTGGCCCTCCAGGACCTCGCGGCCGGCACCGGCCTCGTGCACATCGACCTGCACGCCGACAGCACCGCGTTCCTGCTGCGGGCCGCCGCCGAGCGGGAGCGGCGCACGGGCGAGGACCTCTCCGCGCGCCTCGTGCTCATCGAGCCGGGCGACGCCGCGTGGGCGGTCGGCCTGAATGTGCTGGAGTCCGCCGGCGAGGGCGACCGCTACCGCCACGTCGCCGAGGTCACCGCCGTCCTCAAGCAGCGCTGGCAGCTCGACTCGCTCGGCGCGCGCACCGAGGAGCTGCTGCGGAACACGCTGCTGGCGCTGTCGGAGGCGGGCCGCACCCTCGTCGACGTCCCGGCGTTCCTCACGCTCGAGGCGTTCCGCGACGACACGCTGCGGCGCGCCGCGAACGCCGAGGTGCGCGCCTACTTCGCGCAGCGCTTCGGCGCCGCGAGCCCGGCGATGCAGCAGGCCTGGCGCGAGCCGGTCCTCAACAAGGTGACCGCGCTCACCGCCGACCCGCACCTGCGGGCGATGCTCGGCCAGGCGCGCTCGACGGTCTCGCTCCGCGCCCTGCTCGACGCGGGCGCGTGGGTGCTGCTCAGCCTCGACAAGGCGCGGCTCGGCGAGCAGGCCGCAACGGTGGGCAGCCTGTTCTTCACCGCCCTCAAGAACGCCGTCTTCGCGCGGCGGCGGCGGGCCCCGGTCAGCGTCTACGCCGACGAACTCCAGAACCTCGTCGCCTTCGACGCCGACCTGGAGACGCTGCTGGCCGAGGCGCGCAAGTTCGGCGCCGGGCTCTGCACCGCCAACCAGTACCTCGAGCAGTACCCGCCGGGCCTGCGCGCGGCGCTGATGGCCGCCGGCACCCACGTCCTGTTCCAGCTCTCGGGCCCGGACGCGGACCGCATGGGGACGGCGCTCGGCGGCGGCAAGGCGCTCCAGCGCCTGCTCGCCGAGCTGCCGCCGCGCGAGTTCGTGACCAAGAGCGGCCACCTGCCGTGGGTGCACGCGCGGGTGCCCGCCCTGCCCACACCCACCGGCG
>JALHON010000355.1 GCA_022842985.1 Acidobacteriota bacterium | reverse complement strand
CACGCTCAAGTCGTCGCAGGTGGGCCATCTGCCCGCCCATCGCCGCGCCCGCTGGACGAACACCCGCCGCCTCACCAAGGCCCTCTCGCTGCTCACGAGTTCCGCGCTCGACGCCCTCATCACCGGCGAGTCGGCGTTCGACGATCTGCCGCGCACGATGGTCACCGTAGCCAGCGACGAAGGCGGCACGTTGTGCCACCGGGTGCGTTATGCTGCGGCCGTCTCCTCCGCGGCCTGACGCCGCCCGTTCCCGGGAATCCGCATGTACAGCGTGTCCGTTCGTGACCACTTCATGATTGCCCACAGCTTCCGCGGCGATGTCTTCGGGCCCGCCCAGAAGCTGCACGGCGCCACCTACGTGGTGGACGTCGAGTTCCGGCGCGCCGAGCTCGACCCCGACGGCATCGTGGTCGACATCGGCCGCGCCATCGACGTGCTGAAGGCCACGCTTGCTGCCTTGAATTACCGGAATCTCGACGAGGTGCCGGAGTTCACCGGGAAGAACACCACCACCGAGTTCCTCGCGAAGACGATCTTCGATCGCATCACCGACGCGGTGCGCGCGGGCTCCCTCGGGCCCGGCGCCTTCGGCCTCGACACCGTGAAGGTCACGCTCAAGGAATCGCACGTTGCGTGGGGCGCCTACGAGGGCCGCCTGACGTAGGCCGCCACCCGCCATGCCCTCCCTGACGAGCGGATCGCCCTCCGCGGTGACGCTCGTCGTCCCGGGCGACCTCGAGACGCGCACCGGCGGCTACGGCTACGACCGCGAGATCGTGGCCGGGCTGCGCGCGCTCGGCTGGACGGTGGACATCCGCCGTCTCGACGACAGCTTCCCCTTCCCCACCGCCTACGCCCGCGCGCATGCCGTGGCCGAACTCGCCGCCGTGCCGGCCGGCGGCCTCGTGCTCGCCGATGGCCTCGCCTTCGGCGCGATGGCGGACGAAGCGGCGCGGGAAGCCGCGCGGCTGCGCTTCGTGGGCCTCGTGCACCACCCGCTCGCGCTCGAGAACGGTCTCGATGCCGCCACCGCGCGGGCCTTCGTCGAGAGCGAAACGCGCGCGCTCGCCTGCACGCGCGGCGTGGTCGTCACGAGCGAAGCGACGGCGCGGGCCCTGGCGCCGTACGGCATCGCAGCGGAAGACATCGCCGTGGTGATGCCGGGCACGGCGCCAGCCCCGCTCGCCCGCGGCAGCGGCGACCGTGGCGCCGGGCCGGTGCGCATGTTGTGCGTGGCGTCACTCGTCGAACGCAAGGGCTACGACGTGCTCATCGCCGCGCTCGCGCAGCTGAAGCACCTCGCGTGGCATCTGACCTGTGTCGGCAGCCATCGGCTGCAGCCCCCCACCGCGGCCGCCATCGTCGACCAGGTGCGCGCGCACGGCCTCGGCGATCGCGTGACCTTCGCCGGCGAACTCGACCAGACCGCGCTCGACGCCGCCTACGACGCCGCCGATCTCTTCGTGCTGCCCACGCGCTACGAGGGCTACGGCATGGCGGTGGCGGAAGCGGTGGCCCGCGGCCTGCCGGTCGTGAGTTCGTACACCGGCGCCATTCCGGAACTCGTCGGCAAGGACTCGGGCCTCCTGCTCGAACCGGGGAACGTCGGCGGCTGGACCTACGCGCTCGGCCTGCTGCTCTCGCCCGACTGGGATCTGCGGCGCCAGCTGGCGGCCGGTGCGCGGGCGCGCCGCGACGCGCTGCCTCGGTGGCACGATGCCGCTGCCGCCATGGCCGCCGCCCTCACGAGGTTCAGCACGCATGGAATCCTTCAGCGCTGACTGGCTCGCCCTGCGCGAGCCGGCGGATCATGCGGCCCGCAGCGCCGCCCTCACGGCAGAGATCGCCGACCGGCTCCGCGCGCGGCCCGGCCGGCGCGCCGTGGATCTCGCGGCCGGCAGCGGCTCGAACGTCCGCTATCTGCTGCCGCGACTCCCCGGCGTGGCGCACTGGACGCTCGTGGACTACGACGCGGCGCTGCTCGCGCAGGCATGGCGCCTGGTCACGCCGGTGGCGCGCGACGCGGGCGTGGGCTTCGACGTGCGGCAGGGTGATCTGCGCGCGCTCGGCACGCTGCCGCTCGACGGGTGCGGGCTGGTCACGGCCTCGGCCCTGCTCGATCTCGTGTCGTCAGACTGGCTGCAGGCGTTCGCGGCGCGCTGCCGCGCGGCGGGCGTGGACGTGCTCTGCACGCTCAGCTACGACGGCCGGATCGTGTGTGCCCCCGCCGATGAGGGCGACGAACACGTGCGCGGGCTCGTGAATCAGCATCAGCGCACCGACAAGGGCTTCGGCCCGGCGCTCGGGCCCGACGCGGCCGGCGCGGCGGCGTCGGCCTTCGAGGCGGCCGGGTTCACGGTCCACACCGCGGAGAGCGACTGGGTGCTCGACAGCACGCACGCGGAGCTGCAGCGGCAGCTCCTTGCGGGCTGGGCCGGGGCGGCGCGCGAGCTCGCGCCCGCGGAAGCGGCGCGGATCGACGCCTGGCTCGCGCGTCGGCTGGCGCACGTGGATGCCGGCGCGTCAGGCGTGCGCGTGGGCCACGTGGACCTGGCGGCGACCCGACGGTGACATCGGCACGGCGCGATCAGCGACGCGTCGGCTCGACGCCCGGCGCATCGGCCGAGGCTTCCAGTTCGCCGATGCTGCGGAATCGCCGGACGCCGGGCGCGAAGGATCGGCGAGAGAGCCGGGCCCCGCGAGCCCAGACGGCCGCAATCGACGCGTAGAGCCGGGGATCTCCGGGGGTTCGCCAGAGCGGCCGGTTCATCTCGGCGACGTCGCGGAACTTGTAGACCGGCACTCAGTCATCCTCCAGCGAGAAACGTTCCTTGAGGAGTGCCGCGTCGGCCTTGTCTTTCAGGCGTACGGTGTCGCGCTTCATCAGGTACAGGGTTCTGGGCGTGACGACGCTCACGGTGATGTCGCCAAACGGCGCGCGGGCCACCTCGAGATCCTCGAAGGCGAACGCCTCGCCCAGACGGGTCAGCAGGTCGAGATGGAAGGTTCCGGCAGGAGGCACGTACTGCACGGCGGGGTATTCTCCGAGCAGATCGTCAGCGGTGATCTCGTCGATCGACGGGTCATCGAAGACGCTGCGCAGCGCAGTCTTCACCCGCTCGATGTTGTCCCGTCTGGGCGCCACGAAGATGTCCACGTCTTCCGTGGACCGCGAGAAACCGTGGATGTTCAGCGCGGTCGCCCCGAAGATCGCATACGCCACGCCTTCGCGCTCGAACGCCGCGAGCACGCGCTGAATCGCTTCGAACTCCACAATGAGGAGTATACGGTCAGTCCACGATGAAGCGCGTCGTGGCCCGTGCGCTACAGCACGCGCACGATGGGCGCGTCGCCGGCATCAGCCGCGGCCGCCGTGGCGCGCAGGTCGCAGTCGAAGAGCATGTCGCCGCCCATGCGGAACACGCGGTACCCCGGACGCGCGCAGTCGGCGAGCAGGTTCGCCGCCGGCAGGCGGAAGGCCGGACGTCCGCCACCGATGAACATCGGCGCGACCGTCACCTGCACGCGGTCGAGCAGACCGGCGGCGAGGAACGCCGACACCGTCACACCGCCGCCTTCCACGAAGATCCGCGCGCAGCCGCGGGCGCGCAGCGCGGCGACGACTTCGGCAAGATCAGGCCCGTTCGGGCCATCACCCACGGCAAGGACGTCCGCCTGCCCGGGCGCCGGCGCCGTGCCGCTCACGTAGCGGCGCGCGTAGATGTAGAGCGTAGGCGCGTCGCCGTCCTGGAACACGTGGAACTGGCTCGAGAGCCGCGCCATCGGATCGATCACGACGCGCAGCGGGTTCGGGCCGGACACGTGACGCGTGGTGAGTTTCGGATCGTCGGCCGCCACCGTGCCGGCGCCGACGACGACGGCGTCGCAGAGCGCGCGCAGGCGATGCATGTGCCGCATGTTCTCGTCGCCGGTGACGTAGCGCGAGTCGCCGGAGTGGGTGGCGATGAAGCCGTCGAGACTCTGCCCCATGTGCCCGAGCACGATGGGCGCGGCCGCGCTGGCGCTGCACACGGGCAGGTACAGATCGGCGAGCGCGTACGTCTCGTCCGCGGCGCCATCAGCGACGGGCGGCAGCACCCAGCCGTGGCCCGGCTGCCACGACACCGCCGTGCGCGCATCGCCGGGCGCCACCGGCAGCAGCTCG
>JALHON010000354.1 GCA_022842985.1 Acidobacteriota bacterium | reverse complement strand
AGCCGCTCGCGGACCCCAAGGACCGGCGCGAGCTGGCCGCGCGCCTCGCGGAGGTGACGTCAGGGGAACTCGCCGGTGCGGCGCTCGAGGCGGCGCTGGCGCGCATCCTCGCCGACGACCCCGGCAATCCGCAGGCGAACGTGCGGCTCGGCTACGCGCGGGTCGCCCGCGGCGACTGCCGTGGTGCGGCACCGAGCTTCCGCGCCGCGATCGCCGCCGGCATGCCCACGGCCGACGCCCACCTCGGCCTGGCCGCGTGCCTCGCGGCCGAGCGCCGGCTGGGCGAGGCGCTCCGCGTGCTCGACGAGGCCGCCGCGGTCGAACCCGGGAATCCGGTCGTGCTGGCCAACCAGGGGATGTTGCGGTCCGATGGCGGGGCACCTGCCGCGGCCATTGCCGTCCTCGAGCGGGCCCTCGCCCTCGATCCCGACCTGCACCAGGCCCGCTTCGGTCTCGCCATCGCCTACGCGCGTACGGGTGACCGGACGGCTGCCAGCCGCGAGGCGACGACCCTGCTGAGCCGGCTGCCGGCCGGCGCGCCCCAACGTCCCGAAGTCGAGCGGCTCCTCGGCGCCCTGCGCTGACGGGTGGGTGGTCCCTCGGGGACCAACGTCATCCTGAAAATCTCCCTGTCTGGCCCAATTTTCCGGTGAGTTGTCCCCAAATGTCACCGGGCTATTGGATGTGTCTGACGCCGGTGCGGCGTCTGGCATGGCGGTATCCGGCGAAATCCTGCGATCTCCCTGGGCAGGGGGTGGGCTGGACCCATTGGCTGAGGTTGGTCCGGCGATTGCTGTAAACCGGACGTTACGTATTGTCTTTCGGGTGTGCAGGTGCGCGCCCGTCAGGGAGAGACACCATATGAAAAAACTCATCCTGGCGCTCGTGGCCAGTCTTGTCTGGGCTGCGGCCGCAGACGCGCAGCAGACCACGGGCACCGTCATCGGGCGGGTGCTCGACGACCAGGGCGCGGCCATTCCCGGCGCGACCATCACGGTGACCAGCCCGAGCACGGGCTTCACCCGGTCCGACGTCAGCGATGCCGAAGGCGTCTACCGCCTGCGGGCGCTCCCGGTCGGCAACTTCGACATCGCCGTCGAGCTGTCCGGCTTCGCCTCGGTCGACCGCAAGGGCGTCGTGGTCAACGTCGGCCAGACCATCACCCTCGACTTCACGCTGAAGGTCGCGGCGCTGGCCGAGACGGTCATCGTGACCGGCCAGACGCCCCTCATCGAGGCGACGGTCTCGTCGGTGGGCGGCGTCGTGGACATCGGCCGCATCGAGAGCATCCCGCTCAACGGCCGCCAGTTCGCCAACCTCGCGGCGACGCTGCCGGGCGTGGGCCTCGGCAATCACTCCGACCCGACGAAGAGCACGCAGTACTCGCCGCAGATCAACGGCGGCAACGGCCGCAACGTCAACTACCAGATCGATGGCGGTGACAACAACGACGACACCGTCGGCGGCCTGCTGCAGCTCTTCCCGCTCGAAGCGATCCAGGAGTTCAACTTCGTCACCTCGCGCGCCAAGGCCGAGAACGGCCGCAGCAATGGCGGCGTCATGAACATCGTGACGAAGAGCGGCACCAACACCTACCGCGGCAGCTTCTTCGAGCTCTTCCGCGACAAGTCGCTCAACTCGATCACGACCACCGAGAAGAACAGCGGCGCCGAGAAGCAGGACTATCGCCGCAACCAGTTCGGCGGCAGCTTCGGCGGTCCGATCATCAGGGACAAGGTGCACTACTTCGGCGCCGCCGAGCGCACGCAGCAGGACACCAAGCAGGTCGTCAACACGCGCGGCCTGTTCCCGAGCGAAGACGGCGTGTTCGACACGCCCTACCGCGAGACTCTGCTGAACGTGAAGGTCACGGCCAACGCCACCCAGAACCAGTATCTGTCGGTGCGTTACGGCCGCAACCAGAACTCGCAGCCCTACGGCGCCACGGCGCTCAAGCCGAGGAACGGCTGGGGCAAGAGCACGAACGAGTTCAACTCGGTCAACGTGAACCACAACTGGGTCGTGAACGGCAGCATGCTGAACGAAGTCATCGTGCAGTACGCGGACTTCTCGAACTTCATCTCGGCCAACAGCCAGGATCCGTACGAGAGCTTCCCGAACGGCGTGGCCATCGGCCAGAGCCCGAACACGCCGCAGACCACCGAACAGAAGAAGTGGCAGTTCCGCGATGACTTCTCGTGGCACGTCACCGGCATGGGCGGCGTCGGCCACGACTTCAAGGCCGGCGTGAACTTCATCAACGAGCCGCGCCTCTTCATCACCTTCAACTCGGGCAAGGGCGTCATCCAGCACACACACCTGACCGACGTGGTGGGCGGCCCGATCTCGGTCATCACGCTCAACGACGGTGACGCCTCGGCCAACATCCCGCTGAAGCAGTACGCCGGCTACATCCAGGACGACTGGGCGGTCACCGACAACCTGACGCTCAACCTCGGCCTGCGCTACGACCTCATCACCGGCTACCAGTTCGACCAGTCGAAGAACCCGAACTTCGTGATCATGCAGAACGCCGGCAGGGCCGGCCTGCTCACCGGCATCCGGGGCCTCGAGAACTTCGGCAAGGATCCGAAGAACGACACCAACAACTGGCAGCCGCGCCTCGGCTTCGCCTACACGCTGCGTGGCGGCAAGGACGTGCTGCGCGGCGGCTGGGGCATCTACATGGACATGGCGTACACGAACTCGAACGCGCTCTTCGCGGCGAGTGACGCCACCGGCAAGGGCTTCGGCGCCGTGGTCTCGATCGACAACCAGTCGGGCATCCGCAATCCGGACGGCTCGTTCTACCGCGTCGGCCAGCCGCTCGCCAACATCCTGAGCCAGAACCAGACGGCGGCCGGCACGGTGCCGGTCTTCGGCCAGTTCACCGACCCGCGCCTGCAGATGCCGTACACGCGGCAGACCTCGCTCGGCTACTCGTTCCAGCTGACCGAATCGATGGTCTTCACGGTGGACGGCGTGCGCGCCGATGGCCGCAACCTCAATTCGCGTCCGCGCATCAACGTCGGCACGGTCGGCGCCGGTGCCGCCGGCGCGCGGCAGCTCGCGTTCCTCGGCGTGCAGCCGAACGCCGTCGGCACGCGTCCGGCCATCAGCGAAGCGGAGAGCGACTACACGGCGCTCATCACCGGCTTCAAGCGCCGCATGACCAACAACCTCGACCTCACGGCCACCTACACGCTGGCCAAAGCCAACAGCCAGATCGGCACCGCGGCCGACGAGCTGAACGCCAACAACCTGCAGGACGCGCGCCTGCTCTACGACGACGACCGCGTCAACGGTCCCACGGCGCGCACCGATGCGCGTCACCAGGGCTCGATCGCGGCGGTGTATCTGTTCAAGGGCTTCACCGTGGCGCCGACGTTCTTCTACCGCTCGCGGCTGCCGCTGGCCACCATCACGGGTGTCGACACGAACCTGAACCGCGAGAACAACGACATCACGGCGCGCGCCTTCCAGTACACGGGCGTCGGTCAGGCGCCGAAGGACATCGGCGAGTGCAAGACCTACAACTGCTCACGTGGCGCATGGCGCACGCAGGCCAACCTGCGGCTGTCCTACGACATCAAGATCAAGGGCACCGCGCGCGTCACGGCCATCGCCGAGGCGTTCAATCTGTTCAACGCCGAGAACCCGGGCTTCACGCTGGTGCAGAACCAGCTGAGCACGTCGTTCATGCAGCCGAACGCGTTTGCCGGCGACTTCCAGCAGAGCGAACAGCGGCTGGCGCAGGTGGGGTTCCGCTTCTCGTTCTGACGCGGCCTGAGGCCGCGTCAGAACGACGGGGCCAGGGGCCAGGGGCTCGGGGGCTGGGGGCTCGGGCTCCCAGCTGTCACACTGCGGGGGCGTTCCTTTCGGGGGACGCCCCCGTTTCTTTTCTGCGCTCAGCGGAGTGCGCGCAGCAGCTCGGTGGCGGCCTGGCGTTCGCGTACCGCGCTTTTCGGCGCGCGGCGCAGCAGCTCTCGCCACGCGGCGGCCGCGTCGGCGGGGCGGCCGGCCTGCTGGCAGGCGATGCCGAGGTTGAGGCGCGCCTCGTGGAAGTCTGGTGCGGTGGCGAGGGCGCCCTGAATCAGCACCTGTTCAAGGTCACGTCCGCCACCCTTCCGAAGTGGTTCTGCTACCTGGCCACTCGACACTTCCTGCCGGGCTTCAGGGACAT
>JALHON010000353.1 GCA_022842985.1 Acidobacteriota bacterium | reverse complement strand
GCTGCTGCGCGCGCCGCTCGTGGTCGCCGACGCGCCCGGTCTCACGAGCGGTGATCACAGCCACCTCGACCCGGCCAGCGCGCACGACTGGTCGCGCGCCTTCGTCGCCGCGCTGGCGCCGCACCTGGCCGGGCCGGGCACGACGCGATGAATTTCGTCTCCTGGGCGTTCGTCGCGCTCTTCCTCGTGGTCTTCGCGGCGCGCCTCACGGTGGGCCGCCGCAAGATCGAATCGCCCTACGTGGGCGTGCTGCTGCTCTCGAGCCTCGTCTTCTACGGCTGGCACATCCCGGCCTATCTGGCCGTGCTGGTCGGCGGGGCCGCAATCGACTACGTGGCGGCCATCGCCATCGGCAACCTCGCGCCGGGCCAGCAGCGCCGGCGCCGGGCCTGGCTCGTCACGTCCCTCGTGATGAACCTCGGCCTGCTGGCCTTCTTCAAGTACGGCGCCTTCGCGGTGCACACAGCCGAGCAGGCCGCCGGGTTCTTCGGCGCCACGCTCCGCCTGCCGGAGTTCTCGCTGGTGCTGCCGATGGGCATCAGCTTCTACACCTTCCAGACGCTCTCCTACACGATCGACGTCTACCGCGGCGAACTCGCGCCAGTGCGCAGCTTCCCGCGCTTCCTGCTCTTCATCAGCTTCTTCCCGCAGCTCGTCGCCGGCCCGATCGTCCGCGCCAGCGAGTTCCTGCCGCAGATCCCGCGACCGCGCCGCCTGCACGCACGGGTCTTCTACCAGGGCGTGTGGCTGCTCATCGTCGGCTTCTTCCTGAAGATGGTCTGCGCCGACAACCTGGCCGCCTACGTCGACGAACACTGGGACCGCGGTTATCGCGAGGGCGCCGATGCCACCTTCGTGCTGTGGCTCGGCGTGATGTTTTCGGGGCAGATCTTCGCCGACTTCGCCGGCTACTCGACCATCGCGCAGGGCCTCGGCTATCTGCTCGGCTACCGGTTCCCCGACAACTTCAACGCGCCGTACCTTGCCGCGACCTTCAAGAACTTCTGGGAACGCTGGCACATCACGCTCTCGCGCTGGCTGCGCGACTACCTCTACGTGCCGCTCGGCGGCAATCGCGCCTCGCGCGGCCGCACGTTGCTCAACCTGCTGCTCGTGATGCTGCTCGGCGGGCTCTGGCACGGCGCCGCCTATACGTTCATCGTCTGGGGGGCGATCCACGGGCTGTGCCTGGTGGGGGAGCGCATACTCGGCCTGCATCGCCCGGCGCCGCGCCCCTGGGCCGTGCGTGCCGCCTGGTTCGTGGTGGTGCAGGGCGCGGTGCTCGTCGCCTGGGTCTATTTCCGCAGCGCGAGCGTCGGCGGCGCGACCACGTTCGTGGGCAATCTCGTGACGGGCGGCTGGCGCGCGCCGGACCTCTGGATGGTGCAGGCGCTGCTGTTCCTCTCGCCGGTCGTCGTGCTGCACGGGTGGACGTGGCTCGACGAACGGGGGCGCGCCCCGTCGCTCGGTGTGACGGCGCGGGCGGTCCTGGCGGCGGCGATGGTGTATGCGATCATCACCCTCCATGGCGGCACGAGCGAGTTCATCTACTTCCAGTTCTGATGATGCCGCGCAGGTCGCCGCGGTGCTCACGTGGCTGGCCCGCCGCGGACGGGCCCGGAACCGGGAGGGCATGGCGCGGGTCGGCATCACCTCGCCGAAGGTCTTCGGCGTCCCGATGGCCGCGATGCGTCCCCTCGTGCGCCGGCTGGGCCGCGATCATGCGCGTGCCGAGGCGCTCTGGCGGACCGGCTGGCTCGAAGCGCGCCTCGTGGCCGGATTCGTCGCCGAGCCGGCGCGGCTCACGGCCGCGGCGATGGATCGCTGGGCGCGTGACTTCGACAACTGGGCGGTGACCGACAGCACGTGCCTGCACCTCTTCTGCCGCGCCGCGCCGGCGTGGGGACGCGTGACCGCCTGGAGCCGGCGCCGCGGCGAGTACCAGAAGCGGGCGGCGTTCACCCTGCTCGCCGCCCTCGCCGTGCACGACCGGACGTCGCCGGACGCGCGCTTCATCGACGCGTTGCCGCTCCTCGTCACCGCGGCGCGCGACGAACGTCCGTACGTGCGCAAGGGCGTCAACTGGGCGCTGCGGCAGATCGGCAAGCGCAACGCGGCCCTGCACGGCGCCGCCATCACCTGCGCCCGCGACATCCTCGCCCTCGACACGCCGGCGGCCCGCTGGATTGCCCGCGATGCCCTGCGGGAGCTGACCTCGGCGGCGACGCGGCGGCGAATCGCGGCGCGGCGACCGCGGACGTGACAAGACGCGCACGGGGGCGTCATACTTAGAGGCCGCTCGTGCCAGACATCACCACGTCCGACCTCGTCACCATCCTGCTGCTGGTCCTCCTCGAGGGCGTGCTCAGCGCCGACAACGCCATGGTTCTGGCGATTCGGGTGCTGAGCCTGCCGAAGGAGCTGCAGACCAAGGCACTGCGCTACGGTATGGCGAGCGCCTTCACGTTCCGCGCGCTGGCCACGGCCGCGGCGGCCTACCTCATCGCCCTCGGGTGGGTGAAGCTCGTCGGCGGGCTCTACCTGCTGTATCTGCCGTTCCAGCACTTCAGCCAGCACAGCGGCGAGAACGGCGAATCGCGCCACGCCATCAAGCCGGCCGAGCCGTGGCTGGGCCTGTCGCCCTTCTGGGCAACGGTGGTCAAGGTCGAGCTGACCGACATCGTCTTCGCCATCGACTCGATTCTCGTGGCTGTCGCCGTCTCCGACAAACTGTGGGTGGTCATCACCGGCGGCATCCTCGGCATCCTGATGATGCGCATGGTCATCGGGAGACTGCTCGGCCTGATTCGCCGCTATCCAGTGCTCGTCGACGGCGCCTTCGTCATCATCGCGTGGGTGGGCCTCAAGCTGCTGCTCGAGTACGGGCACAGCCTCGGCTATATCCACTTCGAGATCCCGAAGTGGTTCTCGCTCGGCCTCATCGTCGTCATCTTCGGCGGCTCGTACCTCTACGCGCGCAAGCTCGGCCCGGTGGAAGACACCGGCGACGAGCTGCCGCACGTCTAGGCCGCACGCTCAGACGCCGCGGCCGAAGCGCTCGGCGTTCCGCGCCCGGGCTCGGGCCGCTTCGGTCTCGCGGTTCTTCGGGTCGGCCGTGGTCACGAGCGCATCGAGCAGGCGCCGCGCCACGACCGCCACTTCGTCGACGGCCTGGTCGAAGGCCGCCTGATTGGCCTTCGAGGGCACGGCGAAGCCGCTCAGCTTGCGGACGAACTGCAGCGAGGCCGCGCGCACCTCGTCATCGGTCGCCGGCGGATCGAAATTGAACAGGGTGCGGATGTTGCGGCACATGCGGCCAGTCTACCCGCACAGCCACGACGCCGGCACGGCCGTGCGCGAGTGCGCGACAATGAGCCGATGACGGTGGGCGTGAACTACCCGTGGCGGCGCTACGGCGGCGACTTCGGCCCGACCGTGTGGCAGACCGTCCACGGCATTCGCGCCGACCACGCGGCGATTGCCGGCGACTTCGCGGCGATGGCGGGCGCGGGCGTGGACGTGGTGCGCTGGTTCGTCTTCACCGATGCGCGCGGCGGCCTGCGTGTGGACGCACAGGGCTGGCCGTCCGGGTTCCTCGACGGCGCGCTCGACGACCTGGACGCGCTGTTCACGCTCGCCCTCGAGGCCGGCCTCCGCGTGGTCCCGGTGCTCTTCGACCACACGCTCGTGTTCGCGCCCACCGAGGCCGGCGGCGCGCGCGTCGGCGGCCATTACGCGTGGCTCGCCGATCCGGACGGACAGGCGCGCCTGCTCGAGACGGTCATCCTGCCCCTCGCCGCGCGGTACGGGGCGCGCGGCTCACATGGTCATCTCGGCGCCGCCGTGCACGCGTGGGATCTGCTGAACGAACCCGACTGGATCGTGGCCGAGCATCACCCCAACCGGCGCGTGCCGGCGCCGATTCCCTTCGACGTGCTGGCCGCCTGGGTGCGGACGGCCAGCGCGACGCTGCGCGAGCGGCAGGCCGGCGCGGTCACGATCGGCAGTGCGCGGCTGCGCTTCGCGGCCTGGTGGGACGATCCGGCCTTCGGGTTCGACTTCCTGCAGGCGCACACCTACTACGACCCGGAACACGACTTCGACCTGCTGGCCACGCCCGCCGCAGCCCTGAAGCTCACGCGGCCGATCGTGGTGGGGGAGTGTTCGGCCCGCGGCGACGCGGCGGACGAGGCCCGGCGGCGGCCGG
>JALHON010000352.1 GCA_022842985.1 Acidobacteriota bacterium | reverse complement strand
ACGCTGCCGCGCGCCCTCACCCTCGGCACGCTCGTCGTCACGGTCTGCTACATCGGGCTGAACGCCGCCTACCTCCGCGTGCTGCCGCTCGACGCCGTGCGCGCCTCGCCGCGCATCGCCGCCGACGTGGCGCAGGTGCTGGTCGGCGCCGGCGCCGGCGCCGCCGTGTCGGCGCTCGTCGTGCTCTCGGCGGTGGGGGCGCTCACGGGCATCGTGCTCGCCGGGCCGCGACTGTATCTCTCGATGGCCGGCGACAGCACGACGCTCGCCTGGCTGCACGCCGTGCACCAGGTCTACCGCACGCCGCATCGCGCCATCGTGCTGCAGGGCGCCTGGGCGTCGGTGCTCGTCGTGACCGGCAGTTACGCCACGATCTTCAGCCGCGTCATCTACATGGAGTGGTTCTTCTTCGCGCTGATGACGGCCGGCGTGTTCGTGCTGCGCCGCCGCGCCACCTACCGGCCGGCCTACCGGATGTGGGGGTATCCGCTGACGCCGCTCGTGTTCATCGTGGCCTCGACCGCCATCGTCGTGAACCAGCTCGTGGCGCAGCCGGCCGAAGCGCTCATCGGCGCCGCCATCGTTGCCGGCGGCTGGCCGGTGGCGACATGGGCTACGCGCCGCCGCGCCTGACCGCGCGCGAGCCGTGTGATAGCCTTCCGCGCGTCAGACGGCCCCGCCGGGCCCTCCGGAGGATTGCTCATGCGGATGTTCGCGCGCCTCGCTCTGCTCCTCGCGCTCGTGCTGGCCCTGCCGGCGAGCGCGTTCGCCACCTGGTCGGTCATCGCGCTCGATGCGAAGACCGGACAGGTCATCATCGCCTCGGCCACCTGCGTGCGGCAGGCCGGCTTCCCCGAACGCAAGCCGAACGGCGCCCGCGATCTGATGGACGTGCAGGCGGTCATCGTGCCGGGCCTCGGCGTCGCCGCGTGCCAGGCCGGCGTCGACAACACGCGCCGCAATCAGATGCTCGTCTACAACGAAATCAAGAAGGGCACGCCGCCCGAGAAGATCATCGAACTGCTGCAGCAGGACCCCGACGTGCAGCGCCGTCAGTTCGGCATCGTGATGATGCCGCAGGGCGAGACCATCACGGCGCGCAACAACCGCGCCGGCTTCAACGGCAGCGGCAACTCGCGCTCGTCGCTCTACTTCGGCGGCCAGGTGGGCGACATCTACTACCAGGTGCAGGGCAACACGCTGCTCGGCGACCAGGTGATGCACATGGCCGCGCTCGCCTTCACGCGCGCCAGCGGCACGATGGCCGACCGCGTGATGGCGGCGATGGAAGCGGCCGACCAGTACGGCGGCGACCACCGCTGCAACTGCGGCAACAACCCGCTCGACTTCGTGCCGTGCGACAACCGCACCGCGCACGTCGCCTACATCACCATCGCCAACAAGGACGACCAGGTGGGCGTGACGCACAACGACGGCAAGTACCACGCCTATATCGTCGCCAGCGACGCCGACACGAAGAAGGGCGAGAGCGGGAATCCCGTGAAAACGCTGCGGATGCGCTACAACGCCTGGAAGAAGGCCGGCAGCGCCCGCACGGCGCCGCCCGGACCGAGCCTCTACAAGCCGTAGCGGCGCCGCCGACGGCCACTGTCGAATTCCGCCGCCGCTGGCGACTACTTCGCGAGGTGACCCGATATGGCGTCCAGGCCGCAGACGTTCGAGACCCATCGCAAGTTCGTCCCCCTCTACCACTACCTGACGTTGCCGATCCTCATCGGCAACGTGCTCGTGGCGGCCTACTACGTCGTGCGCGCCCCGGGCCTGCCGAGCGTGTGGGCCCTGCTCATGGGCGTGGCGCTCTTCCTCGGCGCCTTGTTCGCCCGCGTGTTCTCGCTCGCGGCCCAGGACCGGGTCATCCGCCTCGAAGAGCGGCTGCGCCTCCAGCAGCTGCTGCCCGAGCCGCTGCGCGCCCGGATCCCGGAGTTCACGCGCGACCAGCTCATCGCCCTGCGGTTCGCCAGTGACGCCGAGCTGCCAACGCTGGCGGCGACGGTGCTGCAGGGCAATATCCAGAAGCGCGACGACATCACGAAGATGATCACGAGCTGGCGGGCCGACGACCACCAGCTCTGAGCGGGCATCGCGGGCGGAATCGATGCGATACTGCCCGCCATGCCGACGCCGTCCGCCTCCACCATCACCCGCATCCGCGCGTTCCAGATCGATCTGCCCCTTCGGGAGGGACGGTATGCCTGGTCAGGCGGCAACGCCGTCGAGGTCTTCGATGCCACGGTGGTCGCCATCGACACGGCGGGCGGACTGACCGGCTGGGGCGAAATCTGCCCGCTCGGACCGGCCTACCTGCCGGCCTACGCCGCTGGCGCCCGCACCGGGATTGCGGAACTTGCGCCGCAGCTCCTCGGCCTCGACGCCTGCGCGCTCGGGCTCGTGAACGCGCGCATGGACAGCGCCATGCGCGGCCACCCGTACGTGAAGTCGGCGCTCGACATGGCCTGCTGGGATCTGCTCGGACAGACCGCCGGGCTGCCGGTGGCGACGCTCATGGGCGGGCACGTCGGCGAGAGCGTGGCGCTCTACCGCGCCATCTCGCAGGACACGCCCGCGAAGATGGCGGCTTCGGTGCGGAAGTACCGCCGCGAGGGCTACCGCAAGTTCCAGCTCAAGGTGGGCGGCGACCCGGACGTGGACATCGCGCGCATTCACGCCGCCGCGAACGTCCTCTCGCCCGGCGACGTGCTCGTGGCCGATGCCAACACCGGCTGGACGCAGCACGCGGCGCTCCGCGTGGCCGCCGCCGTCCGCGACGTGAACGTCTACATCGAGCAGCCCTGTCTCACCTACGAGCAGTGCCGCGTCGTGCGCACCCACACCGATCGGCCGTTCGTGCTCGACGAAGTCATCGACGGCCTCGACATGGTGGCCCGCGCCGCCGGTGACGGCGCCGCCGATGTCATCAACCTCAAGATCTCGAAAGTGGGCGGCCTCACGAAGGCGCGGCAGATCCGCGACCTCTGCGTGTCGCTCGGCCTGGCGATGACGATCGAGGACACCTGGGGCGGCGACATCGTCACCGCCGCCATCGCCCATCTGGCCCACTCGACGCCCGCGAACTATCTCTTCTCCACCACCGACTTCAACTCGTACGGCACAGTGACGTTCGCCGACGGCGCGCCGCAGCGTGTCGATGGCCGCATGGCGGCGTCGCGCGCACCGGGCCTCGGCGTGCGGCCGCGCCTGAAGCTGCTCGGGCGCCCGGTGCTCGACATCGGCGCGCGAGGCTGACGCCCGGCGTCAGAAGCCGAGGCGCTGATTGGTGACGACCACCAGTTCGAAGCCGCCGGTCGGATACGGCTTCGCCACGAGCGCCACGATGTCGGACATCTGGTCGCCGGGCGCATCGAAGCGGAACGACAGCCCGAGCGGTCCGCAGTCGGCGTCGCTGGTGGCGACCCGGATGGGAGTGGCCCACGCCTGGCGGCGGTCGTGGTCGAGTGAGGCGAACAGATAGTCGTCCCAGTAGGCCGCCGCACCAATCACGTCATCGCCGACGACGCCGAACGTCGAGCGGCGTTCGATGGTCACGGGCGCGGGAGACACGGTGCCGGCGCGCGGCTTCGACAGCACGACGGTCGCCCGTTCGCGACGGCCCTTGCTGCTGCCATCCCTGGTGTTCGAGAACAGCAGGTCGAACTGCCAGCCGGCCCGGGTGAGCGACGAGACCTCCGCGGCCATGTCGTCGACGTTCCGCCTCGTGGCGATGACGACACGCGACTCGCGCGCCGGCGCGTCGGCCTCCTTCACGGCCAGCAGCAGGCCGCGCCCGGAGAGGCCCGGCCAGCTGCGGAAGGCCGGCCGCACGAGCAGCCGTGCGCGATACCCCTCGGCGGCGGCCGCGGCCACGGCCGGTGCCAGGTCGTCGAGCTTTTCGAAGTCCACGAGCCGCCACGCCCCGGCCGGGCGTCCCGGGGTCACCCGTTCGAACACGATTTCGTGGCGCGTGCCGAACGTGCGCGTGGAGGCGATAGGCGTGAAGCCCTGCTCCACCAGCCCCTCGAGCGCACCTGCGAGTTCACTGTCCGTCACGACGCGGTACGCGACGCTTCCGCCAGGCGCCACCGGCGCCTGCAGCACGCCCACCGCGCAGGGCAGCCCGTCGCTCACCGCCGCCAGCCGCAGCCCGCGCCGCGCGCCCGCCTCCAGTTCGCGCGCGAGCGAGCCGTCGCCGGC
>JALHON010000351.1 GCA_022842985.1 Acidobacteriota bacterium | reverse complement strand
AAGCTGCCCGCCGCGCCCCCGCGCGCCGGCCAGACCGCGGCCATCGCATCCGCCACCACGCCGCGAGCGTTCGTCGAGCAGCACTGCATCACCTGCCACAACGATCGCGCACGCGCCGCCGGGCTTTCGCTCACCGCCGCGCCCGCCGACGTCACCGCCGACGCCGCACTCTGGGAGAAAGTGCTGCACAAGGTGCGCAGCGGGCAGATGCCGCCCGCCGGACGTCCGCGTCCCGACGCGGCGGTGTCGCGCGCCGTCGTCCGCACTATCGCCGATACGCTCGATCGCCACGCCGCGCTGCATCCGCAGCCCGCGCGTGTGGGTGCACATCGGCTGAACCGCACCGAATACGCGAACGCCGTGCGCGACGTGCTCGGGCTCGACGTGGACGCGTCCGCGCTGCTGCTGCCCGATGAAGCCGACGACGGCTTCGACAACATCGCCGCGAGCCTTGCGCTCTCACCCGCGCACCTCGAGCGGTATCTGGCCGCGGCCAGGCAGCTCTCGCGCCTCGCGGTGGGCGATCGCACGCTTACCGACGCGCCGGCCTCCGCGCTCTACAAGCTGCCGAAGCTGCTCGAGCAGGACGTCCGCCTCGGTGACGACCTCCCCTTCGGCTCGCGCGGCGGGCTCGCCGTGCGCCACTTCTTCCCCGTGGCCGGCGACTACACGTTCAAGGTGCGGCTGCGACGGCAGGTCTACGACTACATCATCGGCATGGGACATCCGCAGGCGCTGGATCTGCGGGTGGACGGCGTGCGCGTGCGGCGCTTCACCGTGGGCGGCGAAGCCACCGGGATGCCGGGACCGCTCACGTGGAACGGCGAGATCGTGGGCGAGACGCCGTACGAGCTCTACATGCACGCGGCCGACGACGGCCTCGAAGTGCGGACGCGCGTCGCCGCCGGCACACACCTGGTATCAGCGTCGTTCGTGGACACGCCGTGGGAAGTCGAAGGCGTGCCGCAGCCCATGCCGGTGGACTTCGCGCGCGGCGCCGACGAGATGTACGAAGGCCTCGCCGCCGTGGACTCGCTCGCCGTCACCGGCCCATTCGTCGCAGATTCTGCGTCCGTTGGCACGAAACCCGTGCCATCCGGGACAGGGCCCATTGGCACGAAATCGGTGCCATCAGCGCCTGTGGGGACTGTCCCCAATCTGGGCGGGGCCAGACTTTCGGACACCGCCAGCCGGCGCGCCATCTTCGTCTGCACGCCCGCGGCCACGGCCACGCCGGCGGCCGCGCGTGACTGCGCCTCGCGCATCCTGACGCGGCTCGCGACGCGCGCGTATCGACGTCCCGCCACGCCGGCGGATGTCGCGACGCTGCTCACCTTCTACGACACCGGCCGCGCGAACGGCGGCTTCGATGCCGGCATCCAGCAGGCCATCGAGCGGATGCTCGTGAGCTTCAACTTCCTCTTCCGCATCGAACGTGCGCCCGCGCCCGCAGGCACGGCGCCCCGCGGCACGTCGACGGGCGCGTACCGCGTCAGCGATCTCGACCTCGCGTCGCGTCTCTCCTTCTTCCTCTGGAACAGCGTGCCCGACGACACGCTGCGCGACCTCGCCGTCCGCGGACGCCTCCGCCAGCCGGCCGTGCTCGAGCAGCAGGTGCGCCGCATGCTCGCGGACCCGCGCGCCCGCGCGCTCACGACGAGCTTCGCCGCGCAGTGGCTCACGCTGCGCAAGGCCAGCGCGCGGCTGCCCGACCCGAACATGTTCCCGGAGTTCGACGAGAACCTCCGCCGGGCCTTCATCGAAGAGACCACGCGGTTCCTCGACGATCAGCGTCTGGCCGATCGCAGCATCCTGGACCTGATTCGCGCCGACTATTCGTTCGTCAACGCGCGGCTCGCCGAGCACTACGGGATTCCCGGCATCACCGGCGATCGCTTCCGCAAATTCACCTTCACCGACGGCGCGCGCGGCGGCGTGCTCGGTCAGGGCAGCGTGCTGATGGTCACGTCGTATCCCGACCGCACAGCCCCGGTCGTGCGCGGCGCCTGGGTGCTCGAGAATCTGCTCGGCATGCCGCCCCCGCCGCCCCCGCCGAACGTGCCGCAACTCCAGGCCACCGACACCGCCGGCAAGCCGCGCACGATGCGTGCGCAGATGGAACTGCACCGGCAGAATCCGGCCTGCGCCACCTGCCATGTGCGCATGGATCCGCTGGGCTTCTCGCTCGAGAACTTCGACGCCATCGGCCGCTGGCGCACGCGCGACACCGGCGGCCCAATCGACGCGGCGTCCGTCTTCGCCGACGGCACGCCCATCGACGGCGTGGCCGGGCTGCGCCGCTTCCTGCTGCAGCATCAGGACGACTACGTCGAGACGTTCGTCGCCAAGATGCTGACCTACGCGCTCGGCCGCCACGTGGACCACCGCGACATGCCGGCCATCCGCCGGATCGTGCGCGAGGCGGCCCCCGGCGAGTTCCGCTGGACGGCCATCATCCTCGGCATCGTGAACAGCACACCCTTCCAGATGGGGACACCGGCGTCATGATCATCACGAAGAAGGCGCTCTCCAGACGCACCGCGCTCAAGGCCCTGGGCGTGGCCCTGCCGCTGCCGTTCCTCGACGCGATGGTGCCGGCGCTCACGGCGCTCGAACAATCCGCCGCGCAGCCGCGCCTGCGCTTCGGCGCCGTCTACACGCCGAACGGCGTCATTCCGGCGCAGTGGTTCCCGACCGGCGTGGGACGCGACTTCCAGTTCTCGCCGTCGCTCATGCCGCTCGAGCGTTTCCGCAACGACCTCACGATCATCAGCGGACTCGACAGCGTGCCGCCGCCTCCGCCCGGGGAGACGCAGTACAACAACCACGCGGATGCCAGCACGCGCTTCCTGACGGACGTCACGCCCAGTCGATCGCTGCGGGCCGGCGTCTCGATCGATCAGCTGGCCGCGAAGGTGCTGAGCAAAGACACGGTGCTGCCGTCGCTCGAGCTGGCGCTCGAGTCCGTGGACTCTGGCTCGTCGTGCGACTTCGGCCGCAGCTGCGTCTACACGGGCACGATTTCCTGGGCCGGCCCCACGCAGCCGCTGCCGATGGAACACGACCCGAGCGCAGCGTTCGTGCGCCTCTTCGGTGACGGCGCCGGCGTGGACAGCGCCACGCGTCGCGCGCGCGTGCAGCAGAAAGGCTCGATCCTCGACTCGCTGCTCGCGGAAGTGGCGTCGCTCCGGCAGTCGGTCGCGGCCGATGACCGCACGAAGATCAGCGGCTATCTCGAGAGCATCCGCGACGTCGAGCAGCGCATCCAGAAGGCGCTCGCGTTCAACGCGGAGATGCCGTCGTTCACGCGTCCCGCGGGGGTGCCAGAAGCGTTCGCCGATCACGCGAAGCTGATGTTCGACCTGCAGCTGCTCGCGTTCCAGGGTGACGTGACACGCGTGGGCACGTTCATGATCGGGCGCGAGTTCAGCGGCCGCACGTATCCGGAGATTGGCGTGCCGGACGCGCATCACCCGATTTCGCACCATCAGCGCGATCCGCTGCGCATGGAGAAGTGCGCGAAAATCAACCGCTATCACGCGGAGCTCTTCGCCTACTACGTGCAGCGGCTGAAGGACACGCCGGACGGCGACGGCACGCTGCTCGACCACGTGGCGATCCTCTACGGCGCGGGGATGAGCGAAGGCAACGGCCACGTGCCCGAGAACCTCCCGCTCGTGCTCGTGGGCGGCGCGAACGGACGCCTGACGGGCGGCCGCCACATCAAGTATCCGAAGGGCACGCCGCTCGCGAACTTCCACCTGGCGCTGCTCGACAAGCTCGGCGTGCCCGTGGACAAACACGGCAACAGCACGGGCCGCGTGAGCCTCGACAGATGACGTCCGCGATGTTCGGGCAGGTGTCGCACGTTGTAACGCCCCTGTCCCGAATGGCTCAGTTCTTGCGCCGATTCCGTGCCATTGGGGACAGGGGCAAGACAACGGTGGCGACAATTGCCACTGCGTGTGCGATTGTCGCCATGTCGGTCGTGGCTACGTACGCCGGCCCCCTGACGGACGCGGTGAAGCGGCGCGATGCGGACGAGGTGCGGGCGCTCCTCGCCGACAAGGTGGACGTGAACGCGCGCGAGGGCGATGGCGCGACCGCGCTGCACTGGGCGGTGAGCCAGGAAGACGCCGCGCTCGTGGCGCTGCTGCTCGACGCCGGGGCCACGCCCGGCCCACAGAACGACCTCGGCGTGACGCCGCTGCATCTGGCAAGCGCGCTCGGCAACGCGGACCTCGTGACCAGGCTGCTCGCGGCCGGCGCCGCCGCC
>JALHON010000350.1 GCA_022842985.1 Acidobacteriota bacterium | reverse complement strand
CTCGTCGAGGCCGCCTGCCGCGCCCTGCCCCACGCCAACCGCGCCGCCATCGGCACGAGCGGCCGGGTCGGCCACACGAGCGGCTGCGAGGTGGAAGCCATGGAAGGCTTCGGCGTGCTGCGCGCCGCCGCGCTCGCCGGCGTGCCGGCCATCGAGGTGCGCGTCATCTCGAACGCCATCGAAGACACCGACCGCACCCTGTGGCGCTTCGACGAGGCCTTCGCCGCCGTGCAGGCACTGACGCCGGGCCTCGTCCGGGAGATCGCCGCGTGCGTGCGCTGACCTTCGGCTTCTCGCCCTGCCCGAACGACACGTTCGCGTTCCATGCGCTCGTGCACGGCCTCGTGCCGGCGCCGTTCGCCGTGCAGCCGGTGCTGCTCGACATCGAGGAACTGAACCGCCGCGCGCAGGCGGGCGCCTTCGATCTCACGAAGCTGAGCGTCGGCGCGTTCGCCGCCGTCGGCGATCGCTACCGGCTGCTGCGCAGCGGCGCCGCGCTCGGTCACGGCGTGGGCCCGCTCGTCGTGGCGCGGACGGCTCGCCCCCTCGCCGACGCGGTGCGCGGACGGATGGCCATCCCCGGCCGTGACACCACCGCGTTCCGGCTCCTGCGCCTCGCGGCGCCGTCACTCGGCGAAGTGGTCGAGGTGCGCTACGACCGTATCCTTGGCGCCGTTGAGCGCGGCGAGGTGGACGCCGGCCTCATCATCCACGAGAGCCGTTTCACGTACGCCGATCATGGCCTCGTGAAGATCGTCGACCTCGGCGACTGGTGGGAGCGCGAGACGTCGCTGCCGGTGCCGCTCGCCGGCATCTGCGCGCGTGCCGATCTCGACGCCGATCTGGTGGCGGCCGCCGAAACGGCCATCCGCGCCTCGGTGGCGCACGCCTTCGCGCATCCCGAGGCCAGCCGCGCCTACGTGCGCGCGCACTCGCAGGAGATGTCGGACGCGGTGTGCGACCAGCACATCCGCCTGTACGTGAACGCGCACAGCCTCGACATCGGCGACGACGGGCTGCGCGCCGTGAGCCGGCTCGCCGGCACGACCCTGGCGCGCTAGGCCGGCCGCGGCGATCAGGCGGCGACGGCGTTGCGGCCGGCCGCTTTGGCGCGGTAGAGCGCGCGGTCCGCGGCATCGACGAGCGTGGCCTGCAGGCTCTCCGGCGCGCTCACCGCCGCCACGCCCACGCTCACGGTGATACGGCCGAGCGCGTGGCCCGGATGCGGCAGAGCCAGCGCCTCCACGGCCTCGCGGATCTCTTCGGCCAGCGCGTGCACACGTTCGCGGCGGCCGCCCGGCAGCAGCACCACGAACTCCTCGCCGCCGTAGCGGGCGGCGACGTCGCCCGGGCGGCGCGCGCAGGACTTGATGACGTCGGCCACGGCGCGCAGCGCGCGGTCGCCGGCCACGTGTCCGAGCGTGTCGTTCAGCGACTTGAAGTGGTCGATGTCCACCATCACGAGCGCGATCGGACTGCGGGTGCGGTGGGCGCGCGCCCACTCCTCGGCGAGCGCCTCCTCGAAGTGGCGGCGGTTGTAGAGCGCCGTCAGTTCGTCGCGCCAGGCCAGTTCGGCGAGGCGCCGGTTGGCCTCCCGCAGTGCCGCCGTCTTCTCGATGACGGCGCGTTCGAGTTCCTGCGACCGCCGGCGGAGCTGGTGGGTGCGCACCTGACTCACGAGCAGCAGCAGGCCGGCCGCACCGCCGAGTTCGAGCAGGTACACGAGCGGCGTGCGGTACCAGGGCGGCCGCACGACGAAGGCCCATTCGCTTTCGGCCCGGTCGGGCCCGCTGCCCGCACGCATGCGCAGGCGGTAGGTGCCTTCCGGGAGCGACGTGTATTCGGCGATGACACCGCGCCGCGCCGCGCTCCAGTCGGCGTCGAGCGGCTCGAGCTTGAACGCGGTCACGGCGTCGGCCGCGAACGTGTTCGGCGTGAACTCGAGGCGCAGGCGTTCGAAGCCGAACGCGAGTTCGATGGGCGAGCCGTCGGGACGGGCCCGGGCCACCGGCTGGCCGTTGACGAATACACGTTCGAGGGTCGGCGATGGCCGCGACGTCCACGGCGTGGCGCGTGGACTGGCGAATCGCCACAAGCCGACGTTGCTGCCGAGCCACACCACGCCGTCGTCTTCGATGTCGAGCGCCTGCACGCTCACCGAGCGGTCGAGGATGGGACGCATGGCGCCGCGGCCGGGTTCGAGCGTCTCGACGCCGCGGCCGGTTGCCCACAGTGCCCCGCGCGGATCGTAGGCGAAGCGCAACGTGTGTTCGGGCAGTTCGACGCCGCGCAACGCCGCTGGCGCCGGCGCTTCGCGCGCCTCGTCGAGCACCATCAGCGTATTCGTCTCGTAGTTCAGCACGTGCAGCTGGCCGCCGATGTCGCGCAGGTGCACCTCGCCTGGCACGAGCGTGCGCGGCGGCACCGCCGGATCGTCGAGTCTGAGGCGCACGAGACCGTCGAAGGTCGTGCCGAGATACACGATGCCGCCGGGTCGCGTGACAATCGTGCGCACGTAGCGCGGCGCGCCGGCGACATCGCGCGAGAACCGCCAGCCGGTGCCCTGACGCACGAGCACCGAGAGCCCCGTGCGCGAGCCGACGAGCATCGTGTCTGGCCGATCGACACGCGGCGCCAGCACGTACGACGACAGCCGCGCGGTGCCCGGCACGAGGCGCGCGCCCGAGCGGCGGCTCTCGTAGATGCCGGAGGCAGTGGCCACGAGCAGGTGTTCTCCGGCATCGAAGGCGTCCCACGCGCGTGCAGGCACGCCCGGAACCGTCACGGCCTGCCGCCGGCCCTGGCTGTCGTCGAGGGCATAGAGGCCCGAGGTCGTCAGTACATGGAGCCGGCCGCCATGACGGACCACACCGTTCACGGTGCCCTCGAGGCCGAGCCGCGCGTCGATGAGCGTGAGCGGGGCCGCGAAGTCGACCCGCGCCAGTTGCGCCGGGCTGACGACCCAGACACCGCCTTCGGCGTCTTCCGCCAGGCTCTCGACATCGCCGGACGACAGGCCTTCGGCGCGGCCCAGAACACGGTCGAATTGCAGCTCCGGCGTGAGCAGCAGCACGCCACTCGTCGTGCTGCCGAGCGCCAGTGCGCCGCTCGCCAGTACGCGTGCGTCGGTAACGCCGCGCGTCAGCAGACGGCTGCCGCCCTGTCCGGCGACGCGCCAGGCGCCATCGCGATGTGTGAGCAGACCGCGGGTCTCGACGCCCACCACCTGACCGGCCTGCGGATGGTCGACCACGAACATCACCCGGCCCGCGGCCGCGTCGAGGGCCGTGACGGCGTCGGTCACTGGCGTGGCATCGGCGCCGAACGCCCGCACGCCGCTCTGCGAGGCCACGTACAGACGTCCCTGGCTCACGAAGCCGCGCCGCAGCGGGTCGGAGCGCCAGCGCTCCACGACGTGCACCTCGCTGCCACGCAGCCGCACGAGCGCACGGTCGGTCACGGCGAGGAAGGTCTCGCCGAGCGCGTGAATCGATCGCACGTCGCCGATGACGCGGTCGGCCTCGGGCAGGCGGTCGAGGAGCGAGACCAGCTGCCCCTGGCCGTCGGCGCCGCGCGAGAGTTCGACGAGGCTGTCAGGACCGCCGGCGATGACGCGCCCGCTCGGCGCGCCGTACACGGCGTAGAGGGCGCGCTCCGAGGGCACGACCTCCCAGTGCGCGCCGTCGTGGATGGCCAGTCCGGTGAGCGTGCCCACGTACAGACGGCGTCCGGCGACGGAGACGGCGAAGAGCTGCGGCGCGCCGAGGCGCGCGGGCGGCACGACCGTCACCGTGGGCAGTCCGCGCTCGGAGGGCCGAGGATCCGCCAGCCCGTCGTCGGCCCGCCCGACCGCCGGATGGAGACAGACGGCGACAAGTGCCACGAGACGGCACAGGGTGTGCCACTTCGGGCGCCGCACGACCACACGGCCGGGCGCCGGCGCCGGGGCAACGCCCGGGAACTGCGTGAGATGGCGCGTATTTACCGCACTGACAGGAACAGCCTTGGAGGGGGACATCCGGATTCGTGTTTCGTGGGTTGCAACGTTCGGGCCACGAGTCGTCGCATGCGGAACCGGGAATCCTCCGCGGGGTTTTGCCCGCCGCCCCCCGCGGATGCGGGCCTCACCGGCGTAATGGCGCGGCCCGGCGACGTTCACGGCATGGCGTGCCCCTTGCTGCCCGTCTCATCAGGCGGCGTCCGGACCCCGGCGCCCATCGCTGGAGCCCTGTACTCATGGACCGACGTGACGCCCTTCGCCTCCTGACCGTGCCCGCGTTCGCGCC
>JALHON010000349.1 GCA_022842985.1 Acidobacteriota bacterium | reverse complement strand
GGACCGCAGCCCCCGCAACGACGATCGCGACGCCAATCGCAACGCCGACCGCGGCAACGACCGTGGCTGGAACGCCAGCCGCAACGGCAACTGGGACCGCGACGGCGACCGTGACCGCGATCGCAACATCGCGCGCGACCGCCGCGCCGTGCCGCGTGGCAACGCCCGCGACGGCTGGCGCAACGATCGCGGCCGCGACGTCTACCGCTACGAGCGGGCGCCGCGCGTCTATCGCAACTACTCGCGTCCGGCGCGTGTGTGGGCAGTGCCCTACGGCTACCGTCCGCTCGGCTACAACCGCGGCTGGAACATGAACCTCTACTTCGGCAATGCCTACGGCTTCGGACGTCCCGGTTTCTACGGCAACCGCGGCTACGGCTACTACGCGCTGCCTCCCGGCTTCGCCTTCGGCTCACTGCGCATCGTGGACGCGCCGCGCTTCGCCCCGGTGTTCGTGGACGGCTACTACGCCGGTGAGGTCGACGACTACGACGGCATCTTCCAACGCCTGAATCTGGAACCCGGACGCCACCTGGTCGAGATCGACGTCTACCCCGGCGCCCCGCCGTTCGAATACGACGTCTTCATCGAGCCCGGCCGCACCGTCACCATCCACGTCCGCTAAGTGTGAAGGGGACTGTCCCCATTCTGGGTGGGGCCAGACTAGTCACGAAACTGTGAGGGGGACTGTCCCCATTCAGGGTGGGGGCAGACTTCTCGCAGATTCTGCGCGGCGCTAGGAGCGGGCGCACTCGACGAAGCGGCAGAGCGCGTTGGCGAGCGCCATCTGCCGGGGCGTGCGGCACTCGGGTTCGAGCAGCGGCGGACTCGCCACGACGAACGCCGCGCAGCGCGCCCGTGACGTGGCCACGTTGAGACGGTGGCGGCTGTAGAGGAACTCCATGCCCCGGGGCGCGTCCTCGGGGCTGGAGGACGCCATCGCAAACACCACCACCGGCGCTTCCTGCCCCTGGAACTTGTCCACCGTGCCCACGGCGATGCCGCGCGGCGCCAGCCGATCCGCCAGCCGGTTCACGTGCGCGTTGTAGGGCGCCACCACCAGGATGTCGTCCGCGGTGAGCGGCTTCGTCGCGCCTTCGCTGGTCGTCCACGCGGCGCCAGGCACGAGCAGACGCGCAATGAGCGTGTCCACCGCGTCGATCTCTTCCGCGGACCAGTTGCGGTTCGCCGTGTGATCCACGCCGATCCACTTCAGTCCAGCGCCGTCGAGCCCGTCGGTGCCGGTGAGACCCTGCTGCGCGAGCTCCGGCCGCGGCGTGAGCTTCCCCTCGTAGAACTGCTCGGACGTGAAGCTGCACACGGACGGCGCCATCCGCCACGTGACCGGCAGGAACAGGCCCTTGTCGTCCGGCATCGTCTGACCGCCCGGCCCGAGCACGTGCTGCAGTGACGACACGTCCACGCCGTCGGGATGACTGCCCTTCTGCGGCTGCTGCAGCTGCTGCGGATCGCCGAGCAGCACGAGGCTCGACGCAGCCGGCGACACGGCCAGCGCGTTGGCGAGCGAGAGCTGGCCGGCTTCGTCCACGAAGAGCACGTCCACGGCGCCCGCGAACTCCTCGCGTGCCCAGAGCCACGCGGTGCCGCCGAGCACGTCCACCGCACGATCGGTGATGGCCGCGAGCGCTTCCTTGTTGTCGTCGAACGCGCGGATGCCACCCGCCTCGCCCTCAGCGCCGTCGTCGTCGCTGCCCACCTTCCGGCCCAGGCGCACGGGCTCGCCCGCGTCATCCGCCTGCACGCGCACCGCGTCCAGCAGGTTCTCGATCACCTTGTGGCTCGGCGCCACGACGCCCACCCGTTTGCCCGCGGCCACGAGCACGCGGATCATCTGCGCGCCCAGATACGTTTTGCCCGACCCGGGCGGGCCCTGCACGGCGAGGGTCGTGTGATCGAGATGCACGGCCAGCCGACGCGCGCGGTCCACGAGCGACTCGCCAGGCAGCGCGGCGAGCGTGCCTTCCGTCAGGCGCGGCGAGCGCCGGTGCAGCAGGTCCATGCCGCAGCCGGGCGCATCCACGTCGTCGCAGAGCCGCAGCAGCGACTGCTGCAGCACGTTCGTGGTCACCACATCCGCCTGGAAGAGCGCGGGCGGATGTACCTCCGCCGTGGCCTTGCTCTTCTTGATGTCGAGCGTGAGGGCCACGCGGTCGTAGGCCACGACCTCGCCCAGCGCGTCGCCGCCGGGCTGCTTCACCGCGCCCTTGCCCACTTCCGTTTCCTGTAGCGGATAGCGATAGCGATCGATGACCGAGCCAGTGGGCTTCTGTGTCTTCTTGTTGCGAACGATGTCCACGCGCTCCACGAACTCGAGCCCGCCCACGCCGTTCTGCTCGTCGAAGAGGTCGTCCGCCGGCACGGCCGCGAGGCGGAAGTGTTCCCACCACGCCACCTTCTCTTCGCGGCGATGCCAGTCGAGCAGGTACGCGAGCAGCCAGCGGGGATGGTCCTGGTGCTCGGCCGCACGCGCCTCCGCGGGCAGCCCCGCGAGCAGGCGTTCGCGCGCCGCAATCTGCCGCGCTTCGAGTTCACCCACATCTTCGGAGGGCTCGGGCGCCTTTTCCTCCGGCCTCGGCACCTCCGCGCCCGCGGCCACGACCTCCGCGCGCAGATGTTCGAGCCAGTCGCGCAGCGCTTCGGTGGAGCGGCAGTCGTCCTTGTTGTAGCCGGCCACGGCATCCCGCGTCTCCGCAGGCACAGCCTGCGCCGCGTGACCTTCGAGCGACAGCTCGAAGGTGTTGAGATGCAGCCGCGCGTCAGTGAGCGGCACCTCGCGCACGAAGCCGTAGTACTGCTCGAGCTGCTTGATGGAATAACTTTCCACACCGGCGCGCACGGACTGCCGCACCACGGCCAGCAGATCCACGAAACGTTCGCCGCGCAGCAGCCGATCGAGCTGGTCTGCCCGCGACGCGTAGCGCCCCATCAGCCGCTTGAACGCCGTGGGCTCGTACGGCGCGTAGTGGTAGACGTGCATCCCCGGATGCGCGGCCCACTGCGCTTCGATGAGGTCCATCACCTGCTCGAACGCACGCTGCTCTTCCGCGTCCTCGTGCGCCCACCACGCGCGATATTCGCCCTGCATCCAGATGCCGAAGAGATACTCGCGCCCGCCCTCGCGCGCGTAGGCGGCACCTTCCAGATCCAGGAAGAGATCGCCGGGCGATGGCTGTGGCAGCCGGCACAGGCCCTGCTGTGGCACCACCGGCAGCAGCTCGTGCACGGGCTGGCCGGCGGTGCGCTGCTGATGCTGCACGCGCGCCTGGTCGCGAAGCCGCTCGTAGGTCTCGCGCGAGCCGCGTGTGGGCGTGAAGGGCAGCGGATGCGGCAGTGCCGCCGCGGCTTCGAGCGTGGATGCGCCGTGCGCGTCGAACTCGCGCCGGTGCGAGCGGCTGATGCCGGCGATGAACGAGAGATGGTCATCCGCCCGGCGGCGTCCGTTGCAGCGCGCCCACCAGCGGCACAGCTCGCACGCCTCGACAGGCTCCGGATACGTGCGCGCCAGCACGGGCTCGTGCCCCTCGGCGAGCGTCGCCAGCAACTGGCCGCGCACGCGCCGGTAGTAGGCGGCGTAGTCGTCCACGCGGTAGCTGTGGATGACGAAGGGCATGTCCGCGGCCCCCGCGGTCACGGCCGCGGGCCCGCCCGTGACTCCGGCCTCGCCCGCTGGCGTGACCACATGAAAGCGCTCCGGCACTACGCCCTGCATCGCCGCCAGCAGCTCCGAATACGCGGACAGCTGCAGGATGGTGCCGCCGCGCGTCTCCTTCGCGAGCTTGGTGTCGTGCGCTTCGTAGCTCCAGGCGCCGAGGTCGCTCTGGCGCTCCACGCGCACGAGCACGTCCGCATACCCGCGCCAGTTGTCACGCGCCAGCGCCCCCTGGTAGATCACATCCATGCCGCGCGCCATCGCCGCGCGCGTCCTGGCATGCGCCTCGTCGAACGGCAGGTCGGAGAGATCCGCCACCTGCAGGGCGCTCTGCGCCAGCCACGCCAGATAGCGGCGCTCGTGTTCAAGGCCGCGTTCCCGCAGCGACTGCCCTACCGGATCGCTCCTCTCGGGTTTGGCGAGCGCGCCACGCGCCACGGCGAGGTCGAGCCCGGTCTTGTGGCGGCAGGCGAGGAAGGACGAGAGGTCCGAGGGCGAGAGAATGACGGGCGCCGCATCCGCCCCCGGGATGCCGGCCGTGTACATCAGCGACCGCCAGGCGCGAGATCGGCGCCGTCCCTGCACGGCCCGCGGCGGCGCCGCCGCGCCGGCGGACCGGCTAGAGCC
>JALHON010000348.1 GCA_022842985.1 Acidobacteriota bacterium | reverse complement strand
GCGCCGGCGGCGGCGCGGCGGCGGCGCCGTTGCCGCCAAAGACGGGCGGCGGTCCGCCCACGGCCATGTTGGCCTGGGTGCCGATGTAGATCGGACTCAGGTCCGACGAGGTGAGCTGATGCGAACGCACGATGCGCGGCGTCAGCAGCATCACGATGTCGGTCTGGCGGATGTTCGAGTCGTTATCGGCGAAGAGCTGCTGCAGGAGCGGCAGCCGCATGATGCCCGGGAAGCCGCGCAGCGAACGCCGCTCGTCTTCGCGCAGCAGTCCGGCCAGCAGATTCGATTCGCCGTCACGCAGCCGCAACCGCGTCGTCACCTTGCGCGAGGCGAAGGCCGGCAGTGACTGACCGGCGATGTTCGAGTCCTGCCCGCGCGCGCTGTTCTCGAGCGTCAGGTCCATCACGATGTCGCCCTCGTAGGTCACGCGCGGTGTCATCTCGACGATGACGCCGATCGGGCGATACGTGAACGACACGAGCGGGTTGGTGTTGGCGCCGCCCTGCGCGATCGGAGTGAAGGTGGTGCTCGGCACGGGCACTTCTTCGCCGAGATTCAGCGTGACCTTCTGCCCTTCCGTGCCGCGCAGCTGCGGCTTGGCCACGGTCTTCGTCTGGGAGTCGCTTTCGAGGAAGCGGACGATGGCGGCCGGCACCGCCAGATAGAAGTCGGCCGCGCTGACGCCCGTGGAGATGGTGTTGGCGTTGAACACCGGCGGGGAGCCGACGGTGGACGGCGCCATGGCGCCACCCGAGGTCGTTGTCGTCGCGGCGCCGCCGGTACCCGTGGTGGTCGAGCTGCCGCCCGGCGCCTGCTCGGGCGAGAAGATGCCGCCGAGCGCGTAGTCGGTCAGGTTCAACCCGAAGCGCTTGGCCCGTTCGCGGCTGACCTCGAGGATCTGCACGTCGACGATCACTTCGGCGCGCGGCTTGTCGTTGATCTTGATGACCTGCTCGATGATCTCCATCACCGGCGCGGCCGCCCGCACGGTGAGCGTGTTGGCGGTCTTGTTCGGCGCGATGCGCGGCTGGATGGCCATCTGCGGCGCCAGAATCACCGTGTTCACGAGCTGGGCGAGTTCCACCGCGTCGGCGTGCGAGACGAAGAAGGTCTTGATGACCTGCTCCTCGTACTGCTGGCGCTTCGCGGTGTTGTCCGTCGCGATGATGATGGTGCGTTCGTTCAGCACCTTGTAGAAGATCTGGTTCGAGAGCATGACCTGCTGCAGCGCTTCGTTGAGGGTCACGCCCTCGAGCTGCACGGTGACGCTTCTGTCCTGGAAGTCGCGGTCGTAGGTGACGTTGATGCCGGTCGAGCTGCCGATGAAGTTGAGCAGGTCCTTCAGGCTGGTGTTCGAGAAACGCAGGTTGAGCGGCTCCCGCGACGTCGGGTTGAGCACCGGCTCCTGCGAGTTGCGCCGCGCCTGTTCGCGCATCGCTTCGATGGCCGGGCGCGGGCGGCTCGCTTCGAGCCGGTCGCGCAGTTCGCGGTCGAGCTCGCCGGCACGCGCCGCCACCGAGCGGTTCGACGGGTCGTACTCCATCGCCTTGCGGTACTCGCGCAGGGCTTCGTCGCCGCGGCTCTCGGCTTCGAACGCCCGGCCGCGCGCCACGTGGAAGGTGGCCGCCGCCTGCATCGCCCGTTCGAGCGCGATCTTGTATTCCGGCTTGTCGGGCGCGCCCTGCAGCGCCTGCCGGTAGTACTCCACCGCCTCGTCGAACTGCTGGGCGTTGGCCGCCTGCTGGCCGCGCCGGTAGGAGCGGCTCGCGCCGCAGCCCGCCACGACCGCGAGGGCCATTGCCAGAGCGACGGCTTTCAGCATTCCTGATCTCGCCACGCGTTCTCCCGTTGTCCTGTTACTGCCCGGTCAGCCGCAACGTCTGGCGGCCGCGCCCGTCGGCATACGCGATGTCGAGCGATTCGGTCCCGATGGACAGGATCCGGAAACGCCCGTCGATGATAGTCCCTTCGGAGCCGTGCACCACGAGCCCCTTCGAGTCGCTGAGCACGGCGATCTTCCTCGTGCCGGCCGTGCCTTCCACGAGGCCGATGAACTTGAACGGAATCGGCGGCAGCGGCGGCGGGCCTGGCGGCAGCAGCACCGGTGCGGTCTCGGGACCTGCCGGGCGCCGCGTGACCGGACGCCGGGCGCCGTCGTCAGTGGCCGCGGCCTGACGCACGCCGAAGACGAACGGATTGCGACCGCCATCGTCGGGCCCACGCCGGCTGCCCTCCAGCGCATCGAGTGAGACATCGACCGGGGGTTGCAGCACGTCCCCCGGCGTGGCCCGCTTCGCCGCCGTCGCCGCCGGCACGACGGCGCTGTCGGGCCAGAAGTAGCGCCAGGCCCCCACGGCAGTCAGCACCGCCAGAACGCCGGCGAGCAGCTGTTTCCGGCGCTCAGCGGACATCCGGCACCGCCGCGAAGTAGGTGGAGACGGCAATCGTCAGATTGAGGGGCGCCGTCGCGTCATCGCCCTCCGCCAGCACGATCGAATCGACGATGACGAAATCCCTCGCCGTTTCGAGTTCGTAGAGGAACTGCCGCACGTCACGGTAACGCCCGACGAGCTCGATGGTGGCGGCGAGACGCACGAGCGTGCTGTCGCGGATCGCCTCCGGCGATGCCACGCTGCGCGCGAACGTCACGTCGTGCGCCCGGGCGAGTTGGGCAATGCGGAGCTGCAGCAGGCGTCGCGCCTCACCGACGCCCTTGGGCAGCACGTCGGCCTGGAACGCCGCGAGCTCACGCGTCGCCGTGTCACGGCCATCGCGTGCGGCCGTGGCCGCCGCGAGTTCCGCCGCTGCGGCCGTGGCGTCCGCCGAGGCCAGACTGGCGCGTGTCTGCGCCCCCGCGACGGCCCGGGACATCGGCAGGATCCCGAGCGCCAGCGCCAGCACATTCAGTCCCAGCAGCACGGCCAGCGGCCAGATCCAGGCGCGGTGCTCGAGCAACACGCGGCGGACGAGTGACCCGCGTCCGGCAGTCATCGGGTGACCTCCGGCGTCCGCACGGGCGCGGCGGACGCGTTCGATGCTTCAGACGCCGGAGCCGCGGCCCTGGCTGGCAGGGCGTAGTAGCCCTGCAGCGTCGAGGCGATGGTGCCATCCTCGAGGGCTTCGTCGGACCGCGACACGACACCGGAGAAGGCGCCGGTGGCCTCGAGGCCCCGCATGAACTCATCCAGGTCATCGATGCGGCGCGACACCACCGTCAGCGACAGCACGAAGCGTCCGCCCTGGTCGGTCTGCGGCTGCACTTCCACCAGCCGCACGTCCGGTGGCAGCGTAGTTTCCAGCAGGTTGAACAGGCCGGTCCAGGAGAAGGTGCGCCGCTCGATGAGGGCGTTGGCCTCGGCAGCGGCTCCCGACACTCTCTTGAGGTCCGCGACGTTCAGGCCACGCCGGACGGTATCGGCTTCGGTGCGCGCGCCCGCCGCCCGCAGGCCCTCGCTGCGGATCCGGTCGCTGAGCATCGCGCTCTGCTGCGACAGGCTCACGAGCGTCGTGACATTGAGCGCCGTCCACAGCACCGCGGCGGCCAGCGCCACGACGAGCGCGCCGCGCACGAGGCGCTCGTTGTAGAAGGGGCGCGTCGCGAGATTGCCGGTCAGCATCACGACGCCGCCCTTTCCCGGAGCAGGATGCCGATGCCGGGCGCCAGCGCGTCGGCGAGCGACGGCGAGGCGCCGAGGCGCGCCGCCGGCGACGCGGCATGGAAGGGATCGACGGCCACGACGTCGAGCCCCAGACGTTCGGAGAGTTCGCGGCGCAGATGATCGGCGCCGGCCACGGTCGAGCCGCCCGAGAGGAGCACGCGGCTGAAGCGCTGCCCCTGCAGGCGATCCTCGTAGTACATCGCCGTCTGGTGCACGAGGTCGGCCACCGAGCCTTCCGAGTCTTCGCCGCGCGTGCGGTAGAAGATGAGGTGCCCGTCGCGCAGCACGGCGAGGCTCACGTACGACGGGGCGGCGTGCACGAGCAGCCAGTCGCCCGTGACCGCGCCGGCCGGCGCCAGCACGGCATTCACCACGTTGAAGGTCGCGAGATCCACGATGCCGGCGTGCGCGCCCGCCAGTTCGCAGGCCCGCTCGTACTGCTGAATGACGTCGCGGCGCGCCACCGTGACCACGAACTCGTACGCCCCCGGCGACGCCATCCCCGGCGTGTAGCCGATGACGGCCTCGTCGAGCGGGAACGGCGTGGTCTTCTTCACCTGCCAGCGAATCAGCTCGTCGAGGTCACCCGCCTTGGCCGGCACCGATTCGAAGCGCACGAGGCTCACCCGCGCGATGGTGTCGGGCACGACGAGCGAGACGC
>JALHON010000347.1:3828-4330 GCA_022842985.1 Acidobacteriota bacterium | reverse complement strand
GGCTGGAGTGTTCTGAAGGGACGCGATGAAGCAGGCATTCTTCCTGGTGACGTTGGCTGCGGCGCTGCTCCTCGGCGGCGGGGCACCGCAAGCACAATCCGGCGGCGAGGCGGGTCAGTTCATCGCCCAATGGAAGGCGAGCAATGTACGCTGCCGTACCTCAACGACGCCGGCGCTCGAGGCGATCGCTGCGTGCGAGCAGCGCGACACCTATTCGAAGCTGCTGTCGGCCTCGGACTACTGCTACGGGCCGATCGACGGCGCGCCGGCCGGATGGACCCCGTGCGGCGGCGATCCGGCGACGGGCAAGCCCAGCGCCAAGGCGCTCGAGGACGCGGCGCTGGCGCGCGCGACAGAACGGTTTCAGAGGATGGGCGGCGTCTTCGTGCTGCCGGCCACGATCAACGGAACGTCGACCGCCTATTTCATCGTCGATTCGGGGGCGTCGAACGTCCAGATTCCGGAGGAACTGGCCGAGGAGATGAAGCGCAACGGCACGCGC
>JALHON010000347.1:0-3818 GCA_022842985.1 Acidobacteriota bacterium | reverse complement strand
CACGGAAGCCGATTCGCTCGGCCAGAGACGCTTCACCCTGGCCGACGGCAGTGGCCTTCAGCAGCGCATCGTGCGACTGCGCTCGATCCGGATCGGCGAGCGCACGATGGAAAACGTCATGGCGTCCGTCAGCCCGCCGCGCAGCCGGGCCCTGCTGGGGCAGAGCTTCCTGCGCCGCCTCAGCTCCTGGAAGATCGACAACGTCAGGAACTCGATCGAGTTCGAGTTCACCGGCTCGTTCTAGAATTCTTTCTTCCCCCTTGCGGGTTCCGCAAAGGGGAAGTGCCCTCGTCTTGCGAGGGCGATGGGGTCATGACCCCTCCGTCGCGCAAAACGCGACACCTCCCCATCTGAGTGGGGAGAAGAATCAGGTCGGAGCGGGAATCTTCGCGTCCTTGATCACCTTGCGCCAGCGCACGGTCTCGTCGGCGAGGCGCTTGGCGTAGGCTTCCGGCGTGCCGCCGGTCGGGATGAAGCCGAGTGACATCAGCCTCTCGCGCACCGCCTCGGCCTTCAGCGCGGCATTCACCGCGGCATTGAGTTCCTGGATCGTCTCGCGCGGCGTGCCCGCCGTCGTCGCGACGCCGAAATAGACCGCGGCCTCGAGTTCCGGCGCGCCGAGTTCGCTGGCCACCGGCACGGTCGGGATGTTGGCGACGCGGCTCTTGGCGCCGCAGATCAGGCCGCGCATCGTGCCGGCGCGAACCTGCGCGTCGACAGGCGTGGTCACGTCGACGAAGGCCGGCACGTGCCCGGCAACCGCATCCCGCAGCGCCTCGGCGGCGGCCTTGTAGGGGATGTGCTGCAGCTTCCCGTTGGTGCGCGTGGCGATCACCTCGCCCCACAGATGCGGCAAGCCGCCCGAGCTGGAGGTCGAGTAGTGCACGGGGCCGGGCTGCGCCTTCACCCACTCGATGAATTCCGCGAAGGTCTTGGCCGGATTGTTGGCATTGACCGCGAGCACGCAGGGAATGTCGGCGAGCTGCGAGATCGGCGCGAGGTCCTTCTGCGGATCGATCGGCATCGGGATGTCGAACGCCGGCTGCAGGGCCGCCGTCGTCGTCAGCACCATGAGGCTGGTGCCGTCGGGCTTGCTCTTGGCGACGTTCACCATGCCGACCATCGTGCCGCCGCCCGGGCGGTTCTCGACCACGATGTTCTTGCCGGTGTCGGCCGACATGCGCTCGGCCAGGACGCGGCCGGCCGTGTCGGTCGAGCCGCCGGGGCCGTAGGGCACGACGAGGCGGATCTGCCCGCCCTGGCCGAAGGCGATCGAGGGAAATGTGAGTGCGGCCGCGGTACCCGCGACGAAAGTGCGACGCTGGATCATGTGAAGTCCTTCCATGAATTCATTCATTGTTGCCGAGAAACTAAGGCCGCGCCTCGCGCCCCGGCAAGGCGCGGAGAGGCTGTCACACCGCCAGCCGAACGGTGGATGGCGGTTTCAAGGCAGGGTTTTGCGCAATCTATCCGTGCGTGCGCGGTCGATGCTGCGTCCATCCGCTGCAATCGCGACGGCATAGTCGTTTTCGGCGCTCTCCGCGCTCACGATGCCGTCACGGACATCGCGCAGCACCCGCTCCGGGTCGCGCGTTTTCGGGTCGCCGTAGCCGCCGCCGCCGGGCGACAGCGCGCGGTACGTGCCGACGCCATGACGCTCCACGCCGTACTTCGGCGCCTGGATGCGCGTGCCGTCGGCAAGGGTCAGGATCACCTCGCCACCGGCGCCGGCCCGACCGCCTGCGACACCGAAGCTCGACGGGGCACCGGCGCCCTCGCCCCGGAAGGCATAGTCGGCGGGGGTGAACATCTCGACCTCGTAGTCGCAGCCGGCGCCGCCGCGGAATCGGCCCGCGCCGGCGGTGTCGCGGCGCAGTTCCTGGCGGCGGAAGCGGGCCGGGTAGAGCTGCTCGTAGGTCTCGAGATTGGGGAGTGTGAGGCCGCCCAGGGTGATGAGGTGGCCGATCAGGTGGAAGCCGTCGCGGCCCTCGACTCCGCCGCCGGCTGGAGCACCGGCCCACTGGTACATGACGTAGCGCCCGCCGTCTTCGCGCAGCCCGGCGGTGACGGCATGCACCGCCTTCGACCAGCCGGCCGAGGCACGGTCGGGAAGGGCCTGTGCCAGTGCCTTCCACATCGCGTGGATGATCTCATGTGCCACGAACACCGTGTTCATGGTCATCGGCGCGGGCATGCGCGCATTCACCAGCGTGCCCTCGGGCAGGCGGATCTCGACGCTGCGGAAGGCGCCTTCGTTCTTCGGCAGGTCGGGCTCGAAGAACGAGGCCAGCGACATGAACACCGCCGAGGTCGAGTTGGCGATCGAGCTGTTCTTGAAGCCGCGCACCTGCGGCGAGGTGCCGGCGAAATCGACGACCAGCTTGCGGCCCTTCACCGTGATGGTGACGGCGATCTTTGCATCGATCGGCTCGAAGCAGTCGTTGTCGACCGGCTCCTCGCCCTTCCAGACGCCCTGCGCGAGGCGGTCGATGCAGGTCTGGAAGCGGCGGTCTGCGTGGTCGAGCACGCCCTCGAAGAACTCGTCGGCGCGATCGACACCCAGCTCCTCGACCAGCAACGCCAGCCGCTCGGCGCCGATGCGCGTCGAGCCGATCATGGCGCGCAGGTCGCCGTCGAGCGCCTCCGGCAGGCGGGTGTTGAGCATCAGCAGGCGCCACAGGTCTTCGCGGACCTTTCCGCCCTTGGGACCGCCTTCGATCAGCTTTAGCACCGGCAGGCGGATGCCTTCGTGGAAGATCTCGGTCGCTGCCGAATTGTAGGTGCCGGCCGCGCCGCCGCCGATGTCGGCCTGGTGGGCGCGGTTGCAGGCGAAGGCCACGAGCTTGCCGCCCACGAACACCGGCCGCGTGATCACCCAATCGGGCAGGTGGTTGCCGCCCGCCGTGTAGGGATCGTTCAGCAGGAACACGTCCTCGGGCGCGATGTCGTCCTTGAAGTCGCGCAGGATGGCGCGCACCGCGAAGCCGCCGCCGCCGGTGTGGATCGGGATGCCGTCGGCCTGGCTGATCAGCGTGCCGCGCGCGTCGGCGATGAAGCAGGAGAAGTCGTGGCTCTGGCTGAAGATCGGCGACCGCGCAGTGCGCGTCATCACCCAGCCCATCTGGTGCGAGATGTGGTCGAGCCGGTTCTGCACCAGGGCAAGCGTGACGGGATCGAGGTTCATCGGCTGATCCTCCAATTCGCCTCACCCTGAGGAGGCCGCGCAGCGGCCGTCTCGAAGGGTCGGCACGAGCACGTTGCCTGTTGTCCATCCTTCGAGACGCGCGCCTGCGGTGCGCTCCTCAGGATGAGGTGGTGTGGGTGAGAGCTACGCGGCATTGGCGCCAACATGCACGAGGAAATCGTCACGCTCGTCGACTTCGAGCCGGTCGTTGGGGCCGACGAACGCGGTCGTCGTGCGCTCCTCGACCAGCAGCGGACCGTTGAGGCGGCAGCCGGGGCGCAGGTCGGCGCCTTCGTAGATCGGCACGTCGAGCCAGCCGGTCGCCGGGTCGATCCAGACCTTTCGCGTCTCGCGAGGTTTGGGCGTGTCGGTCTGTGGCGTGCGAGCCGCCGGCGGCGTCCAGTCGAGCCGGCCACGGCCCACGACGCGCAGCGCGGTGATGTCGATGCGGCCGCCCGGCTGGATATGCCCGAACAGGCGCTGATGCTCGACCTCGAAAGCCTTGCGCGCCGCGGCGGCATCGAAGCCCGATGCGGAAAGCGGCGCCCGCACCGGCCATTGCTGGCCGTCGTAGCGCAGGTCGAGCTGGCGCTCGATTGCGACCTCGTCGGCGTCGAACCCGTCGCGGGCCAGC
>JALHON010000346.1 GCA_022842985.1 Acidobacteriota bacterium | reverse complement strand
ACGACCACCACGTCGCCGAGCGGCCGCATGGCGTCGGCCAGGGCCTTGATGCCGGGGGCGTGGACGCCGTCGTCGTTGGTGACAAGGATTCTGGGCATGTGAGCCTGTGATCTTAACATTCGGCTACACTGCGCCCATGGCTACCCGCGTCACGTGCGTGTTGCCCCCTCTGCTCGTGTTCCCGATACTGAGCCTTGCCGCGCCCGCGGCCGCGCAGCGTGTGTCCATCAACCGGCGCAGCCTGCGGCTCGCGCTCGTGCTGGGGGGCACGCTGCTCCTGACCACCGCCGCCCCGGTCCGCGGCCAGCGTCTCGCCCATGGGGTCTTCGGGCCCGCGGGCGCCACGTTCGGCGTGATCGATCTCGCGACCGGCGTGTCGACGCCGGCGACGGAGGACGAGGCTCAGGTCACATCAGTGTTCACGGCCGACGGGCAGTACGCGGCCCGCATGCTCGCGACCGGCTCGGCATCCGGCACATGCCCACAGGCCGGCAGGTGGTCGTGCCCACGGACTTCCTCCCCAGGCTGGCGCATCCACGTCGCGCCATGCTCTTCGGTCTGTCGGCCGGCAGGCCGGCGCGTTTCGACGAACGTGGGCTCCTGCGCTGGGACGTGTGCGGCGCCCAGACGCCGGTGTCGACCCCGCCTCTCGATCTCACCATCGATGGGCGGACCCTGTATGTGCTGTGCGAAGGCGCCCTCATCGGCCTCGACACGGAGACCGGGGTCGAGGTCCGCCGGCTGGCGGGGATTGGTGTGGTCGGCCAGTTCGCCGTGAACGCTGACGGGAGCGAAGTCATCGGATGGCGGAACACCGGCGTACCTGCAGAGTTGGTGCGCGTCAGCTCGTCGACGGGCCAGGTGCTCGCAAGCCGCGTCGTCTCCGCCGTGGCGGCGGCCAGCAGCGTGACGCCCACGCCGCGTCGTGACCGTGTCGTGGCCTCGTCGTGTCGAGTCGTATCGGTCAACGTCGTGTGTACGGCGGTCCTGGTCGACGCCGTGTCATTGGCCGACGTGCGGAAGCTCGGCGAGAGCAGCGGCGGGTTCGACCCGCGAGTCACGGTGTCGCCGGACGGCGACGACGCATTCGTGGCCATTGGCGGCGTCGGCGCATCCTCGGCAACCTGGATCGACGTGGCGACCGGCGCCATCGTGGCCTCGACCTCGGTGCCTCCCGGATACGGCCTCGGGATCGGCTATGTGCCCGTGCCGCTCCCTCCCCAGTCGCCGCGCGCGGTGGTGGCCGGACACACCGTGACGCTGTCGTGGCGCCTGCCCGCCGAGTCGCCGCAGGCCAGCCGTTACCGGGCCGAGATCGGCACCGCACCCGGCGCCACCGATCTGGGCGTGCTGGCGCTGGGGGCGAGTGAGACCTTTGCGGTCACCGGCGTTCCGCCCGGGCGCTACTACGTGCGGCTCCGGGCGCTGAACTACACGGGCACCAGCGCTGCCTCGGCGGATGTCGTGGTCGACGTCCCCTAGCCGCCCCGACAGCGTTTTCCGCTTCCCGGCCTCCCGGCCCCGCTATGATGAACGCCATGGAATGGTGGATCTGGCTGGCGGGAGGATTCGTGCTGCTCGTGGCCGAACTGGTCACGCCGAGCGGGTTCTACATCATGTTCTTCGGGGTGGGCGCCATCCTCACGGGCGTGGCCGCGTCGGTCGGGGCCGTCAACGCACCGGCCGCGCAGTGGCTCGTGTTCACTGTCATCTCAGTGCTGAGCCTGCTGCTCTTCCGCGGCAAGATTCAGGCGCGCGTCGAACCCGACACGCGGCCGCCGGTGGATTCGCTCGTGGGCGAGATTGCGATTCCGGTCGAGGCGATGGCGCCGGGCGCCGTGGGCCGCGTCGCCCTGCGCGGCTCGAACTGGGAAGCACGGAATGAAGGCGACACCGCACTCGGCGCGAATCAGCGCTGCCGGGTGACGCGGGTGTCGGGATTACAGCTCGGCGTCGTCGCCGAGTAACGAGGGATACGACTCATGGAAGGCGGATTCATCGTCATCGTTCTGCTCGCGATCATGGCGCTCGTCATCATCGCCAAGACCGCGATCGTCGTGCCGCAGCAGAGTGCGTTCGTGGTCGAGCGGCTGGGCCGTTACTCGGGCACGCTCGACGCCGGCTTCCACATCCTGCTGCCCTTCGTGGACGTCATCCGCTATAAGCACTCGCTCAAGGAAGCGGCCCTCGACATCCCGGCGCAGGTCTGCATCACGCGCGACAACGTGCAGGTGGGTGTGGACGGCGTGCTGTATCTGAAGATCCTGAACCCGGAACGCGCCAGCTACGGCATCCAGGACTACCTCTTCGCCATCTCGCAGCTCGCGCAGACGACGCTGCGCTCGGAGGTGGGCAAGATCGATCTCGATCGCACCTTCGAGGAACGCACCAACATCAACATCGCCGTCGTCGCCGAACTCGACAAGGCCAGCGAGCCGTGGGGCGTGAAGGTGCTGCGTTACGAGATCAAGAACATCACGCCGCCCTCCGACGTGCTGGCCGCGATGGAAAAGCAGATGCGCGCCGAACGCGAGAAGCGCGCCGTGATTCTGACGTCTGAAGGCCAGCGCGACGCCGCCATCAACAGCGCCGAAGGCGACAAGCAGCAGACCATCAAGGCCTCGGAAGCCAGGAAGCAGCAGCAGATCAACGAGGCCGAAGGTCAGGCCTCCGCGATCCTCGCCGTGGCGACCGCCACCGCCGAAGGCATCAAGCGCGTGGCCGAAGCCACGCAGGCAGCCGGCGGCCAGGAAGCCATTCAGCTGCGCGTCGCCGAGCAGTACATCGCCGAGTTCGGCAAGGTCATCAACAACGCCGACACGATCATCCTGCCGAGCAACGTCGCGGACGTCGCCTCGATGATCACGACCGCGATGTCGGTCGTGAGCCAGCAGACCCCGTCCGCGCAGTCGAAGCGTTAGGGCACGTAGGCGATGCAGTCGATCTCGACGCGGAGCCCCTTGCCCGGGAGCTTCGCCGCCTGGATCGTCGTGCGCGCCGGGCGGTGGTCGCCGAACATGCGCTGGTAGACGGCGTTCATCTCCTGGAACTCGTCCATGTCCACCAGGAACACGCCGCAGCGCAGCACGTGCTGCAGGTCGGTGCCGGCGGCGGCGAGGATCGCCGCCACGTTCTTCAGGCACTGTTCGGTCTGCGCGGCGGCCGTGTGGCCGGCCAGTTCGCCGGTGGCCGGATCGGTGGCGCCCTGCCCTGACACGAAGACGAGGCGCTCGAAGCCCATGCCCGGCGAGTACGGGCCCACGGGTTTCGGCAGGTTAGCGGCGTGCACGGGACGGTGTGACTGGGACATGGGCTGGTATTCTAGCCCTGCGTGCCACGATTCAAACTCACCATCGAGTACGCCGGCACGCGCTACAGCGGCTGGCAGGCCCAGCGGAACGCGCGGACGGTGCAGGGCGAACTGAACCGCGCCATCGTCGACGCGATCGGCGATGACGCACTCGTCGACTCACAGGGTTCAGGGCGCACCGACGCCGGCGTGCATGCGCTCGCGCAGGTCGCGCACATCGACGTCACCCGCGCGCCGGCGCCCGAACAGTTCCGGCGCCTCATCAACGACGGCCTGCCCGCCGACATCCACGTCATCCAGGTGGCGCCCGTCGCGCGTACGTTCCACGCGCGCCACAGTGCCGAACGGCGCAGCTACCTGTACCAGATCTCCCGGCGGCGCAGCGCCTTCGCGAAGCCCTACGTGTGGTGGGTGAAGGAGTCGCTCGATGCGGCGCGGATGCGTGCGGCGGCGGCGCGATTCACCGGCCTGCACGACTTCCGCGCGTTCTCGGATGACGACCCCACTGAGAAGTCCACGAAGGTGCTGCTAGACGAGGTGACGCTCGTGGACGACGGCGCGCTGCTGCTCGTCCGGGTGTCCGGCTCGCACTTCCTGTGGAAGATGGTGCGGCGGATGGTGGGCGTGCTCGTGGCGATTGGCACCGGCGATCTCGTGGACGACGACATCGCGCATCTGCTGGCCGGCGAGGGCGGCGACATCGTGGCGCAGCTCACGGCGCCATCCGCCGGTCTCTTCCTCGAACACGTGCTCTACCCCGGCGACCCGTGGCCCCGGCCGATCGTGGCCGCCGTGCCCGTGCGCTGACCGCGAGCGCGGCAGCTTACGTGCGGCGCGTCGTGGCGCGGCCCAGGCGTGCATCGACGGCGACGCGGATCCGCCGGGCGTCGTCGTGCGGCAGCGCGCCATGTGTGGCCACGCCGCGCCAGCTCCACGGCCAGGCGCCGGCGTAGCCGAGGGCCGCGGCTTCGTCCGCGAGCCGTACCGCCGAGAGCGCTGGCCGCTGCCGGGCGTCGTCCGCGGCCTCACCGCGCGCCGAAC
>JALHON010000345.1 GCA_022842985.1 Acidobacteriota bacterium | reverse complement strand
CGCGGCGTCGGGGCGCCCGAGCGCCGCCGCGAACATGAGCGCCGTCTGGCCGTGCGCGGTCTCGGTGCGGTTCAGGTCGGCGCCGGCGGCGGCGAGGGCGGCGACGATGTCGGCATTGCCGGCGGCGGCGGCGAGCATCAGCGCCGTGGCGCCAGTGGCCGTCGTCGCATCCACCGGGGCACCGGCCTTGATGAGCGCCGGCACGGCCTCCGCGCGGCCCGCCTGGCTCGCAAGATGCAGCGCTGTGAAGCCGCCGATGCGGGTCGTGGCCCGCGGATTGGCGCCGGCCACGAGCAGCATCTCGGCCATCGCGCCGTCGCCCTGCATGGCGGCCCAGTGCAGCGCCGTCATGCCGTCGCCCTGCGAGGCGCCGGCATCGGCGCCGCTCTTGAGCAGCTGGCGGACGCGGGCGGCGTCCTTCGCCATGGCGGCATCGGCCACGGGAGAGCGGCTCACCTGCGCGGCGAGCACGCCGGACGTCAGGCCCACGATGGCCGCCGTCGCGGCCAGTCGACTCAGTCGAGACGTGATGTGCATGGTCACCCCAGCTCCGCCACGGTGGTGGCAGGCACCTGATTCAGATCCATCTCGGCCTTGCTGTCGCCGAACTGCGGGTCGGTGATATCGAACGCGCGCAGCATGCTCAGCATCGCGTTGGCCATCGGCGTGCCATCGGCCGCCTTGATGTGCAGGTTGCCCTTGATGGCGCCGCCGGCGTGGCCGGCGATGAAGAGCGGGCAGCGCTTGTGGTTGTGCACGTTCGGGTTGCCCATCGGCGACCCGTAGAAGATGAGCGAGTTGTCGAGCAGGTTGCCGCTGTCGCCGTCGGGCGTCGCCTTGAGCTTCTCGAGCAGATACGGCACGAGATTCACGTGGTAGCGGTTGATCTTGGCGAAGTCGAGGATGCGGTCTTCGCGTTCGCCGTGGTGCGACGCGATGTGGAAGCCGGTGTTGACCTCGGGAATGAACACGCGGTTCGACACGTCGCGGCTCAGCTTGAAGGCGAACACGCGCGTCAGGTCCGACTGGAACGCCAGCACCTGGAGGTCCATCATCAGCTTGACGTGTTCCTCGTAGGAGTCGGGCACGCCCTTCGGAGCGCCGGGCAGCGCCCGCTGCTCGCCGCTCGAGTTGGTCTCTTCGACCTTCTGGATGCGGCGCTCGATCTCGCGCACGTCATCGAGGTACTCCGAGAGGCGCGCGCGGTCGGAGGCGCCCAGGTCCTTCTGCAGCCGCGCCACCGAGCCCTGCACGAAGTCGAGCAGGCTCTTGTCGCGCTTGCGGCGCTGGGCGCGCGCCTCGGGCGTGGCGCCGATGCCGAAGAGCTGGTCGAACACCAGCCGCGGATCGCGAATCATCGGCAGCGGTTCGGTGGGCGACGCCCAGCTGATCGAGTCGGTGTAGGCGCACGAGTAACCGTAGAAGCAGCCGCCCGCCTGGTCCACGTTCTCGATGCACAGCTGCATCGACGGAATGGGCGTTTCGTGGCCGATCTTCTGCGCCACGATCTGGTCGATCGAGGTGCCGGCGTGCAGGTCGGAGCCCTGCGTCTGCTTGGGATGCGACTGCGTGAGGAACACGGCCGCCGAGCGGAAGTGGTCGCCGCCGATTTCCGGCGCCGTGAAGGCCTCGGCGTTGTTGACGTCGGTGTTGCTGACGATCGTCAGGTAGTCGCGATACGGCTCGAGCGGCGCCATCGACGTCGGCGCCAGGTCGAAGTCGCGTCCCGGCAGCGCCGGCGCCCACAGGTTGCGCTTGGCGCCGAAAGCCGTGCTGCCGGCGGCGCCGTGCACCATCTCCATGGCGATGAGGCGCTTCTTCTGCGGCAGCACCGTGGCGAGCGCGGTGCCGGCCGGCACCATCGCGTCGAGCAGCGGCAACGCGATCGCCGCGCCCATGCCCTTCAGCATCGTCCGGCGCGGCAGGTGGCGTTTCGTCAACAGCATGATGATGGCTCCTCGAACTCGGGGACTCTGACGTCAGTGCACCGCCGGCGTGGTCGTCTCGACCGCCGGTTCGGCATTCATCTGGAACGCGGGACTCGTGGCGATGGCCTGCACGAAGGCCGACAGCTTGTAGTTCTGCTGCTCGGCGGCGCGCATCACGCGGCGCACGAGCGGCATGTCGCGGGCTTCGATGCGGCGGCCGAGCGCGTAGGTCATGAGGCTCTCGGTGAAGCTCAGCACGAAGGCGCGCTGATTCTTCAGGAGGGCGGCGCGCAGGCCGGCCGGCCCCTCCATCGGGGTGCCATCATAAAGGACGCCCGACGAATCGACCGGGTTGCCGTTGTCCTTGATGCGCCACTTGCCGGTGACGTCGAAGTTCTCGAGCGTCAGCCCGAGCGGATCGATGACGCGGTGGCACGACTGGCACGCCGGGTTCTTGCGGTGCGTTTCCATGCGCTCGCGCACGGTGAGCACCTTGCTGCCCTGCGAGCCGCCGGTCTCCTCGAGCGTCGGCACGTTGGGCGGCGGCGCCGGCGGCGGCGAGCCGAGCATCACTTCCATCACCCACTTGCCGCGCATGACCGGCGAGGTGCGGTCGGCCACCGACGTCTGCACGAGCACGCTGCCATGGCCGAGGATGCCGCGGCGCTCGGGCGGCAGGCTGACGCGGCGGAACTCGGTGCCGGTCACGTTCGGGATGCCGTAGTGGCGCGCCAGACGTTCGTTCACATACGTGTAGTCGGCGGTGATGAGGTCGAGCAGGCTGCGATCCTCGCGGACGACACTGCCGAAGAAGAGTTCGGTCTCGCGCATCATCGCGCGGCCGAGCGTGCGGTCGAAGTAGGGATAGAGGAGCGCGTCGGGCAGCACCTCCTCGACGTCGCGCAGGCGCAGCCACTGGGCGGCGAAGCGCGAGGCGAGCGCCTCCGACTTCGGGTCGGCCAGCATCCGCTTGACCTGCTGCGCGAAGACGCCGGGCGCGCTCAGACGGCCCTGCGTGGCGAGACGCGTCAGTTCCTCGTCGGGGCCCACGCCCCACACGAAGAACGAAAGCCGCGAGGCCAGGTCCATGTCGCGCAGGCGGTACGGCGAACCGGCGCGGCGCGTCGAGGCCGCGGCGGTCGCCGCCGGGGCTTCGAGCTTGAAGAGGAACTGCGGACTGGCGAGCACGGCTTCGAGCGCGGCGGCGATGCCGGCCTCGAAGTCGCCCTCCTTGCGGCCGCTGTTGTAGAAGCCCATCAGGTCGGCGAACTCGACGTCACTCACCGGACGGCGGAACGCCTTCGAGGACACGCGGCGCACGATCTCGGTGGCGCAGTCCTGTTCGGCGCGCGGCGAGGTCGGCCGGCAGGTGAAGACGGCACGGCGGCTGTCGGTATCCGAGATGCCGGTGACGCGCTGCGGCCCGGCGATGGCCAGGTCCTTCAGGTGCGGCAGCGTCGTGATGCCGAAGGCGACGCCGATCTGCGTGTCGGCGAGCGTGTGGTCGATGGGGGCGATGAGGTCGTTGACCGGGCCCTCGAAACGCTGCATGAAGGCGGCGGTGACGCGGTGCGGACCGGCGCTCACCTGGACGCCCGGCGTCTTCAGGATGAGGCTGGTGGAGCCTTCGTACATCTTCGGGTCGATGTCGAGCAGCGCCTTGCGCTCGCCGTCCACCGAGATCTCGACCTGTTCGTTCTGCGCCGGACCGCCGAAGAGGAAGCCGCAGGCGTTGCCATGCAGCTCGACGCGGAACATGTACTCGCCGTCGGCCGGGAACGTGTGCACGACCGAGACGCCGCCGCGGGTGCCGAACGGCGCGCCGTCCACGCGCTGGAGCTGCGAGGCCGTCTTCGGCACGCGGTAGAGCGACTCGCTCGCCGCCGCGTCGCGGTCGCCGAGGGCGAGCGCGGTGACGCGGCTGGCGGCGCGCAGGTAACTTTCCATGAGGGCCGGCGAGAACGTCTGCGCGTCGACGACGTTGTCGAAGCCGTGCACGATCGTGTCGGCGGGCAGCAGCGCCGAGACCTCGATGTCGAGGTTCAGCATCTCCTTCACGGCGCGCGCGTACTCCGCGCGGTTGAGCCGCTGGAAGGAGCGGCCGCCCGGACTCGGTGTCTTCACCGCCGCGGCGTCGAGGTGCGCTTCGAAGGCCGCGGCCATGTCGGCGATGCCCGTGCCCTCGGGACGCTTCGCGCCGGCGGGCGGCATCATGCCGACGCGCATCTTGCGGATCATCTTCTCGGCGAGCACGACGTCGTCACCGAGCTTCGCGGCATCGAACGCCGCGAGCGACAGGCCGCCGGCCTTGCCGCGTTCGCTGTGGCAGGTGGCGCAGTAGGTCTTGACCGTGGCCGTGTGGGCCGCGGCGTCGAAGGCAGGAGCGGCAGGCGCCGCGGCCGCCGTCCGCACGGGCCGGGGCGTGG
>JALHON010000344.1 GCA_022842985.1 Acidobacteriota bacterium | reverse complement strand
AGCTTTGGAAGGCTGCGAAAGAGACCGTCGAACGCGGCTGGCGCTATGCCTATCGTGATCGCAAGAACAAGAAGCGCGACTTCCGTCGCCTCTGGATCGTGCGTATCAACGCGGCGGCCCGCCTGCACGACATGTCGTACAGCGCGTTCATCAACGGCCTGCATGCGGCCGGTCTCGAAGTCGATCGCAAGGTGCTTTCTGACCTCGCGGTGAACGAGCCCGAGGCGTTTGCGGCCATCGCCGAGCAGGCGCGCAAGGCGCTCGAGGCCAAGACCGCGGCCTGAGTCGCGGCCCTCGGGCCCAGCCGGCGCGTCGCACACACCGCGGCGCGCACCGGCGCAGTTAAGTTGCAGGGCCGGCGTCGCCAGATGCCGGCCCTTTCTGCACCCGTCTTCGTTCCTCTGGCTTTGCCCTCGTGATTCTCTCCGACTACCTCGCGCAGGCCGAGGCGCTGGCTCGCGACTGCCGCGCCCTTCTCGACGGACTCGACCCCGACACGCGGCTCGATGTGGCCAAGGGGCAGCTCAATGCCCTGAAGGACGATCGGCTGAACGCGCTGCAGGGCGCCCTGCGAGCGCTGCCGCCGGAAGATCGGCGCGCCGCCGGTACGGCCTTCAACACGCTCAAGACGACCATCCAGGATGCGCTCGATGCCTTTGCCGCGCGTCTGGCTGCCGCCAGCGGCACGGAGCACGTCGATCTCACCATGCCGGCGCGGCGCAGCTGGCGCGGTGCGGTGCATCCGGTCACGCTCGTCATCGACGAGATCTGCGAGATCTTCCGCGAGCTCGGCTTCACCGTCGCGCTTGGCCCCGAGGCGGAAACGGAGTGGTACAATTTCGGCGCGCTCAACTTTCCGGCCGACCATCCGGCCATGGAGCTGCATGACACGCTGTACCTGGGCCAGGACACCCTGCTGCGCACGCACACGTCGCCGGTGCAGGTGCGCACCATGCAGCGCAACGCGCCGCCCATTCGTGTGCTCGCGCCGGGGCAGGTGTATCGCCGTGACTTCTTCGATGCCACCCACGCGCCGGCCTTCATGCAGCTCGAGGGCCTCGCCATCGATGAGGGCGTGAGCTTCGTGGACCTCAAGGCCACGCTTGCTGAGTTTGCGCGCCGCTTCTACGGCGCGACGCGTCGCGTGCGCTTCGGGCCCTCGTATTTCCCCTTCGTCGAACCCGGCGCGCAGATGGACGTGGAAGTCGATCTCGGCGACGGCAAGGGCCTGCGTTGGGTGGAAATCCTTGGCTGCGGCATGGTGCATCCCAACGTCATCGAGGCGGCGGGGCTCGACAGCGAGCGCTACACCGGCTGGGCCTTTGGCATGGGGCCGGCCCGTATCGCCATGTCACGCTACGGCATCAACGACATTCGCGTTCTCTACGACTCCGACGTTCGCTTCCTGGAGCAGTTTGCTCGATGATCGTTTCGCACGAATGGCTCAAGCAGTTCGTTCCGCACACGCGGAGCGCCGACGAAGTGGGAGAGGCCCTCAGCCGCCACTGCGTCACGCTCGATGGCATCGAGTCCCTGGGTGCGCATCTGCGCGACTTCGTCGTGGCGCAGGTGGTGGAGGCCGGGCGGCATCCCAATTCCGATCGTCTCTGGGTCACCAAGGTCGATGACGGCAGCGGCACGCTGCTCGACGTGGTCTGTGGTGCGCCCAACGTGGTGACGGGAAACAAGTACCCGTTTGCGCGCACCGGTACCGTCATGCCGGGCGGCCTCAAGATCGAGAAGCGCAAGATCCGTGGCGAAACCTCCAACGGCATGCTCTGCTCGGCGCGTGAGCTGGGGCTGGGCGAGGAGCACGACGGCATCCTCACGCTCGACACCACGGCGGCCCCCGGCACCCCGCTGCTCGAGGTGCTGCAGGTGGCCGACGCGCGGCTCGATCTCGACGTGCTGCCCAATCGTCCCGACCTGCTGTCGCATCGCGGGGTGGCGCGCGAAGTCGCCGCCATTCTTGGTGGCACACTCCGTGAACTGCCGCTTGAACTCAGCGAACCGCTGTCCGAACTGCCGGCGCTGCAGGGCGACACGGGCGTGCGCGGGGGGCAGGCGTCGGTCACGCTGCACGAGCCCGCTGAATGCTCGCGTTATGTGGCGGTGGTCATTCGCGGCGTCACCGTGGGCCCGAGCCCCGAGTGGCTCAAGGCCCGGCTCGAGAGCGTGGGACTGCGCAGCATCAGCAACGTCGTGGACGTCACCAACTACGTGTTGCACGGCTTTGGTCAGCCCGTGCACGCCTTTGATCTGGCGCGGCTGGCCGGACGCAGCATCCATGTGCGCCGCACGCGTGAGGGTGAATCGCTGGTGACGCTCGACGGCGTCGCGCGCGCCCTGCCTGCCGGCACCACGGTCATCTGTGATGAGGAACGGCCGGTTGCTCTGGCGGGCGTCATGGGTGGACTCGACAGCGAAGTGACCGACGCCACCATGGAGCTGCTGCTCGAAGTCGCGCACTTCGATGCGCGCTTCGTGCGTCGCGTGCGCAAGGCGATGGGCCTCAACACCGACGCCAGCTACCGCTTCGAGCGTGGCGTGGACGCCGGCGACACCTTGCGTGTGGCGCGCGCGGCCGCTGCCCTCATTGTGCAGGTGGCCGGTGGTGAAGTGGTGGAGGTGCTCGATGCTGGCGCCCCGCCCGCAGCACGACCAGCCGTGATGCTTCGACCGGCGCGTCTGGCGCGACTGCTCGGCGCGCCCATACCGGACGCCGTCATCGCACAGCATCTGCGGGCACTGGGCTGCGAGGTCACTGCGGCTGGTGAGGCCTGGCAGGTGCTGGCTCCGTCGTGGCGACACGATCTGTTGCTCGAGGTGGATCTCATCGAAGAGGTGGCGCGTCTGGTGGGATTCGATGCGCTGCCCGATGAACTGCGCGCGTTCCGGCCGGGCACCGCGCCGGATCATCCGGTGCACCTCGCGTCACGGCGCGTTCGTGATCTGCTCGTGGGGCAGGGCCTCGCCGAGGCGCGGCCCATGCCCTTCACGGCCACGGGCGGTACTGACACGCCGCGGGTGATCAATCCGTTGGCGGAAGACGAACCCTATCTGCGCGCGACCGTGCTCGACACGCTCGCGCGCCGCGCCGAATACAATCTCTCGCGCATGCAGGGCAACCTGCGGCTCTTCGAGATCGGCAACGTGTTCACCCCGCGTGCGGGTCGACTGCCGCTCGAGGAGACGCGCGTGGGTGCGCTGCTCATGGGCGCGCGTCGCCCACCACACTTCAGTGAGCCGGAACCGCCCGCCTACGATCGCTGGGATGCGCGTGATCTGGCCGAGCGCATGGCCGCCGCTGCGTTCCCCGGAGCGGCGGTTCAAACGCAGCCGCGCAGCGTGGGCGACGACCCGGGCCTGCTGTGGACGGTGCGCGTCGATGGGCGTGCCGTGGGCAGCGTGCAGCAGATCTCGCTCGACAAGCCGGTGTGGGCCAGTGAGGCCTTCGGCGTGGAAGTCACGCTCGGGGTCATGCCTTCTGACGATCTGGCGCCGCCGGGCCGGAACGCGCATGCGCCGGCCGAACGGGAATCAGGCGCAACGCGCGCGGTGACCTATGCGCCGTTGCCCACCACGCCGGCCGCCGAGATCGATCTGGCGCTGCTGGTGCCGGATGGCGTGAGCGCCGAGACGGTGGAGCAGGCCCTGCGCCGTGCCGGCGGAGAGCTGCTCGAGCAGGTCGCGCTCTTTGATGAGTTCCGCGGAGCCGGCGTGCCGGCCGGGCATCGCAGTCTCGCGTGGCGTTTGACATGGCGCCATCCGGAGCGCACGCTCAGGGACAAGGAAATCGACGGGCGTCGTGCCCGTCTGCTGGATCTCCTCGAACAGGAACTGGGTATCCGTCCTCGTGCGCTCTGATTCGTCCGCGTTTCGCGAACTCGACACGCTGGTTCGCAACCTGAGTGACCAGTTGGCGGGCTACCGCCGACGGGCACTCTCCGCGGAGGCGCGCGCCCGCGAGTTGGAGCAGATCCTCGCCGGCATGAACGGCAAGCTCGATGAAGTGCGCCAGCAGGTGGAGGATCTGCAGGGCGGGCGTGACGCGGCCGTCCTGGAAATGCGCAGCCTGCAGGGCCAGCTGGCCACGGCGCGTCAGGAGTTGCAGCGCACACAGGCCGCGCTGAACGAAGCGCTCTCACGCGCCACCCCGGAGGCCCAGGATCAGGCCCTGGCGGAAGAGAACCAGCGGCTCAGGCAGCGCCTCGGCGAGGCGCGCGAAAAGGCCGGTCAGCTCACGGAGCGCATGCGCTTTCTGCGCCAGCAGGTGAGTCTGGGGGTGGAGCGATGATCGACGGTCGGACAGTGGTGAAGGTGCGCATCATGGGCGATGAGTACACCCTGCGCACCGAGGCCTCGGCCGAGCATACGCGGGCGG
>JALHON010000343.1 GCA_022842985.1 Acidobacteriota bacterium | reverse complement strand
GCATACCGCGCGCCGTTGCGTCGCCGCTCGCGGCGACGCCCGCGCCGGTGCTCACCGACGCGCCCGCCCTCTCGCTGCCGCTCGTGTTCGTGCCGGAGGGCCGCCAGGTCAAGCGCCACTACGTGGCGGTGGCGGTGAGCCGGCGTGGCACGCGCGGCGCGTGGAGTGCCGTGCGATCGGTGCCGGTGGGCCCCGTGTCCGGCGCGCCCTCGGCCCCGGCGCTCACCTACGATGCCGCGGCCGTCACCCTCACCTGGACGGCGGCGCGCGATGCGCGCTCCGGCCCGGCGCCGGCCCCCGCCGATGTCCTCGAATCGCGTCCGTTCGAACCGGCTGCTGTCGCCACGCGCTACGTCGTCTACGAGACGGCGCCCGACGGCTCCGCGCCCACGAAGCTCACCGGGCAGCCGCTGGCCGCGCTCACCTTCGCCGCCACCGGCGTCGAGTTCGGACGCGCCCGCTGCTTCGTCGTGCGCGGCCTCGACACGCTCGACGGCGTGGACGTGGAAGGTCCCGCGTCGCCGGTGGCCTGCGTGACACCGGCCGACACGTTCGCGCCGCCGGCGCCCTCGGCGCTCGAAGCCGTGGGCGGGGCGGGCGTCGTGAGTCTCATCTGGGAAGGGGTGGACGCCCCGGATCTTGGCGGCTATCTCGTGTTCCGTGGCGTCGCCGGCGGCGAGCCCGCCGAGCAGCTCACGCCTCAGCCGATCCGCGGCACGAGCTTCGAAGATCGGGCCGTCGTGGCCGGCACCCGCTACGTCTACGTGGTCGTCGCGGTAGACTCGGCAACGCCGGCCAACCGCAGCGGTCCATCGAACCGGGCGGAAGAGACGGCCAGACAGTAGCCCTGGGGACTGGGGGCTGGGGGCTGGGGCGTGCACGATGCCCACGGGTCTCCGAAGAACCTCCCCGCGAGGATGCATGGACAGAATCTATCGGGTGCGGCAGGGAATGGGTGGGCGCTACGCGGTGGAACGCGACGGCGCGTTCTTCTGGCTCGAGGGCGACGTGTTCGGTGACTACCGGCCCGGGGCCGCCATCGACGGGCCGCTCGGGCAGGTGCTCTCGCCGGTGATGCCGTCGAAGATTCTGGCCATCGGGCTGAACTACAAGGACCACGCCGCCGAGATGAAGAAGGCGCTGCCGGCCGAGCCGCTCCTCTTCATCAAGCCGGCCACGACCGTCATCGGTCCCGAAGCCGACATCCACATCCCGTCGTGGTGCGGACGCGTCGAGCACGAGTCCGAGATGGCGGTGGTCATCGGCCGCCGCGCCGCGCGCGTGAAGGCGAAGGACGCGATGTCGTACGTGCTCGGCATCACCTGCCTCAACGACGTGACCGCCCGCGAGTTGCAGGCGAAGGACGTGCAGTACTCGCGCGCCAAGGGCTTCGACACCTTCGCGCCGATCGGTCCCTGCATCGCCGTCGGCCTCGACCCGTCCGAGCTCGAGGTGGAGGGCTGGGTGAACGGCCAGAAGCGCCAGCACTCGAACACGCGCGAGCTCATCTTCCCCGTGCCCTACATCATCGAATGGCTCACCCGGTTCATGACACTCGAGCCGGGTGACGTCATCACCACCGGCACGCCGTCGGGCGTCGGTCCGCTCGTGCCGGGCGATCGCATGATGGTCAAGGTGCAGGGCGTCGGCGCGCTCAGCAACCCCTGCGTCGAGGCGCCGCAGGCATGAGCGACCCGATTGCGAAGCTGCGCGAGCTCGAACGCCGCGCCGAACTCGGTGGCGGGGAAGACCGCCTGCGCCGGCAGCACGAGGCCGGCAAGCTCGTGGCGCGCGAGCGCATGGAGCTGCTCTTCGATCCGGGCACGTTCGAGGAGATGGACAAGCTCGTCACGCACCGCTGTCTCGACTTCGGCATGGAGACGCAGATCGTGCCGGGCGACGGCGTGGTGACCGGTCACGGCCGCGTGAACGGCCGCGTCGTCTACGCCTTCGCGCAGGACTTCACGGTGTTCGGCGGCTCGCTCTCGGAGACCAACGCCGCCAAGATCGTGAAGACGATGGACATGGCGATGAAGGCCGGGGCGCCCATCGTCGGCCTCAACGATTCGGGCGGCGCCCGCATCCAGGAAGGCGTGCTGTCGCTCGGGGGCTACGCCGACATCTTCCTGCGCAACACGCTGGCCAGCGGCGTCGTGCCGCAGATCTCGGCGATCCTCGGCCCCTGCGCCGGCGGCGCCGTGTACTCGCCGGCCATCACCGACTTCACCATCATGGTGAAGGGCTCGAGCTACATGTTCGTCACCGGGCCCGACGTCATCAAGACGGTGACCCACGAGGATGTCTCGAAGGACGACCTCGGCGGCGCCATGACGCACAACGAGAAGAGCGGCGTGGCGCACTTCGCGGTGGACGACGACCGCGAGTGCATCGCCCTCGTGCGCGAGCTGCTGGCGTTCCTGCCGTCGAACAACCTCGACGAGCCGCCCCGGCGCGCGACCGACGACCCGGCGGATCGCGAGGATGCCGCGCTCGACAGCCTCGTGCCGCCCTCGGCCAACCAGCCATACGACATGCACGACCTCATCCGCTCGATCGCGGATGACGGCGCGTTCCTCGAAGTGCACGAGCACTACGCGAAGAACATCGTCGTCGGCTTCGCCCGCCTCGGCGGGAAACCCGTGGGCATCGTCGCCAACCAGCCGGCGCACCTGGCCGGCACGCTCGACATCAACGCCTCGGTGAAGGGCGCGCGGTTCGTGCGCTTCTGCGACTGCTTCAACATCCCGCTCGTGACCTTCGAGGACGTGCCGGGCTTCCTGCCGGGCACCGTGCAGGAATATGGCGGCATCATCCGCCACGGCGCCAAGCTGCTCTACGCCTACGCGGAAGCAACCGTGCCCAAGGTGACCGTGATCACGCGCAAGGCCTACGGCGGCGCCTATTGCGTGATGTCGAGCAAGCACATCCGCACCGACTTCAACTATGCGTGGCCGACGGCGGAGATCGCCGTGATGGGCGCCGAGGGCGCCGTCAACATCCTGTATCGCCGCGAGATCGAGAAGGCGGAGGACCCGGTGGCGATGCGCGCCGAGAAGATCGCCGAGTTCCGCGAGAAGTTCGCCAACCCCTACGTGGCAGCCGAACGCGGCTTCATCGACGAAGTGATCCTGCCGCGCACGACGCGCCGCCGGCTCATTCAGGCGCTGGCCACGCTCGAGACCAAGCGCGATCGCAATCCGCCGAAGAAACACGGCAACATCCCGCTCTAGCCGGTGGCCCCGGGGCGGCGTCCCGGGCCGCCGGCATGCCGGTTCGTGATATCGGTTTTTCGAAGAAACTGTACGTAATTATCTAGTTTTCGAGCATCTCGATCGTTCGCTAGTGTGGCTCTCACGGAGGTACACACACATGCGATTCATGATGCTGTCCGTCCTGGCCGCGACTCTCGCCGCCGCTCCTGCTCCCGCCGCTGCCGCCGATGCGCGCTCGGCCTTCGACCAGATCATCGCCGACGCGCAGCGCGTGCGTCAGGAGGCGCAGGACGTCAAGCAGCTCCTGCGCAGCCGCGACGCCGACCAGGCGGTCGTGCTGCAGCGCGTGAACGTGCTCGAAACGCACGCCCAGGCGCTGAAGGCGTCCATCAGCAGCCTCAACGCGGCCGAGGCCGGACTCAACTCGACGCAGATGGCGGCGGTCGAGCGCGCCCGCGCCGCGACCGACACGCTGCTCATCCTGCTGCAGAACAAGACCACCATGCTCGCCGACGCCGAGAAGATGGAACGGCAGCGCAGCCTGCTGCGCGCCAAGGCCGACGGCATCATGTCGCGCGCCCGCATGGTCGAGCAGCAGATGGCGCGGGCCCGCGGCTAGCCCCCTCCCCGGCCCGGACCCTGACTCCGGACCGGTCAGCCCGCCTGCCATGGCCCTGACACCATGGCAGGCGGGCGTTCTTTCCTGCCCCCGCCCGCCGGCCTGACGGCACCGAAGTGCTAGAATTTTCAGCAGTCTCGTGCCGGTCACCAAAGTCCTCATCGCCAACCGCGGCGAAATCGCCGTCCGCATCATCCGCGCCTGCCGCGACATGGGCGTTGCGACCGTCGCCGTCTTCAGCGACTGCGATCGCGCCGCCCGGCACGTGCGCATGGCCGACGAGGCCTATCCGATCGGGCCGAATCCGCCGCGCGAGAGCTATCTGAAGATCGACGCCCTCATCGCCGTGGCGCGGGCGTCGGGGGCCGACGCGGTGCATCCCGGCTACGGATTCCTCGCCGAGAACGAAGATTTCTCCCGCGCCTGCCGCGATGCCGGCCTGACCTTCATCGGCCCGTCGCCGGAGGCCATCGAGCTCATGGGCAGCAAGACCGCCGCCCGCCAGGCGGCGATCGCCGCCGGCGTGCCGGTGGTGCCCGGCACGGCCACGCCGCTCGGCCCCGAGGTGCCG
>JALHON010000342.1 GCA_022842985.1 Acidobacteriota bacterium | reverse complement strand
CCGGCAGGTCCGGTGGGTCCGCAGGGTCCGCAGGGTCCCGCGGGCAACGACGGCGCGCAGGGCCCGGCGGGTCCGGCGGGTGCGAATGGTGCTGACGGCGCTCAGGGTCCGGCGGGTCCGGCAGGTCCGGTCGGCCCGGCAGGCCCGGCTGGCCCGACAGGTCCGGTTGGCCCGCAGGGCCCGGCCGGTGCAGCAGGCCCCCAGGGGCCGGTTGGAGCCACCGGTGCGCAGGGCCCCGCGGGGCCGCAGGGGACGGCGGGTCCGGCCGGTGCGGTGGGTCCGCAGGGGCCGCAGGGACCGGCAGGCCTCAATGGCGCCGCGCTCGGCCTGATCAACCGCACGACCGCGGCGGTCACGCTGCCCACGACGAACGCGAACCAGACCGTGGCGACGCTTTCTCTGTCCGCGGGCAACTATCTGGTGACGGGGAAACTGGATGTCCGCCGTGGCACGACGGGCTCGGTATCCGTGGTGTGTGAACTCCTGAACGGGGCCACCGTCCTCGAGACGGCGTCGTTCTTCGTGTCTTCGACCAACTGGTCGACGCCGATGTTCGTCACGCCGCTGCAGCCGACCGGCGCGGTCACGCTGTCGCTGGTGTGCCGCACGACCTCGACGAGCGTGACGGTGCAGAACCGCGCGCTCAGCGCGATCCAGCTGCAGACGCTCACCGTGCAGTAGACGCGTTTCGTTTCGTTCCGACACGAGGGCGCTCGACCGGCGGATGTCCGGCGGGCGCCCTCGATGTCTGTACGGGTCAGGGCACGATGACGGCGATTTCCGGCGAGGCCGGGCCGGCGCCGGCGCCGTTCACGGCCACGGCGCGCACGAAGTAGGTGCCCGGCGGCACGCCCTGCGCGGACAGGGTCGTCTGCGCCATCGGGATGCGCGTGGTCGGGCGATCGGCGCTGGTGCCAACGAGCAGCACGTAACCGGCTGGCGGCGGACCAGTGCGCGGCGGTTGCCACAACACGCGCACGTCCCCGGTCTGTCCGGCCGCCGCCATCAGGCCCACCGGGACGCCGGGCAGTCCCTCGCCGACGACGACGGCGATGTCCGGCGTCGGCGCACTGGCGCCATGCGCGTTCGTCGCGACGATGCGCGCGTAGTACACGCCGCGGCCCACGCCGGTCGCCACGAGTGCGGCGGCCGCGCTGGGGAAGATGCCGAGGTCGGTCGCGCCCGGCACGCTCCCGACGAGCACCTGGTAGCTCGCCGCCGCCGCGCCCGTCGGCAGCCACGACAGCTGCACGGTGCTGCCGGTCACGAGACTCGTGAGGCCGGCCGGCGTGCCGGGCGGTCCATCGGCCGGCGGGCCCGCCGGATACGCCGCGTCGAGTGCGGCGAGGTCTGGCGGCTGCAGCGGCAGGGATTCGGTGCGATGCACACAGTCCGGCGCGAGCCATGGCGCCATCACCGCGGGTGTGGTCGCCGTGTGGGCGAGGCCCACGGCGTGCCCGAGTTCGTGCGTGAGGATCTCTTCGTAGCAGCCGGTGCTCAACCCCGAGAACTTCGCCCGCGCGTTGTCGAGCACGACCACGCCCTTCGTGATCTTCCAGAAGCTCCGCCCCTGGACGACACGCACGTCGGCGCTCGAGTAGTAGGCGCCGCCGATGGCGAGCGTGGGACTCGTGTCGGCGATCTCGTCACACGGATCGTCGTAGCTCACCGAGACGCGGCCGTCGGCGGTCTCGGTGTTGCCGAAGCAACGTGGCCCGCGCAGCGTGCCCGGCAGCAGCCGCAGCGCGCTCGGTCCTGTCCAGAGACCGATCGCGCGCAGCAGCTGCGTGAAGCCGCCGCCAGGGAAGAGCGGATGCCCGCTCGACATCGAGTCCACGAACACCGGCGCGCCCCAGTCGGCCTCGTGCCAGCGTGCCGCCGACGCCATGGGCAGATCCGTCGCGATGGGCGGCGCGACGTCGTCGCGGGTGGCGCTCGTGGCCCGGACGGACGCCGGCAGCCGCACCTCGGTGCCGGCGAGGGCGGCCAGCGTGTCGAGCTCGCGTGCGGGCACGACATCACGCGCGGCCGCCGGCGCGTCGTGCAGGGCGCGTGAGGCCGCTGGCGCGCTGCCGCCATCCAGCGTCCATTTGCCGCGTTCGAGCCCGGTCACCGACAGCGTGCCGTCGCGCGGGCGGACGTCGAGGAAGACGAGCACGTCCTCCCCGGGCGTGAACTGCGCCTGACCGCCGACCACGAGCGCACGCGCGCCGTCGGCGCCGCCGAGCAGCTTGAGCGCGATCGACGCCGGCGGCGTGGGGAAGCCCCACGCCCGCGAGACGGCAAGCTGCACGTGGGTGTAGAGAGTGTCCACGGCCGGGTCGCGCCGCGTCGATACGGCGATGACGACGCCGCGCACGGCCGCCGCGCTCGCGCGCGCCAACGCCGCATCGGCGGAGGTGCGCGTCACCGCGTCGAGCGGGATCGTGCCCGGGGCCAGACAGAGCATCGCGGCCGCCACGGCCACGAGGGGGCCCAGTCGTCGCGTGAGGACAGCGCGCACGCCGGAGGAATCGGCGTCGGCGGCGCCGGCTTCACCGGCCCGGCCGCGGCGGGGGATTCAAGTTCCGGCGGAGCGCGCCGATTCAGTAGGCGGAAAGGTCCCCCCGATGCCCGACGCCACGGCCCGAGCCCTCGACGATGCGTCCGCCGGACGCGTCCTGGACGCGCAGACCTCGTTCGGCCGCGCCCGCGACGACTGGCGCGTGTTCCACGGCCTGCTCGGCCAGTCCACGGCCATGCAGGCGCTCTTCCGCGCCGTCGAGCGCCTGGCGCCGCATGCGCGCGCCACGCTCATCACCGGCGGCACGGGCGCTGGCAAGTCGTCGCTCGCAGCCGTAGCGCACCGTCTCGGGCCGTGCCGCGGCGGCGCGCAGATCACGCTGCTCGGCGGCGACGACCGCGCGGAAGGGGAGTATCTGCGGGAAGCGGCGCGCGGCGCCCGCGTGCCCGTCACGTGTTTCGTGCCGGAGCTGCGCGACCTGGCGATGGATCAGCAGGCGGCGCTCGTGCGCGCGCTCGTCACGTCGGCCGACCTCGCGCCCGGTGATGGCCTGCACGTCATCGCCGGCACGTCGGTCGAGCCCGGCGACCTCATCGCGCGCAACCAGGTGCGCGCGGATCTCGTCTACCGGCTCGGCGCGGTGCGCTTCCACGTGCCGGCGCTGGACGAGCGGCGCGACGACATCCCCGGTCTCGCGACGACGCTGCTGCGCGATGCCTGCCGGCGCCTGCGCCTCGTGGACAAGACGTGGTCGAGCGCCGCGCTGGCGCTGCTCGAGGATCGCCGGTGGCCGGGCAACGTGCGCGAACTGCGCAATGTGGTGCTGCGCGCGGCGGCGCTCAGCGACGATGCCGTGATTGCCGTGCACACGCTGCGCGAAGCGTGCGGTCCCGATCTCGAGCGGCGCGCCGACACCGGCGGGCGAGTCGTGGATGAGGGAGAGCGTCTGCGGGTGCTGGCGGCGCTGGCGGCGGTGGGCGGGAACAAGTCGGCCGCGGCCGTGAAGCTGGGCGTGAGCCGGCGGGCCTTCTATCGGATGCTGGAACGGCTCGGCGCGTGACGTCGATCACGCACCGAGCCGCCAGGAACAGCGCAAACTAGCTGCCGGCCTTGAAGCGGAACGAGCCGTCTTCGAGGCGTTCGCGGTATGGCGTGTGGCAGGTCGCGCACGCCGAGCCCACGGCCGCGGCCGCCGTCTTCGCGGCATCCCACGTGCCCGACTTCGCGGCCTTCTCGACGGCCAGGACGTTGGCGCGGGCATCGGCCGCCCACTTCATGGCGTCGAGCTTGCCGCGCTTCTTCATGAACGCTTCGGTTTCGGCGAAGGCGGCAGCGAGCGTCGCCACGTTCTTCGTCGCCAGTTCGACGTTCGAGGCATCGGCGCCCTTGCGCATCTCGCCCGAGGCGGCCGGCACGCCGCGCATCGCCTTCTGCAGCGCTTCTTCGTCGGGCGTCATGGGCGGCGGGATGAAGCGCGCCAGGTCGAGCATCTTGTCGTTCACGATCGAGGTCGCGAGCACGACCGGCTTGCCCTTGTACTTCGCGGCGTCGGCGCCGAGGTCCTGCGCGTGTACCTTCGACTTGCCGGCGACGTCGGCCGGGTCGTATTTCATGAGCAGGCCGATGACGGTCACATAGGTGTTCGGCGTGACCGGGTCGCTCATGCGGCTGGCGAGCACGAGCACCTCGGGCGCGGCCTTGGTCTTGTCCTGGTCGACCGTGAACGCCATCTTGCCCACGCTGGCTTCGACGATGCCGGTCATCGCCACGTATTCACCCACCCACTGGTCGGGCTTGGCGGCCACGGAACTGGCAGCCACCGGCACGATGGCGCGGGTTGGCGCCGGCAAGGTCGGCACGGCGGGTGCAGCCGGGGCGGCCGGGGCCGCTGGCGCGGCGGGCTTCT
>JALHON010000341.1 GCA_022842985.1 Acidobacteriota bacterium | reverse complement strand
GCTCCAGGGCTGGCGGTGCGCGGCCACGGCCGCGCGCCGCGGCACCATCGTCTACCTGCACGGCGTGGCCGACAACCGCGCGGGCGCGGCGGGCGTCGCCGCCCGATTCGGCCCGCGTGGCTACGACGTGGTCGCTTACGACAGTCGCGCCCACGGCGCGTCGGACGGCGACGCATGTACCTACGGCTTCCACGAGAAGACCGATCTCGCGCGGGTGCTCGACACCGTGGCACCCGGCCCTGTCGTGCTCGTGGGCGCATCGCTTGGCGCCGCCGTCGCGCTGCAGACTGCCGCCGTTGACCGGCGCGTGAGTGCCGTGGTCGCTGCAGAAACCTTCTCGGACCTCCGCACGGTGGCCGCCGAGCGCGCGCCGTGGATCATCAAGGCGGGCTCGTTCGGCCGAGCCCTTGGCACCGCCGAGCGGCGAGGCCGCTTCCTCGTGGACGACGTCAATCCCGCGCGTGCCGCCGCCTCGATCACGGTGCCCGTGTTCCTTGTTCATGGCGAGGCCGACCGCGAGACGCCGCCGGCGCACTCGCGCCGGGTCTTCGAGGCGCTGGCAGGTCCGAGGCGCCTGGAGGTCGTGCCCGGAGCTGGTCACAGCCAGTCGCTCGTGCCTCGTGTCTGGGACGACATCGCGCGCTGGCTCGACGAGGTGCTGCCGGCGGTCTGACCACACAGGGCGGGTGCGTTGGTGTGGGGTCCGGGCGGCGAGCGACTATGAGTCGTCGTCGCTCGAGAGTCCGACACTCGCGCCGGGAGTGCGGGCGACACGCAGGGTAGGGGATAGGGGCCCCAGAAATGCTTTGGACGGCAGGACGAGTCGCCGGGAGGCGCGAGTGACCGACGCGACTCATCGGAGCCGACGACCGGACCCCATGCCAACGCATCCGCCTTCGTCGACGTGGCCGGCGGCTATACTGCGCCGATGTCCCGTCTCACGCGTCTCGCGCTCGTGCTCCTCGTGCTCACCGCCGCCGGCTACGTCGCCCCGGCCGCGCAGGCGCCGGCGCCGAAGCCGCTCGTGTTCGTGCTCTCGACCGGCGGCACGATCTCGGGCAAGGGCGCGTCGTCCACGAGCCTCGCGGAGTACAAGTCGGGCGAATTGCTCGGTGAAGAGCTCGTCGCCGCGGTGCCGGAAATCAAGGACGTGGCCGAGGTGCGCGTCGAGCAGATCGCCAACGTCAGCAGCACCGACATCACCGTGGCGCACTGGCTCACGCTGGCCAACCGCATCAACCGGATCTTCGAAACCGAGCCGCGTGCCGCCGGCGTGGTCATCACCCACGGCACGAACACCATCGAAGAGACGGCCTACTTCCTCAATCTCACGGTGAAGCACGACAAGCCGGTCGTGCTCGTGGGCGCGATGCGTCCCGCGTCCGCGATCAGCGCCGACGGTCCGCTCAACCTGCTGAACGGCATCCGCACGGCGGTCGCGAAGGACGCGGTGGGGAAGGGCGCGCTCGTCGTGCTGAACGAAGAAGTGAACGGCGCCCGCGACGTGCAGAAGACCAACACCTACCGCGTCGAGACGTTCCGCGCGCCCGAGCTCGGGCTGCTCGGCTACGTCGATGCCGACACGGTGGCCTTCTACCGCGCGTCGCTCAAGCGGCACACGGCGCGCTCCGAGTTCGACGTCCGCGGACGCACCAGCCTGCCGCCGGTCGAGATTCTCTATTCCTACGTGCAGCCGAGCACCATCATGGCGTCCGCGCTTGCCACGAGCGGCGCCCAGGGCATCGTCTTTGCCGGCACCGGCGCCGGCCTCATCTCCACCGCAGAACGCGCCGCCCTCAAGCCGCTGCTCGACCTGCCGGCCGCCACGCGGCCCGTGCTCGTGCGCTCGAACCGCACCGGCAACGGCCGCGTCGTCGCGCTCGCCGACTACGACGCCCTCGGCATGATTCCCGGCGACAATCTCACCCCGCAGAAGGCGCGTATCCTGCTGATGCTCGGCCTGACGAAGACACGCGACCTCGCCGAACTGCGGCGGATGTTCGCGGAATACTGAGCGCGGCGTCGCCCCCGGTATACTCGATCGCAGTCTCGTGCTGCGCCCGTCTTCCCGAATCCTGCCCGGCATCTATGCCGGCTTCGCCACGCTGGCCCTCACCGTGATCGTCACGGCGGTGTTCGTCGGGGCCCAGACGACCGCACAGGGCACGGTGGTCGCCGCGGGCGTGGGGTCCGGTGCCTTCGGGTTCTTCACCGTGGCGCGCGGACTCGCCGGCCCGCTTGGCGGCGCCCTGCAGTTCGCGCGGCCGTGGCTCTGGTTCACCGTGTGGGCGGCCGTCGGGCTCTACGACGGACGCTACCAGCCGGTGCTGGCGTCGGCCGCACTCGCCGTCGGCATGGCGGTCTGTTACCTCGTCGGCGGCGGCATCGCCGTCTTCCGCCGGCGCCCCTAGCGCGGCACCGAGATTCTGGCGGCCGGGCCGTGCAATCCGTTACGATCCGCCGATGCGACGTTCCCTCGAACAGCGGCTCGACCAGATGTCGGTCCGGATGGACCAGCGCGAGCTGAAGGCCGGCGACCGCAGCCTCACCTACGGCACGCTCGTGCCGAAGGCGCCGGCGCCCGAAGGCGGGTATCCGCTCATCGTCGGCCTGCACTACGGCACCACGCAGGAGCCCGGCCTCTCGCCGTACTTCGGCCTCGGTTACGTCGGCCAGCTCGTGTTCCCGGCGCTCGAAGCGCTGAACGCGGTCATCGTCGCGCCCGATGCGCCCGAGTTCAGCTGGGCGCATCCTGACAGCGAAGCGGCCGTCCTGGCCGTGGTGGCGCAGGTGAAGAAGGACCACGCGATCAACGAGAAGCAGACGCTCGTGACCGGCTTCAGCATGGGCGGATCGGGTGCGTGGTACCTCGGCGCCACCCACCCCGAACTGTTCCGCGCGTGCATTCCGATGGCGGCGCTGCCGATTACGACCGCCGTGCGCTCGCGCGCCGAGGCGCAGGCGGCGAGGAAGGCCCTCGACAGCGGCAGCGACTGGGCCACGCCGCTCCTGCGCATGCCGCTCTACGTCATCCACAGCCGCGCCGACGAAACCGTGCCGATCGAACCGCTCGAGCAGGCGGTGCAGACGCTCAAGGGCCGCGGCGCCGACATCACGACGGCCTTCATCGACGACGTGCCGCACCACATGGTGCCCGGCTTCATCGATACGCTCGAAGCCGCCACCCCGTGGATTCGCGGCGTGTGGGAGCGGTAGGGCGACCGTGACGCCTGAAGAGTTCCGCAAGCACGGCCACGCGGTCGTGGACTGGATCGCCGACTACCGCGCGAAGGTCGCCGAGCGGCCGGTGATGGCGCAGACGGCGCCCGGCGAGATCAAGGCCCGGCTGCCGCAGTCGCCGCCCGACCAGCCCGAGCCGTTCGAGGCGGTGCTCGCCGACCTCGACACGATCGTGATGCCGGGGCTGTCGCACTGGCAGTCACCCAGCTTCTTCGGCTACTTCCCCTGCAACGGCACGCTCGGCAGCGTGCTCGGCGACTACGTGTCCACCGGGCTCGGCGTGCTGGGGCTGGCGTGGCAGTCGAGCCCCGCGCTCACCGAGGTGGAAGAGGTCGCCACCGACTGGCTGCGGCAGATGGTGGGCCTGTCGGACGCCTGGCAGGGCGTCATCCAGGACACCGCCTCGACCTCCACGCTCCTGACGCTCATCTGCGCTCGGGAGCGCGCGACGAACTACGGCCTCGGGCGCGGCGGCCTGCAGGCCGAGCCGCAGGCGCTCGTCGTCTACACGTCGAGCTACAGCCACAGCTCGGTCGACAAGGCGGCGCTGCTCGCCGGCTTCGGCAAGGACAACATCCGCCACATCGCCTGCGACGAACACTTCGCGCTGCGCCCCGACGCGCTGGCGGCGGCGATCGCCGAAGACCGGGCCGCGGGCCGCGTGCCCTGCGCGGTCGTCGCCACGACCGGCACCACGACCACGACGGCGCTCGACCCGGTGCGGGCCATCGCCGACGTCCTTCGGGGTCAGACCCCTTACGAAACGGTAAGGGGTCTGACCCCGCCGGGCATCTGGCTGCATGTCGATGCGGCCATGGCCGGCTCGGCCATGGTGCTGCCCGAATGCCGCTGGATGTGGGACGGCATCGAGGCCGCCGACTCGCTCGTGCTCAACCCGCACAAGTGGCTCGGCGCGGCCTTCGATTGCACCACCTACTTCGTACGCGATCCCGAACATCTCGTCCGCGTGATGTCCACCAACCCGAGCTATCTGCAGTCGTCGGCGGACGGCCGCGTGAAGAACTACCGCGACTGGGGCATCCCGCTCGGGCGGCGCTTCCGCGCGCTCAAGCTCTGGTTCCTTATCCGGGAACAGGGCGTGAGCGGCCTGCAGGCGCGGCTCCGCCGCGACCTCGAGAACGCCCGCTGGCTCGCGGATCAGGTGACGGCGACGC
>JALHON010000340.1 GCA_022842985.1 Acidobacteriota bacterium | reverse complement strand
AGCCAGGCGCCCGCCAGCGGCTCGACGGCGCGGAGGAGCACCGCCGCCGGATACCCCGGCGCCTCGGTGACCACGTTCAGCAGGCAGTGCACGCCGTAGTTGAGATACACGTAGGCGTGCCCCGGTGCTTCGTAGAGCGGACGGTTGCGCGGCGTGGGCCCGGCGGCGGCGTGGCAGCCCGGATCGGACTCGCCGATGTAGGCCTCGACCTCCACGATGCGGCCGGCCACCGTGCCCGCGGCCGTCTCGTGCACGAGCCGCGCGCCGAGCAGTTCGCGCGCCACGACGAGCGTGGGCCGCGCATAGAAGCCCGCGGGCAGCACGCGGCCGGCGCGCCTCGGCATGGCCGCCGCCTGCCCTAGCCTTCGCGCGACCGGTCGGCCGCGGTGAAGGCCACGCCGGGGCCGCTCTCGAGGAACACGCCGTTCGAGACCGCCAGTTCCTCGCGCGTCGGCAGCGCAATCACGGTCTGCGTGGGCGTGATCATCACGAGCGTGCCGGTGCGCGCGCCCACCGTCACCGTGTCGCCGGGCCGCAGCACCTTGCGCGCGTAGAAGCCGGCGATCATGTTGCGTGTGATCTCGCGGCTGCCGAGCCCGAGCGACAGCCCGAACGCGAGCGCGATGCCGCCGAGCGCGCAGATCGTCACGATCCGGATCATCTCCGTATCGATCTTGAGCTGCGACAGCGCCATGATCCCGGTGACGAAGAGGATGAGCGCCGAGGACACGCTGCCGAGCGTGGGCGCGAGATCGATGCCCGAATCCTCGGCGGCGCGGCGCACGGCGTTGCCGGCGAAGTCCGCGGCGGCACTGCCGGCGAGCAGCACGGCGATGGCCGCGATGACGTTCGGCAGGTACGAGAAGAAGGCGCGGATCGAATCGGCAATCGGCGCGAGCCCCAGCATCGTGGCGCCGGTCTGGGCGAAGAGCAGCAGCGTGCCCGTGTAGACGAGCGCCGGAATCCACTCGCTGGCCGGCTGCCGCACGCCGAGCCGGGCCACGAGCGCGCCGAGGCCGAGGGCCTCGCTCAGCTTGTCCACCTGCGCCCGCCGGCACGCCATCGCCGTCATGCGGCGGATGAACTTCGCCGTCAGCACGAGCACAACCGCGATGACGATGCCCATCACGAGGCGCGGCAGCACGCCGGTGACCGTGGCCACGAGATCGTTCCACGCCGTCAGGAGATGCTCAGTCAGCACGCCGTCCGCCTCCCGTTCCGCCGAACATGTCGAAGAACGCCTTCAGGTATTCCAGCACCACGCTCGTGAAGCCATGGGCGCCGAGCTCCACGGCCTGGCCGGAAAGCTCGCGCCGCGCGATCGACCGGTGCACACGCGTCATCAGCCGGTTCCATTCGACGTCTTCGTCGAGGAACCCGGCGAGCCCGAGCGGCTCGTCGCGCGGATCGTCGGGCGCCGGCGGCTCAGCCATGCGTGGCTCCGAGCGCCACGCGCAGTTCCTGCCGCGCGCGCAGGATGCGCATCTTCACCGCCGAAAGCGACAGGCCGAGCGCCGTGGCGATCTCTTCGTAGCTCATCTCGTCGAGCTCGCGCATCACGAGCGGCTGGCGCAGCGTCTCCGACAGGCTGGCGACGGCCGCCCGCACGCGGCTGACGTCGGCGGCGCGGTCGAGCGCCACGTCGGCATCCGGCGGCACGGTGAGCGCGGCGGCGTCGGGCGCGGCGTCGTCGATGGCCACATCAGTGTCGCGCCGTTTCTCCGCCCGCCGGTGATTCAGGCAGTGGTTGACCTTGATGCGGTAGAGCCAGGTCGAGAACTTGGCGCGGTTCTCGTACTTCTTCAGCGCGAAGTAGGCCTTCACGAGCACCTCCTGCGCGAGGTCCTCGGCTTCGTTGCCCGACGTCAGGTAGCGGCAGTTGGCTACCACGCGGCTCCGGTGCCGGGCCATGAGCTCGTCGAAGGCGCGGGTGTCGCCGCCCGGGGCGCGGCGGGCGCGCGCCACGAGGTCGGCGTCGGGATCGTCGGTGGGCAGGGGTGCGTCGACCACAGGCTAACTCGCCGGCAGCATTCTACCGGCAGCGGCGGGAACGGACGGACCGGGCAACTCATCCTGGAGGACCTGCCCATGAGACACGGGGGGGCGCCGGGAAGTCACTGGTCGTCCCGGGCGACCAGGAGCGGCGCCAGATACCGGCCGGTGTGCGAGGCAGCCACCCGCGCCACCTGCTCGGGCGTGCCCATCGCCATCACCTGCCCGCCGGCGGCCCCGCCTTCGGGACCGAGGTCGATGACCCAGTCGGCCGTCTTGATGACGTCGAGGTTGTGCTCGATGACCACGAGCGTGCTGCCGGCCTCGAGCAGCTTGCGGAAGGCGGCGAGCAGCTTGGCGATGTCGTCGAAGTGCAGGCCCGTCGTCGGCTCGTCGAGGATGTAGAGCAGGCGCTCGCCGCCGGCCGACGCCAGGTGCGAGGCGATCTTGACGCGCTGGGCTTCCCCGCCCGAGAGTGTCGTCGCCGGCTGGCCCAGGCGGATGTAGCCGAGCCCGATCTCGTCGAGCACCTGCAGGCGGCGCAGCACCTTGAGCGAGCCGCTGAAGAACTGCAGCGCCTCGCGCACGGTGAGGTCGAGGATCTGCGTGACGTTGCGGCCCTTGTACTTCACCTCGAGCACGCTCGGCTTGAAGCGCTTGCCGTCGCACTGCTCGCAGGGCACGGAGACGTCGGCGAGGAACTGCATCTCGACCTTCACCTCGCCCTCGCCCTGGCAGGCCTCGCAGCGGCCGCCCGGCACGTTGAACGAGAAGGCGCTGGCCGTGAGACCACGGCTTCGGGCGTCCTTGGTGGCGGCGAGCAGCTCGCGGATCGGATCGAACGCCTTCAGGTAGGTCACCGGGTTGCTGCGCGGCGTGCGGCCGATCGGCGCCTGGTCCACGAGCACCACGTCGCTCAGCAGCTCGGCGCCCTCGAGCCGGCGGTGGAAACCCACCTTGCGATCCCAGTCGCCCTTGGCGCGCTTGAGGCCCGCGTAGAGCACGTCGTGCACGAGCGTGGACTTGCCCGACCCGCTGACGCCGGTCACGCACGTGAGCGTGTTCAGGGGGAACTCGATGTCCACGTTCTGCAGGTTGTGCTCGCGCGCGCCGATGAGGCGGATCTTCTGCGGCGAGCCCTTGCGGCGGTGCGCCGGCACGGCGATCTGCAGTTCGCCGCGCATGTACTTCGCGGTGAGCGACCGCGGCTCGCTGGCGAGGTCGGCGAGCGGGCCGTTGAAGATGACGCGGCCGCCGTGTTCGCCGGCGCCGAGGCCCATGTCGACGACGTGATCGGCCACGGCGATCATGTCGGCGTCGTGTTCGACGACGAGCACCGAGTTGCCCTGATCGCGCAGCTTGCGCAGGATGGTGATGAGGCGCTGGTTGTCGCGCGGATGCAGGCCGATCGACGGTTCATCGAGCACGTAGAGCGTGCCGACCAGCGATGCGCCGAGCGAGGTGGCCAGGCTGATGCGCTGCGCTTCCCCGCCCGACAGCGTCGACGACAGGCGATCGAGCGTGAGGTAGTCGAGGCCGACGTCGGCGAGGAAGCCGAGGCGCCGCCGGATCTCGACGAGCACCTTCTCGGCAATCGCCGCTTCCTGGGCCCCGAGCGCCAGCCCGTCGAAGAACGTCTGCGCCTCGCGCGTCGTGAGCGCCGACACCTGATCGATCGTGCGATCGCCGACGCGCACGGCGCGCGCCTCACGCCGCAGCCGCGTGCCCGCGCACTCGGGGCATGTCTGGTAGCCGCGGTAGCGGCTCAGGAAGACGCGGACGTGCACCTTGTACTTCTTGCGTTCGAGCCAGGCGAAGAAGCCGCGCACGCCGGCCCAGCCGCCGCCGTCGCCGTCGATGACCACCGTGCGCTGCGCGTCCGTGAGGTCGCGCCACGGCACGTCGAGTGGCACGTCGAGGCTCCTGGCGACCTTCTTCAGATCGGCGAGATGTGAACGGTAGTGCGGCTTGGTCCACGGCTCGATGGCGCCCTGCGCGATCGACTTGGCCGGATCGGGCACCACGAGGTCCACGTCGAGCTCGATGATGTTGCCGAAGCCGTGGCACGACGGGCAGGCGCCGAACGGGTTGTTGAACGAGAACAGGCGTGGCTGCGGCGTTTCGTACGGCAGGCCGCAGGCCCGGCACTCGAAGCGTTCGCTGAAGACGTGGCGCGTGTCGGCCGCGCCATCCTCGCCGAGCTGGATGGCCCAGGCGGCGCCGCCGCCCTGCTGGTAGGCCACTTCCACCGAATCGGTGAGCCGCGTGCGTTCGTCGGGACTCGTGCGCAGACGATCGACCACGACGGCGAGCGTGGCCTTCTTCTCGATGTCGGCCGGCGTCAGATCCTCGAACGCCACGGCGCGGCCATCCACGAGCAGGCGGCCGAAGCCCTTGCGGCGCAGCGACTCCACGGCCGCCCGGCCCG
>JALHON010000339.1 GCA_022842985.1 Acidobacteriota bacterium | reverse complement strand
GCCGGTGCCGGCGCCGGCGCGCTGCGGGCGCGGGTGGCCACGAGGCTGGCGGCTACGACGAGCACGCCGGCGAGAACGGAGACGAGACGAGTACGTGCGGTCATGAACGTGGGCTCCGGAAGATGGCGGTCAGGCGACGGCCTCGGTGGTGCTGGCAAGACGCCCATCCTCGATGGCGACGATGCGGTCGGCGTAGCGGATCGTGCGGCTGTCGTGTGTCACGATGACGACCGCGCGCTCGTGCCGCGAGGCAAGCGAGCGGAGCAGGTCCATCACCAGCTGGCCACTCGTCGAGTCGAGCGCGGCGGTCGGTTCGTCGGCCAGGATGATCGACGGGTCGCCGGCGAGCGCGCGGGCAATCGCCACGCGCTGCTTCTGACCGCCCGACAGGTTCGCCGGCAGCGCGCTGGCCTTGTCGGCCAGATCGACCGCCGCCAGCGCCTCGAGCGCCGCCGTGCGGGCGGCGCGGCCGCGCACGCCCTTGAGCCCGAGCGCCACCTCGACGTTCTCGGCGGCGGTCAGCGCGGGGAAGAGATTGAAGCCCTGGAACACGAAGCCGAAGTGACGCAGCCGCACCGCCGGCAGGTCACGTTCGGCGGCGCGCGCCACATCACGGCCGCCGACGATGACCTTGCCACTCGTCGCCTGCAGGATGCAGCCCATGATCGAGAGCAGCGTGGTCTTGCCGCTGCCGGAGGGGCCGAGCAGGAGCAGTACTTCGCCGGCGTGCAGCGCGAGATCGACGCCGCGCAGCGCGTGCACGGGCGCTCCGCCCATGTCGTAGGTCTTCGTGACCTGTTCCACGGCCAGCAGTGGTGTCATGCCGTCACCCCTTGAAGACCATCGCCGGGTCGAGGCGGGTCACCTTGTTGATCGAGACGATCGAGGCCAGCGCGCACATCCCGAGCGTGAGCGCGAAGAGCGCGAGCGCCAGCCACGGCGGCACCAGAATGGCCGTCGTCCCCTGCTGACTGGCGGTGGCGACGGCCAGCGCGATCGCCATGCCGGCGGCGTACCCGAGCGCGCCGCTCGTGAGCGCCTGCTGGAGGATCACGCCGTAGATGAAGCCGTTGGTCGCGCCCATCGCCTTGAGCGTGCCGAACTCGCGGATGTGATCGACCGTGGCCGCGTAGATCGTCTGCGCCACCACGACGACGCCGACGATGATGCCGAGGGCGGCGGCGATGAGCACCGTGATGCCGGCGCCGGTGCCGAACATCCAGTAGGTCTGCTGACGCCGGCTCCACTCGGCGGTGGTGTGCACGTCGACGTCGCGCAGGGCGGCGAGGGCGCGCTGCACGGCCGCCACGTCGGCTCCGGGCGTGACCGACACGAGCAGCGCCAGTACCTGATCTTCGCGCAGGCCGAAGTAGTTCTGCGCGTTCTTGAACGAGGTGAACACCGGCGGCGCCGTCGTGAACGTGCGGATGCCGCGGGTGAAGCCGACGACGCGGGCGCGGTAGCCGCCGATCTCGGCGGTCTGCCCGAGGTGCGTCACACCGAGCTTGTCGGCGTAGAGCTCGTCGACGAAGACCGTGTCGGCCTGTTCGAGCGCGCGCACGTCGCCGGCCACGACGTTCCAGGGCCGGCCGAGTTCACCGGCCGGCTCGAAGCCCACGAGCAGCACCCCTTCCTGGGCGCCGTCGGGCCGCTTCCACTGTCCGAATTGCACGACGCGCTTCTCGACGCGCGCGACGCCGGGCGTCGCCATGGCGCGGAAGGCCTGCTGTTCGCCGAAGGCGGTCACGCCCTCGAGGTGCGTGGCGCCCGTCGAGACGATCCAGAGATCGGCGCCGGAGTGGTCGATGACATCGGCCGTCGCGGCGGTGAAGCCGAGGAACAGCCCGAGCTGCACCGTGGCGAGCACGACCGAGAACACGATCCCCGTCAGGGTGACGGCAAAACGCACTCGGTCGTGGAACAGGTTCTTGCGGGCCAGGGACGCCATTTATGTTTCTCGTGTAAACATGAGTAGCAGTATCATGTGTCTTGTGTCAACATCGAATGGGACGCGGCGGCGGCCGGGAAGGTTCCCGCGGGCGCGGCGGACGACGCCGCGGCGGACCCGCTACCACCATGGCGACCTGCGCGACGCGCTGCTCAAGGCGGCGGTGGAGTTGGTCGAGGAGCTGGGGCCGGATGGCTTCACGCTGCGCGAGGCCGCCCGCAAGGTCGGCGTCACCCACACCGCGCCGTACCGCCACTTCGCCGATCGCGACGCGCTGCTCGTGGCCGTCGCGGAGGAAGGCTTTCAGGGCCTGCACGCCGCGGCCCTGGCGCGCCTGGCGGGCCTGACCGAGCCACGCCAGCGCCTGCAGGCGCTCGGCATCGCCTATGTCGAGTACGCCGTCGCGCACCCGTCACATTTCCGCGTCATGCACGGCGGCGTCGCCGACGCCTGCAGCGACCCGGCGTTCGTGCAGGCCAAGGCCGCCACCTTCGGCCTGCTGATCGAGATCGTCGGCGCGTGCGAAGCGGCCGGACTCATTCCCGCCGGCTCGGTGCCGCGCTACGCCCTCTCCGCGTGGGCGACGGTGCACGGGCTGGCGGATCTGCTGATGAGCGGCGCGGCGCATCGCATGGGCCTCGCCGACGGGTCCGTGGAAGCGATCGCGCGCGAGGTCACCGCCAACGTCATCAGCGGCCTGCGCACGCCCTAGCCCCGCCGGCTACGGAACGACGACCACCGCTTCGTTCGACGCCGGTCCCGTCTGGCCGCAGGTGCTGCGGCCACGCACACGCACGTAGTAGGTGCCGGGCGGCACCGGGCCGCCGATCGATCGCGCCCCGCCCACGTTCGTGTTGAGGATGTTGGCGAGCCCGGGCGCCGAACCGGCTTCGAGCATGTAGGCGGACGCACTGCCGGCGGCGCCCCAGGCGAGCGCCACCGTGCGGCCGCTGACCGACGTCGTGAGCGTGCCGGGTGCGGTGGGCACCGCGCAGCCCGACGGCACGTCGACGACCACTTCGTTCGACGCCGCGCCCACGCCGCAGCTCATCGCCGCGCGTGCCCGCACGTAGTAGCGGCCGGCGGCCACCGTGCCACCGAGGCCCGTCGTGGGCATCGGGATCGGAATCGACGTGATGTTCGTGAGGCCGGTCGCCGACCCGACGTCGAGCAGATGCCCGGCCACGCCGGCCGGCGGCGTCCAGCCGAGCTGCACCGTGTAGCCGTTCACCGTCGCCCAGAGATCGGTGGGCGTGCCGGGTGTGCACGCGGGCGGCGGCGGCGCGCTGCCGCCGCGCCAGCCGAGCTGAATCACCTCGAAGTCGCTGGCGTTCAGGCCGCGGAACGCCGGGTTCAGCACGTTGTTGTTCCAGCGCGGATCGAACGCGCCGGTCACGTACATGTCGCTGCCGTTGTCGGCCACGATGAGGCCGTACTTCTTCATCGCCCGGAAGATCTTCTGCATCTCGGGCGGGAAGCCCGAGATGTCCTTCGAGGCCTTGAGGCGCAGACGCGTGCCGTTCGGCGGCGCCGCCGTGTTGTTGCCGGCCACGTGCGAGGCCGGCCACACGTAGAAGTTGTTGGTCGCGCGCACCGTCACGCGGAAGGCGTGCGTGATCTCGCCGGGGCCGTAGACCTCGTCGTACCGCACGAGCCCCGGCAGGATGGCGAGTCCGGCGGCATCCGCCGAGGTCCAGCCATCCGGCCGCCGGCCGTTGGTCTGCAGGTCGAAGAAGGCCCCCGAGCCGGCCGTCCACTTCGTGCCGTCCCAGCCAAGGTCGAAGAGCTCGTAGAGCCGCCTGTTGTCCTTGTCCACGATGAGCATGTGGCGATCACCACCGGGCGACTGGTTGCCCGGCGCGCCGCCTTCGATCCAGTACGGCTGGGTGATGGCCTCATCGGGAATCGGATAGAACGGCTGGCCCACGCCGTCGCTTTCGCTCGCGTAGTAGAACTGCACCTGCCGCTTCGGCTGGTCTCCGGCGACGACCACGTACGGGATGCCGTAGATCTGATTCGGGCCGGCGATGCCGCCGAAGTCGGGATGCAGGCGGCGCGTGCCGCCGTTGTTGATGAAGTTGATGAGGGCCGTCGACTCGGCCGCCACCGGCGCCTGACTGATGTCCTGGTTCCACCAGTTGTCGGCCGGGAAGAGCGGCGGCAGCGGTCCGCCGATCGTGGCCGGCGACGACTGCGCCGCCAGGCTCGCGGCCGTGGCCGCGACGAAGGCAAAGGCGAGAAGGCGGGCGGAGGCGGTGCGCATCACCCCTGGCCGTCGCAAATCCCTTGCCGCGGGCCCTGGGCCGCGGGAGCCGCGTTTCTCGCAGGAATCCGCGCGGGTGCGGTGCCGTGCCGTGACAGCCGGCCCACCGATTTGACAGGCCGTGTCACGAATCGTGTCAGTCCTGGGGCGGAGGCACGGCCGGCGTGGCCCCGGCGTCGGCCGCGGCCTCGGGCCAGCGCAGGGCGATGCGCCCGGGCGACGGC
>JALHON010000338.1 GCA_022842985.1 Acidobacteriota bacterium | reverse complement strand
CACGGCTTCGGCCGGCGCCGGCGGCAGCCCGGCCACGGGTGCGGGCCGCACGAGCCGGCACACGTGCGTCGTGCCCGACGCGGCCGTCCACGTCGCCGTCTCCTCACTGCCGCTGGCCGCCTGCGCGAAGACACCGCCGAACGACGGCGGCAGCACGGCGCCGAGCGCCGTGGGCCCGGGGGCGAACACGCCGTGTTTCGTGAGGGTCGTCGCGAGATACAGCCGATCGCGGGCGCGTGTGAGCGCCACGTAGACGAGCCGCTTGTTCTCTTCACGCTCGCGTGTCTCGATTTCTTCGCGGGCGTCGCTCACCAGGCTGTCGATCGACACGAGGTCGTCGGGCTCGCCGTCGCCGTCCACGCGCGATACGACTTCGACCGGATCGCCGCGACCGCCGGTGCCGCGCGACAGGTTCACGACGAACACCACCGGGAACTCGAGGCCCTTCGACGCATGCACGGTCATGAGGTTCACGGCATCGAGTGCGTCCACGATGGCGTTCGATTCGTCGCCGGCCATGAGCTGCGACACGCGCTCGGCCACGCGCCCGAGCGTGGCGTAGCCGCGGTTCTGCAGGCGGCGGATGAGCCCGCGCAGCTTCTTCAGGTTCTCGCGCGCCTGCACGCGGCCGGCACCGCGCAGTTCGAACGCATACGCGCTCTCGTGCAGCACGGCGTCCACGAGTTCGGCCGGCGGCAGACGGTCGGCGAGCCCCACCCAGCGCCGCGCCGAGGCGCGGGCTTCGGCCAGCACCAGGCGATCGTCCGCCGAGAGCGTATCGATCGGCGCGGGCGGGTCGTCTGCGCCGAGTGCCTGCGCCAGCCGCGGCGCCAGGAGCTTCAGCGCCGGGTCCGAGAGCCGCACGAAACGCGAGCGCAGGAAGGCGGCGGCGTGCAGATCGGAGTCCGGCTCGGCCAGGTAGTGAATGAGGGTGATGACGTCCTTCACCTCGTCGGCGTCGAAGAAGCCGAGGCCCTTGTAGACGTAGTACGGCACACCCACGGCTTCGAGTTCGCGCTCGAAGTCGCGGTGGCTGTCGCGCGAGCGGAACAGGATGGCGACGTCACCGGGCGCGATCTCGCGCGGCACGCCGGTATCGCGATCGCGCACGGTTTCGCGGCGGGCGATCATGCCCGCGATCTCGCCCGCCACGGCGCGCGCGACCTCGCGCGTCTGCAGTGCCGCCACGACACCCACCGGCCGCCCGCGCCAGTCGTCCACGGTGACCGGGAAGCGGTCGCGATCGTCGTAGCGGAAGGCATCGGCGCGGTCGGTGCGCTTCTCGACCTCGTCGCAGATGTCGTTCACGAACTGCTGCAGCGCCGGCACGGCGCGGAAGCTCTGCACGATGGCGCGGCGAGCCGGACGCCCCGGACGCAGCCGGCCGATGAGCTTCACGGCTTCCTCGAGCACGCCCACTTCGGCGTCGCGGAAGCCGTAGATCGACTGCTTCCTGTCGCCCACCACGAAGATCGACGGCGGCGCCGGCCCTTCGTAGGCCACACCCACACCTTCGCCCCACGCCCGCACGAGCAGCTCGACGAGCGCCCACTGCGGACGGCTGGTGTCCTGCAGCTCGTCCACGAGCACGTGCTGGTAGCGCGACTCGAGCCGGTAGCGGCTCTGCGAGAACTCCTCCATCCGCTCGAGGAGGGCGAGCGCCTTCACGAGCGCGTCGGTGAAGTCCACCATCGAGTGTTCGTCGAGCGTCTTTCGGTACTGCTCGATGGCGCGCGCGGTGAGCCAGCGCAGGCTGCGCGCGAGCACCACGTTCACGTCAGCGCGGTGGGCGTCCACGAGCCGCGGCACGTCGGTGCCGATCTCGCCGAGGAGCGCCGTGTGCGTCTGATAGGCGGCGCCCGGCGGAAACTCCGCCTTCAGGTGCTTCGGACGTTTCCGCGGCGTGCCGGTCTTCGTGCACGCGTAGTCGCGCAGGCGCGTCAGCAGATCGGCGATCTCGCCGGGCTCGGCCGTGGCACCGGGCGCGACCACGCGCGCGAGGCCGGCCGCCAGCAGCCGGAAGTCGTTGGCGGCGGGCCCGGTGGCGATGAGCCGCGACAGCCGGCCGTCGCTGAAGAGGTTCGCGAGGCGCTCGGCCGCGCGCGCGGCGGCCACCTCTGCCGTCATGCCGTGCGGCGCGCGCTGCAGGAACCGATCGAGCGCGGCCACCGCCACGAGGCGGCGGTCGAGCAGGCGCGTCAGGGCGCCGCGCAGCCGGCCCTCGCCCATCCGCGCGAAGAGCAGCGCCACGTCGGCATCGTGGGCGCTCTGCGCGCGGCCGATGCGCAGCGTGCGATCGAGCGCGTCGTCCATGAGGCGCGGCGTCTCGGTTTCGTCGGCCACGCCGAAGCCGGGGTCGACGTCGGCTTCGAGCGGAAATTCGCCGAGCAGCGCCAGGCAGAAGGCGTCGATGGTGCTGATCGCGATCTCGCTCAGCCGTCCGCGCAGGCTTTTCCAGACCGGCTCGGGGATGGCGCCAAGTTCGGCCATGCGCGTGAGCTCGGCCACGATGCGGGCGCGCATCTCGGCGGCGGCCTTGCGGGTGAAGGTGATGGCGAGCACACGCCGCGGCTCGACCCCGGCGCGCAGCAGGTTCACGTAGCGATCGACGAGCACCTTCGTCTTGCCGGTGCCGGCCGACGCTTCGAGCGCCACGTGCACGGCCGGATCGACGGCGTACTCGCGGGCGTCACGATCGCGCGCGAGCGCGTCGGCGAGCGGACCCGCCGCCACCGGCGTCTCGACCGCTGGTTCGTCGTCGAAGCTGAACGGGAGCTGGCCGTCAGTCACCGGCCACCTCCCCGTTCGCTGGTGCGTCCGCCAGCACCGGTTCGTCGCTCACGTAGTCCTTCCGGCAGACCGACGCGTACGCGCAGTAGTTGCAGAGCGATCGCTCCGCCGGCTTCGGCGGGAAGTGCCCGGCGCCGATGCCGTCGAGCACGTCGAGGAGCTGGCCCTGCGCCTCGGCCACGCGCGCCGGCAGATCCGCCGGCTTCTTCGTGAGCGGCACGAGCGCGTCGGTGCCTTCGTACGAGAGATAACTCGCGGCGCCGAGCGTCCAGTGCCGGCCACGGTAGCCGGCGAGGCGCTGCTCGACGCACACCGAGTAGATGGGCAACTGCAGCGCGCGCCGCGTGTCGGGCACGGCGCGGGTCTTGTAGTCGATGAGGTGGAACGTGCCGTCGTTCAGCAGGTCGATGCGATCGACCTTGCCGCGCAGCGTGAGCGTGCGCGCACGCCCGTCGGCGGCGGTGAACGTGAAGGCGCCCTCGAGTTCGAACTCGAGCAGGCGATCCACGACCACGCCGCCGCGTTCCACTTCCATCGCCAGCACCCGCCGCGCGATGCCCGGCGCCCCGGCCGTGCCGAAGAGACGCAGCCGCTCGATGGCCGCTTCACCCGGCGGCAACGTGGCGAGGGCGGCCGTGGCGACGCCGTCGAAGATCCGCTGCGCCTCGGGCAGCAGTTCCGCGGTGATGGCGCCGTGACCCGCGGATTTCCATTCCGCGAACGTCTTCTCGAAGAGCTCGTGCAGGAAGAGCCCGCGTTCGAGCGGCGTGCGGCTGTCTTCGTCCTCGGGCGGCTCCTCGAGGCTCAGCACCTGCGAGGCGTAGAACTTGAAGGGACAATCGAGATACCGCTCGAGGCGGCTCACCGACACGCGCGGCAGCAGCCACGGGCCGGCCTCGCCGTGGAACTCCGCGTTCGCGCGCGGCGGACGCGCCAGCCGCACGGCGGCCCACTCGCGCGGCGCGGTGGGCAACGCGTCGAGCGCCGGCGGATCGATGGCGAGCGCCTCCCACGGAAAGATGCGCGTCGTCGTGTCGGGCGGCGCTACCTGGCGCGGCGGGACAAGGGCGCGCACCTCGTGGAGGAAGGCCGACGGCTCGACCACGGCGTCGTCTTCGAGCGTCACCGTCGAGAGCGCGAACCGCTGCCGGGCGAGCGCCAGCAGGTCGAGGAACGCCGCGCGCGCGCCGTCGAGGCGCTTGCGCTCCTCGGGCCAGGCGAGCGACTGCAGCAGGAACGCCGGATAGAAGATGCTCCGCCGTTCGCGCTCCGGCCAGTCGCCGTCGATGAGACCCACGATCTGGATCTCGTCGTAGATGCCGTACGGAGCCGTGGCCGCGTCCACGATCTGCACGCCGCCGTCACCCGTGGGTGGCGCGAACGTCTGCGCGCCAAGCCAGCGCCGCACCGCCGCGGCCACCACCGTGACGTCGAGCGCTTCGTCCGCGTCGAATGCGGCATAGGCTGCGGCGAGCGACTGACAGGCCCCCACCACGGCCGAGCGCACGCGCGCTTCGCGCGAGTGCAGCGCGTCGTCGTCCGCGAGCGGACGCAGATAGTGCTCGAGGAACGCGGTGAGCGTGGCCACGTGTTCGCCCACGGGGCGAGGCGTGGCCAGCGCCTTGAGCAACCCCGCCGCCGCGGCCGCCGCGCGCGCGGCCGGGA
>JALHON010000337.1 GCA_022842985.1 Acidobacteriota bacterium | reverse complement strand
GGCCCCGGCCGAGCCCGCGCCGGACGATCCGGCGCCACGGCGCACTCCGGCGAAGAAGGCGGCGGAGCCCGCCCCGGCCCCCACGGCCGAGCCGGCCGCGGGTGATGCCACCACGCTCACGATCGAGTCCGACATCCCGGGCGCCTCCGTGTTCGTCGATCGCGAGTTCGTCGGCACGGCCCCAGTCACGCTGAAGAACGTCGCCCCCGGCCAGAAGCGCGTGAACCTCTCGGCGGAAGGCTACGAAGGCGTGCAGCGCGCGGTGGACGTGTCACCCGGCGAGAACACCGTCACGCTGCGCTTCAAGGAAGTGCGGCTGAACACGTCGGTCGGCGTGTCGCACAAGCACGGTATGGGCGGCTGCGAAGGCACGCTGCGCGCCACGATCGACGGCCTCGCCTACGAGACGACCAACAAGGGCGACGCCTTCAACCTGCCGTACGCACAGATCGAATCGTTCGAGGTCAACTACCTCGAGAAGAACCTCAAGGTGAAGCAGAAGGGCGGCAAGACCTGGAACTTCACCGACAAGGCGGCCACGAACGCCGACAAGCTGTTCGTGTTCCACCGCGACGTCACGGCGGCCCGCGAGAAGCTCGCCAAGGGCTACACGGCCGCGCGTTAGACGCAGGATCTCCCAGGAAGTTCCGCCGCCGCGCCCGTCCGGATCTGCTTGATCCCGGGGGGGCCGGGCCCTATTCTGAAGGCACGGCGCCGTCATCCCGGCGTCCGCGTGAGAGTCACACACAGCCATGTTGAAGCGCGTCCTGCTCTTCGTCGTCACCAACCTCGCGGTCATGGTGACCATTTCGATCCTCATGAGCCTGCTCGGGCTCGGCGGCTACCGCATCGCCGGTGGCGGGCTCGATTACACGGCGCTCGCGGTCTTCTGTCTGCTCTGGGGTTCGGTGGGCTCGTTCATCTCGCTGCAGATGTCGCGGTGGATGGCCAAGCGCGCCATGAACGTGGAGCTCGTGGACGGCCGCTCCGGCCACGAAGAACTCGACTGGCTCTATCGCACGGTCGAGCGCCTCACCCGCCAGGCCCAGCTGCCGATGCCGGAAGTGGGCTTCTACGACTCGCCCGAGGTCAACGCCTTCGCGACCGGGCCGAGCAAGTCGCGCAGCCTGGTGGCCGTCTCGTCGGGCCTGCTGCGCCGCATGAGCCGTGATGAAGTGGAAGGTGTGCTCGCGCACGAAGTCGCGCACATCCAGAACGGCGACATGGTCACCATGGCGCTCATCCAGGGCATCGTGAACGCCTTCGTGATGTTCGCCTCGCGCGTCATCGCCAACATCGCCAGGAACGCGGTGGACGAACGCAATGGCCGCATGGTCCAGTTCCTCGTCACCATCGTGCTCGACATCGCCCTCGGCATCCTCGGCTCGATGATCGTGGCCTGGTTCTCGCGCGCCCGCGAGTTCCGCGCCGACGCCGGCGCCGCCGCGCTGGCTGGCCGCGGCAAGATGATCGCCGCGCTGCGCCGCCTGCAGGGCACGCACGAACTGGTGGATACCGGCACGCCGTCGCTGGCCACGATGAAGATCGCCGGCGGCGACAGCCGCTGGATGCTGCTCTTCTCGACGCATCCGCCGCTCGAGGCGCGCATCGCCGCGCTCGAGAACCTGCGATGAGCCGCGGCGTCACCCGCCGCCTCTGGATCCCGTTCGCGGCCGCCCTCGTGGCGGCCGCGGCCGTGTACCCGGCGCCCGCCGCGGCGCAGTTCGCCGACCATCAGGCGGCGCGCGCCGCCGTGGAGCGCTTCCTCGAGGTGCTCGGCAGCCGGCAGCTGGACCAGCTCCCGGCCCTCTTCGCGCCGAAGGCCACGATGGTGGTGGTGCGGCAGCGCGACGGCCAGTGGAGCCACACGACTTCCACGGTGGACGAGTTCCTCGCCTCGCTCAAGGCGCAGGCCACGCCCACGCTCTTCAAGGAACCGCTCACGAACGTGACGGTGCAGGTGGAAGACGGCCGCCTCGCGTTCGTGCGCGCCGACTTCACGGTGGTGGTCGACGGCCAGGTGCGGTCACACGGCGTGGACTACTTCACGCTCGTGAAGGACGGCAGCGCCTGGAAGCTCGTGAACGCCTCGTACACCTCGAAGAACGGCGCCCCGCCGAAGTAACCCGCCCGGGCGGCGGCGGCATAGAATAGCGGCACGGTCCAGGGGACCGCACCGCATATGATTGCCGAAACCGTTGACGCCGAAGGCCACCTGATCGACTCGGGCGACCTGCAGGCCATTCTCACCACCGTGGTCGAGCAGGGCGCGACCTACGAAATCCTCCACTTCAACGTCGGCCGCACCAACTCCGACGCCTCGCGCCTCTCGATGCGCGTGGCCACCGAATCGCAGGAGTCGCTCGACCACCTGCTGGCCACGCTCTCGACCTTCGGCTGCTACGTGAAGGGCGCGCCGGACGCCGTCGTGCGCGTCAACGACATCGACGGCGCCGCGCCGATCGACTTCTACTCCACCACCAACCACCTCACGCAGGTGCTCATCGGCGGCCAGTGGGTCACCGTCGAGTCGCAGCGCATGGACGCCGGCATCGTCGTCGACGGCACGCGCGCCTTCTGCCGCAAGCTGCGGGATCTCAGGGCCGGCGACCGCGTGGTCTGCGGCATGCAGGGCATCCGCGTGAAGCCGGATCTGCAGGACCGCGACAAGCCGACCTTCGGCTTCATGAGCAACGACGTCTCGTCGGAACGCCGCGTGGAAGTGGCGGTCACGCGCGTGGCGCAGATGCTGCGCGAGACGAAGGCGAGCGGCCAGAAGATCGCGTTCGTGGCCGGGCCGGTGGTCGTGCACACGGGCGGCGCCGAGTACTTCTGCGAGCTCATCCGCGCCGGCTACGTGGACGTCATCCTCTCGGGCAACGCGCTTGCCGTGCACGACATCGAGTCGGTGCTCTCGGGCACCTCGCTCGGCATCGACCTCGACACCGGGCGGCCCGTGGAGCACGGGCACCGGAACCACATGCGCGCCATCAACGCCATCCGCCGGGCCGGCGGCATCGGCGCGGCGGTGGCCTCGGGCCTGCTGACGCGCGGCGTGATGCACGCCTGCCACGTGCACAACGTGCCGTACGTGCTGGCGGGATCGATTCGCGACGACGGGCCGCTGCCGGAAACGGTGATGGACCTCGCCGAGGCCCAGAACCGCTACGCCGAGGCGCTCAAGCCCGTGGGCGTCGTCATCATGCTGTCGTCGATGCTGCACAGCATCGGCGTGGGCAACATGGTGCCGTCGTGGGTGAAGGTGGTGTCGGTCGACATCAACCCGGCGGTCGTCACCAAGCTGAGCGACCGCGGCTCCACGCAGACGGTGGGCGTGGTCACCGACGTGGGCCTCTTCCTGCACCAGCTCGCCATCGCCCTTCGAGACTGAGACTTCGATGTTCACGACGCTCATTGATCCGCAGACCCTGGCGGCGCACCTCGGCGATCCGGCGTGGGTCGTGCTCGACGCCCGCTTCGATCTGGCCGCGCCCGAGAAGGGCCAGGCGCTCTTTCGCGACGGCCACATTCCCGGCGCCCGCTACGTGCATCTCGACACGCACCTGTCGGGCGCGAAGACGGGCACCAACGGCCGCCACCCGCTGCCGTCGCCCGAGGACGCGGCCACGCGCTTCGGCGCGCTCGGCATCGGGCCGGACACGCAGGTGGTGCTCTACGACGGCGACACCGGCATGTTCGCGGCGCGCGGCTGGTGGATGCTGCGCTGGCTCGGACATCAGGCGGTGGCGGTGCTCGACGGCGGCTTCGCCGCGTGGCAGCGCGCCGGTCTGCCGGTGACCACCGCCGAGGCGCCGTGGGCGCCGGCCACGTTCGAGGCGCGCGTGGCCGAGGATCGGCGCGTGCCGCTCCCCGACGTCGAGGCGCACCTGGGCGAAGCCTCCCGCATCCTCGTGGACGCGCGTGCGAACGACCGCTTCCGCGGCGAGAACGAAACGATCGACCCGGTGGCCGGCCACATCCCCGGCGCGGTCAACCGCTTCTTCCAGCTCAACCTCACGCCGGAGAAGACGTTCAAGTCGCCCGAGGTGCTCCGCGCCGAGTGGGACGCCATCGTGCAGGGCCCCGACGCCTCGCGCGTCGTGATGTACTGCGGCTCTGGCGTGACGGCCTGCCATAACCTGCTCGCGCTCGAACACGCCGGCCTGCCCGGCGCGCGCCTCTTCCCGGGCTCGTGGAGCGAGTGGTGCGCGAGCCCCGAGCGTCCGCGCGCCACCGGCTAGGGGACTGTCCCCGTCTCGCAACTGCGAGGGGACTGTCCCCAACTCTGTCCCCGTCTCGCAACTGCGAGGGGACTGTCCCAAACTGCCAACCTTCCGGCTGGCCGCACCGTCCAAGCTCCCGTCGACTGATTCCGACGGGGGACCGCATGACCACTCGCCTCATCGCCGCCGGCCTGCTGGCCGCCTCGCTCACGACCTCCGCCGGCGCCGTTCGCCAGGCCGCGCCCAGCGAC
>JALHON010000336.1 GCA_022842985.1 Acidobacteriota bacterium | reverse complement strand
CGCAGCGCCTCGGCGACGGCGCGGGCGGCGCCGCCGGCGCCGAGGATGGCGACGCGGAGGTCGCGCAGATCGCGCCCGGCGAGCGGTGCGAGGAAGCCGTCGACGTCGGTGTTTCGTGCCTCCCACCCGGCGGGGCCGACTCGCAGCGTGTTCACGGCGCCGAGCCGCGCCGCCAGGGCGTCCGCGCTGGCCGCCGCCTGCCACGCGTCCTGCTTGAAGGGCGCCGTGACCGACGCGCCCCGCACGGCGAACGCGCGCGCGAAGGTCAGGAAGTCGTCGAAGTCGGCGGCGGCGAGCGGCACGTAGACGGCGTCGAGACCGGCGGCGGCAAAGGCCGCGTTGTGCATCGCCGGCGACAGCGAGTGCTCCACTGGCCGCCCCACGACGCCGTACACGGCGGTATCGGCACTGATCCCCCGTACCCGGAACTCATGGAGCATCCGGTCGAGTGGCAACTGCCCCGGCGCCACGCCGTCACCGGCATACGTCCAGAGCGACCCGAGCTTCGCGGCGAGAAGCCGCGAGGTCACACCGGCCGGGCCCATGGCGAGCAGCACGCCGCGCCCGGGCACCTGGCCGCCGAGCGCCTGCAGCGTGACGACATCGGCGAGGCGCTGCGCCGTGATGGCGAGCTTCACGACCTCGGCGCCCGAGTGGGCGAGACGGCGAAGGCGCGCCTCGGCATCCGCCGGCAGACCGTCGAAATCGTGGTAGGAGCGGACGATGCGTCGCCCCTGTACGCGGGCGACGAAGTCGTCGAACGCGCCGTCTTCGACGTCGACGTAGTCGGCGCCGAGCGCCCAGGCGCGCTCCAGGATGCGTCGACGGGTTTCTTCGTCGCCATCGAAGCGCCCGCCCTGCCAGGCTGCGCGGCAGGTGACGACGACGGGCAGGCGGCGTCCTTCGAGGGCGCCGTCCACGTCGACGTCGCCGATCCCGTCAAGGCGCAGCTCGACCATGTCGGCGCCGGCGACCTGGTCGCGGCGGAGTCTGAGTTGGGCCATCGAGGTGGCCGTGACGGTGGCGCAGAGGCGCGTGGTGGTCATGAAACGCAAAACGCCTCTTCAACCGGAGGTCGAAGAGGCGCTGGTCGGAAAATGAATCGCGTGGAGTGGCTGGCTACGCGAGACCCGGGGCCCCTTCGGTGGTGCGCCAATACCAATACCAGGCCGTCTGGCGCGACACGCCGTACGTGGCGGCCGTGGCAAACCGGCTGCACGAAAACGCACGAGCGATCGGGGTGGCGGCGGTGGACAACGTGCGTGGACGGTAGCAAACCGCTGGCGCCGCTGTCAAACACGCGGCGTCACGCGCCTTGATTCGCCTCCGAGAACCTCGTATAACGGTTCGAACCCACGTGACGTTCCGTCCTTCCCCGCTCCTCGCCTGCGCCGTCGCGTGTCTCGCGCTCGGCCTCCTCGGGGGTGCGGCGGCCGCCCGCGACACCCTCATGCCCGTCGGCGACGTGCGTCCCGGCATGGTCGGCGTGGGCCGCACGGTATTCAAGGGCGCGGCCATCGAAGAGTTCAAGGTGCGCATCATCGGCACGCTCAAGAGCGTGGTGGCGCCGCAGCGCGATCTCATTCTGGCCAAGCTCGAAGGCGGGCCGCTCGCCGAGACCGGCGTCATCGCCGGGATGAGCGGCAGCCCGGTCTATATCGACGGCAAGCTGCTCGGCGCCGTCTCCTATCAGCTCGGGCAGTTCCCGAAGGAACCGATTGCCGGCATCACGCCGATCGCCGAGATGACCGACGCCACCGCCCTCGGCGCGGCCCGGGCGCTGCGTCCGGTGAGCCTGTCGCTCGGCGCGCCCGTGCCGGCCTCGGAACTGCTGCCCCTCTGGCGCGCGGCGCTGACGCCGCCGTCGCCCTTCGCCACGGCAGCCGCTGATCTGCTGGGCCTGGCGGTGAATGCCGGCCTGCCGCGCCAGATGGCGATGGATCTCCGGCCCATCACCGTGCCCATCACGGCCGGGGGCTTCGCCGACGGCGCCGTCGAACGACTGCTGCCCGGGCTCCCCGGCGTCGCGGTCGTCGCCACGTCCCAGACGGCGGCGTCCGCGCCGCCTGTCGCCGCGCCGCTCGCGCCGGGCGACGCCGTGGGTGTCGCGCTCCTCTCGGGCGACTTCTCGATCGGCGCGACGGGCACGGTGACCCACGTGGACGGCGACAAGGTCTACGCCTTCGGCCATCCGCTCTACAACCTCGGGCCGACGGCCTTCCCGATGACGCGCGCGGATGTCATCGCCGTGCTGCCGAGCATGGTGACGTCGAGCAAGCTCGCGAGCCTCGGCGCCGTCGTCGGCACCATCTCGCAGGATCGCGCCACGGCGATTGCCGGCCGCCTCGGCGCGCCGCCGCCGCTCGTGCCCGTGAAGGTGACGCTGAATTCGAAGCGCGCGCCGAGCCGCACGTTCTCCTTCCAGCTCGTGAACGACGAGCTCTTCACGCCGCTTCTCGCCTACCTGGCCGTCGCCAACGTGCTCACGTCGTACGAACGGCAGACGGGCGCCGCCACCTACGTGCTCACGGGCGATGCCCGCATCGCGGGCCAGCCGCCGGTGCGCTTCGACGATGTCTTCGTCGGCGACCAGGGGGCGGCAAATGCCGCGGCGTACGTGGCCGCGCCGCTCACCGTGCTCTACAGGAACGCCACCGAACGCTTCTCGCTCGAAGGCATCACGCTCTCGATCGACGCCGACGAGGCGACGCGCACGGCCGAGATCGGCCGCGTGTGGATCGAGGAGCCAGTCGTGCGGGCCGGCCGGCCCGCCCGCGTGCAGGTGCAGCTCCGCACGCACGAAGGCGAAGACCGCCTGCTCTCGCAGACGATCGACATCCCCGCCAATGCCAGCGGATCGCTGCAGCTCCTCGTGAGCGACGGCCCGCGGATGGCCCTGCAGGACGCGCGCGGGCGGGCCGACCTGCAATCGGTCTCGCAGATCGTGCGCGCCGCCAACCGCGGCAAATCGCACCACCGTGTGTATCTGCGCCTCACCTCGAGCGCGCCCGGCGCCGTCATCGAGGGCGAGGCGATGCCCGGGCTGCCGCCGTCGGTGGCCGGGGTCATCGATGCCGACCGCGGCGCCAGCGGCAGCACGGTCCTGCGCGCGATGCCGCGCGGGGAATGGGCGCTCGCCGTGCCCTTCGCCGTGAGCGGCTCGCGCCAGATCACGATCGCCGTCGATCCCGACTGACCATCCCCCTGCGGGGATTCCGCGTGGCCACGATCCCGATGCCCAGACTTCTCCCTTCGATCGCGCTGTTCCTCGTGGCGGCGGCCACGTCCCTCTGGGCCGGTCCTGACACGTGGCGGGCGGCGACGCAGGCCGAGTTCCTCAAGGGCGATCTCGAGCAGGTCTCGGTCGACGAACACGGACGCCTGATGCTCGGTCCGGCGATCGCGAAGGTGTACGACACCGGCGCGCCGTTCGTCTGGACGGCGGTGGACGACGGTGCCGGCGCGACCTACCTCGGCACCGGCAACGACGGCAAGGTCTTCAAGGTGGACGCGAGCGGCCGCGGCACGCTGTTCCACGATGCCCCGGAACTCGAAGTGCATGCGCTGGCGCTGGCACCCGGCGGCGGACTCTACGTGGGCACGTCGCCCGACGGGCGCGTCTACAAGGTGGACGCGAATGGCGCCGCGACGCCGTTCTTCGATCCCGACGAGAAGTACATCTGGGCGATCGAGACCGACGCCAGCGGCCAGGTGTTCGTGGCGACGGGCGATCCGAAGGGCCGTGTCTATCGCGTCACGGCTGCCGGCGCCGCCACGCCGCTCTTCACGACCGCCGCCACGCACATCGTGTCGATGGCGCGCGACGCCGAGCGCCGGCTCGTCGTCGGCACCGAATCGCCTGGACGCGTCTTCCGCCTCGATGCCGAGGGGCGGCCGTTCCTGCTGCTCGATACCAACCTGCAGGAAGTGCGCGCCATCCGGGCCGACACGCGCGGCCGCCTCTTCGTCGTGGCACAGGCGCGCCGCGGTGGCGGCGACGGCGGCGGTGGTGGCGAGACCACGACGGCGGCGCCCGAGGCGCCGCGAGCCCCGGTGCCGAACGTCACCGTGTCGATCACGTCGATGGCGGTCGTCGACACGCAGGCCGCCACACCGGCGGCCGGCGGCACATCGCCGGGCGGCGGGGCCGTCACGGGCGCCCTCTTCCGCATCGATGCCGACGGCGCGGCGGAACAGATCTGGGAATCGCGCGACGACACGCCCTACGACGTCGCTCCGCTCCCGGGCGGCGCGCTCCTCGTGGCCACGGGCCACCGCGGCAAGCTCTATCGCCTCGAGGGCGAGCCGCTGCGCGCGACGCTGCTCGGCCGGGTGCCCGGCCGGCAGGCCGTGCAGCTCCTGGCCTCGGCCAGCCGGACGCTCGTGGCCACGTCGAACACCGGCGCGCTCGTGCGGGTCGAGGCCGCCCACGCAGGGCGCGGCACGTACACGTCCGAGGTGCGGGACGCGAAGGCGACCGCCCGCTGGGGCACG
>JALHON010000335.1 GCA_022842985.1 Acidobacteriota bacterium | reverse complement strand
GCGCCGGCCGCGCCGCTGCCCACCACCGCCTTGAGCTCGTCGACGAGCCGCAGGGCCTGTTCGGCCTGCGAGTTGAGCTCCTCGCTCGACGCCGCGCTCTCTTCGGCGGTGGCCGCCGTGGTCTGCGTCACCTTCTCCATCTGCGCGATGGCCTGCGTGACCTGCTCGATGCCCTGCGACTGCTGCTGGCTGGCGGCGCTCACTTCGTCCACGAGCACCTTCACCTTCGAGACGCTGTCGGTGATGGCGCCGATGGCGTCGGCCACCTGCTGCACGGTCTTCGTGCCCGCCTGGGTGCGCGCGAGCGACGCGTCGATGAGGCCCGCCGTGTCGCGCGCCGCCTGCGCCGACCGCTGCGCCAGCTTGCGCACCTCGTCGGCCACGACCGCGAAGCCCATGCCGGCTTCGCCGGCCCGCGCCGCTTCGACCGCGGCGTTGAGCGCCAGGATGTTCGTCTGGAAGGCGATCTCATCGATGGTCTTGATGATCTTCGCCATCTGCTGACTGGCGTCCTGGATCGACGCCATCGAGCTCACCATCTCGGAGAGCGACTGGTTCGACGCCTGCACGCGCGCATCGACATCGCTCATCAGGTTGGCGGCATCGCGCGAGTTGTCGGCGTTCTTGCGCGTCATCGACGACATCTCCTCCATCGAGGCGGAGGTCTCCTCGATCGAAGCCGCCTGCTCGGTGGCGCCCTGCGACAGCGACTGCGAGGCGCGTCCCACCTCACGCGAGGTGCGCAGGACGCCGTCGGCGGTGTCGCTCAGCGTGATGCTGGCGGCGGCGAGTTTTCGCGACACGGCCACCGTGGTCCACATCGCCCATCCGAGCAGCGCGACGACGAGCGCGCCAGCGACCACGGCGACCACGGCCATGCGGCTCGTCTCGGCGCTCGCCGTTTCGAGCCGGCCCTCGGCGGCGCTGATGGCCGCCTTGTCGAGCGCATCGACGATCGCCATCTGGCGCTCGCGAATCGGCATGTATTGCTCGAAGTAGATCCGCTTCGCCTCGGCGGCGCTCTTCGGGGCGGCTTCGAGGACGCGATCTTCCATGGGGTCGAGTTCCGCCTCGTCGAGCCCGCCGATGGCGTCGGCCAGCTTGACGAGGCCGGGGTCGGTCGTCGCCTTCTTGAGACGTTCGACGGCGGCGACGAGCGCCTCATCCGACGCGTCCTTCGCGGCGAGCTCGGCCTGGTTGCTCGGGTCGAGCAGGTAGCCGCGCATGGCGTTGCTCATGCCCATCATGTGCAGACGGATGGCGGCGGCTTCGACCCGCACACGGCCAAGGTCGCTGACCTCGGCGACCGTGCTCCGTGCAGTGAGCGCGTCGTGGACCGTCAGGCCCGCGAGGCAGGCCACGGCCACGAGGCCGGCCAGGGTGTATCCAATCAACTTGCGCATGGTGGACCGATGCTCCGTTCTGCCTGACCGCGTTAGCGGCGGCGGCCGATGGGACCGCGCAGCGCGAAGCCGCCGGCCACGAACCAGTCAGGTGCCGCCGACGTCACGCCGCGGCCCGCTTCGATGTCGAACTGCATGTGCGCGCCGACCGCGCGCGTGAAGCCGCCGTTCAGCGTCACCGCCGCCGCCTCGCCGCGGCCCATGCGGCTGAAGCCGTAGGCTTCCGCATAGGCGGCCCACTTGGCCGTGAGACCGCGGCCGAACGACAGGCTCACGGCTTCCTGGCGGAAGCGGCCGAGGTCGTCGGTGAGCGAGGCGAAGTTGAAGTTGCCCGACATGCCGATGCCGCCGGGCAGGTCACGTCCCCACGTGATCTTCACCGAGGGGTCGACGCTCTCGGAGGAGAAGCCAGCGGCGCCGGTCGGCAGCGACACGGCCGGCAGCACCGCCAGGTCGAATCCCGCGCGGTCGTGGAAGAGCAGCTGCGTCTTGGCGCCGATTTCGACGTCCGAGAAGCCCGAGGTGCGCGCCCCCGAGAAGCTCTGGCTGATGAGGCCGTCGCCGGCCAGGCGCAGTTCGGTGTTGAAGCCGAGGCCGATGCGGACGAGCGCCGTGGGCGCCGTGAACGCGCGGGCGTCGGAGCCCTCGCCCTCGAAGCTCATGCCGCTTTCGAGCTGGAACCATCCCCTGGCGATCGCGAAGCTCGACTCCGTGAAGTCGGGGCGATCGGTGACGAGTTCGGGCACGAGATCGGCCTCTGGCGCCGTCTGCGCAAAGAGAGGACCGGCGGTCAGAACGAGGGCACCGAGAGCAACCACGGACGAGCGGAACGCGTGATGACGCATGCAGAGAACTCCTTGGCCCCTCCAATCGGCGCGTTACGGCTGCGCTTGAACGGCCTCAAGGAATCGCCGGGACGGGCGATTGCTCAACGGTCAGGTCGGGCGCGAGCCCCCTCCACGTGGCAGGGGCCGCCTCGACTCCGCAGGAGGCAGAGATATGCAGTTGTGCGTCAGCCCGCGCAGTGGCGTCCCGGCGAAGGTCACCGCCGGCGTACCGGCAGCGGCCGTGCTCACCGCGAGTGCGCAGACGGCGCCGGCGCCGCACACCACCGTCACGAGCGGCACTGACCCCAACCAGGCCTCCAATGCCGTCAACGGCGGGCAGCGCACCACACCCATCGTGACCACCGGCGCCAGCGTCACCTCCTAGCCCCCTCGAAGGACCCGTTTCCATGCATCGCTTCAGTTCGCTCACCCTGTCCCAGAAGCTCGTCGGCGCGCTGGCGCTCTTCGGTATCGCCCCGGCGATGCTCATCGCCTGGCTGACCTACACCCGCTCCGCGGCGACGCTCACCGAGGATGTGGGCAAGTCCTACCAGCATGCCGCGGTCGCGCTGCACGACACCATCGACCGCAATCTGTTCGAGCGCTACGGCGACGTGCAGGCCTTCGGCGTCAACGAGGCGGTGTTCAACCGCGCCGCCTGGTACAAGCTCGGTTCCGACAAGAACCTGGTGGCCCAGGTCGCCAACACCTACGTGGCGCTCTACGGCATCTACGCGGTCTCGATGGTGCTCGACCTCGAGGGACGGGTCATCGCCGTCAACGACAAGGACGCCGCCGGCAAGGCGCTGGACACCGCCTGGCTGTACGGCGAACGCTTCGCCGATGCCGCGTGGTTCCGGGACGCGATCGCCGGCCGCTTCCTGAAGCAGGAGGGCAGCACGCTCACAGGCACCGTCGTGACCGACGTGTTCGACGACCCGCAGACCGCGCGCATCCGCAACGGCAGCGGCAAGGTCGTCGGCTTCACCGCCCCCATTCGCGACCGCGCCGGCAACGTCATCGCCGTGTGGCACAACCGCGCCGACTTCGCCCTCGTGGAAGACATCGTCAAGGCGGCGTACCGCTCGCTCGACGACCACGGCTTCCCCGGCGCCCGTGTCACCCTCATCGACCGCAGCGGCCAGACGATCGCCGACCACTTCAGCGAGGCCTCGGGCGTGAAGACGGTGCCGGCGCCGGCCATCGAACGGGCGAAGGCCCATGAAGAAGGCTACGCCCTCGACCAGGATCCGGTGGAAGGCGACTGGCACATCGTGGGCTTCGCGCCGTCGAAGGGGGCGCTCGGCTACGCCGGCCTCGGCTGGGCCGCGGTCATCACCGTGGACGAAGTCGAAGCGCTCGCCTCGGTGGCCTCGCTCCGCCAGCAGATGCTGATCGTGCTCGGCCTCTGCCTGGCCGTCCTCGTCGGGCTGGCCTGGTGGCTCGCCCGCTCGATCGCGCGGCCGATGATCGTGCGCATGACCTCGCTCGCCGAGGGCGCCCAGCAGGTGTCGTCGGCCTCCGAGCAGGTCTCGAGCTCGGCGCAGACGCTGTCGCAGGGCGCCACCGAACAGGCGGCGTCGCTCGAAGAGACGTCGGCATCGCTCGAGGAAATGGCGGCGATGACGCGCAAGAACGCCGAGTCGTCGCACGAAGCGGCCGCGTTCATGACCGACGTCGACCGGCAGGTGACCGGCTCGAACGCCGCCCTGCAGGCCATGGTGCAGTCGATGGCCAACATCAAGGATTCGAGCGTCAAGGTCTCGAAGATCATCAAGACGATCGACGAGATCGCGTTCCAGACCAACCTGCTCGCGCTGAACGCCGCCGTGGAAGCGGCGCGGGCGGGTGAAGCGGGCATGGGCTTCGCGGTGGTCGCCGACGAAGTGCGGAACCTGGCGCAGCGGTCGGCGCAGGCCGCCCGCGACACGGCGAGCCTCATCGAGGAATCGACGTCCAACGCCACCTCGGGCGCCTCGCGCGTCGCGCAGCTCGAAGCGGCCATGCAGGGCATCACGGCGAGCGTCGTGCGCGCCAAGCAGCTCGTGGACGACGTGAGCGTCGCCAGCCGCGAACAGTCGCAGGGCATCGAGCAGGTCACCCTCGCCATCGCGCAGATGGAGAAGGTCACGCTGAGCACGGCCGCCACGGCCGAGGAGAACGCCGCCGCCAGCGAGCAGCTGAGCGCGCAGGCCGAGACGTCGGCAGCGACGATCGCCGAGCTGGAACGCATGGTCGGCGCGGATCGCGCCGCGGCCGCCCGG
>JALHON010000334.1 GCA_022842985.1 Acidobacteriota bacterium | reverse complement strand
CCGTCTCGACGGCCGGCGCGGCGACCCCGGCCGGCGCGGCCGCGGTGGCCGCCGGCGTCTCGGCGAGCGTGGCGGCATAGACGGTCATGAAGAACGCGCAGAGCAGCGTCATGAAGTCCGCGTACGAGATGAGCCAGCGATCGCGCGAGACCTGCGTGGCCGAGAGCCGGATGTTCATGATTTCACCAGGCGCGCGCGGGCCGCGCCCTCCGTCGGCACCGCGTAGTGCGGCGCGCCGTGCCACGCAAGGAGCAGGCTGCGCAGATGGCCGTCGACGAGCGACGGATGGATGCCCTGCTGGATGGCGACGGCCCCCTCGATGACGACCTCGCGGCTGAGCGCGGCCTGGCGGCCGAGGCTGCGCAGTCTGGTCGCCAGCGGCAGGAACACGAGGTTGGCGGCGCCGACGCCGTAGACCGTGGCCACGAACGCGACGGCGATGCCCGGGCCGACGCTGGCCGGCGTCGTCAGATGTTCCATGGCCTGGATGAGGCCGAGCACGGCGCCGAGGATGCCGAGCGTGGGGGCGTAGCCGCCGGCCGCCTCGAGCACGAGCGCGCATTCGGCATCCGCCTCTTCGCGCACCTGACTGAACGTCTTGAGCGTGTGGCGCACCTCGGCCGCCGGCACGCCGTCGACGACGAGCGACAGCGCGCGCAGCAGGAACGGATCGTCGTGTTTCCCGAGTTCGTTCTCGAGCGAGAGGGCGCCGCGGGTCCGGGCCCGCGTCGCATACTCTCCCATCCGCGCGAGGAGCGCCGTGTCCGACTCGGGCCGGCGGCCGAACGCGGCGGCCAGCGCCCGCGCGGTGCGCGCCAGCAGCTGCAGCGGGAAGCTGAAGACCACCGCCACGCAGGTGCCGCCGAACACGATGAGCGCCGCCGCCGGCTGCAGCAGCGTGCCGAGCCGGCCGCCGTCGAGCGACTGCGCGCCGACGACGAGCGCCACCGTCAGCGGCACGCTGAACAGGAACGCGGCGTCGGAGAAACGGCGGGGGGTCGTCACCGCGCGTCGGCTCCCGTCTGTTCGAGCTCGGCGCGTTCGCGCACGCGGTCGGCGGCGGCGATGAGCGCCGCAAGCGGCCACGGCCGCTCGGCGGGGCCGGCCTCGAGGTAGACGCGGCGCATGTAGTCGAGGTCCTCGGGCGTGTCGACGGTGAAACGCAGGTCGGGACGCCGGAGTTCGGTGGGCGCGAGCGCGTCGACGGCGCGCGACCGGCCGTCACGCCTGATGAAGGGCGTCACGTGCTCGCGATCGTAGGCATCGGTCGCGAGCGCCGCCGCGCGCACCAGCGCCGCGACCGTCATCGCCTCGACTGTCGCGCCGGTGGGCAGGCCGTAGTCCACCACGTAGTCGGCGCCCGACCGCTGCAGGATGTCGAGCGTGCGCACGGCCGCGGCGAGGTCCACGGCCGGGTTGTCGGCCGTGGCGCGGATGATGGCCGGCACGCCGAGCAGCGACGCCGCGAAGGCGTAGCGGCCGAGCACGTCGTCGGCCGAGCCGCGCAGCACGGCGATCCCGAGGCGGTCGGCCTCGTCGCAGAGCAGATCGTCTTCGAGCAGGGTCGTCGTCGCGAGCACGACCGGCAGCTCGCCCTGATCGGCGAGCCGCTCGACGACGTGCGCCAGCAGCGGCCGGCCGGCAATCGGCGCGAGCGACTTGCCGGGGAGACGCGATGAGCCCATGCGGGCCTGAACGACGATGGCGGCGCGGGCACTCATGCTACGTCCTCAACACAGGTCGGGTGGTATTCGGGAAGGCTGACGCGGCTGCCGTCGAGGAAGACCGACGTTTCGTAGCTCGCCATCCACAGGTTGTCGCGGAACCGGCCGATGGCCGGCGGCACGCGCAGGCCGGCCGCGAGGTCCACGAGCATGCGCGGGAAGTCCGCGCCGGCGTGAATCGTGAGCGGGATGCCGCCCGAGAAGCGCGGATTGATCTCGAAGATGACCGGCTGGCCGTCCACGACGCGGCACTGGATGTTGACGGCCCCGGCAAACGGCAACGTCGCCGCGCAGACGCGCGCGACCTGGATGAGCGCCGGGTCGTTCACCGTGCGGCCACGGTCGGAGACGCCGGCGCGAATCACGTCGCGGCGGCGTGGCACGATGCTGAGCGGCTGGCCGCTGAAGTCGCAGAGCATGTCGATCGTGAACTCCGGTCCGTCGAGATATGCCTGCACGACGGCGTCGGACACGTAACCGGAGAAGAAGTCGAGTTCCTTCGCCGTGCGCACCGCGTGCGCCCCGACGCTGCCTCGGCCGCGCCGCGGCTTGATGAAGAGCGGAAAGCCCGGCGCCGCCGGCAGTTCGCCGGGCAGCCACGAGGCCGCCGCCGGAATGCCGCGGTCGTTCAGGTAGCGGCACGTCGCGTACTTGTCTTCACAGAGGGCCGACGTCGGCGTCGGCGACACGGCCACGCGGATGCCGTGTTCGCGGAAGCGCGCCACGGCGCCCCCGAAGAGGACGAGTTCGTCGTCGATGGTCGGCACGACGAGCGAGACGCGCTCGCCGAGGCAGATATCGAGGATGGCGTCGATGTAGGCGGGCGCGGTCGAGAGCGGCACCCGGTAGGCGCGATTGGCCGCGTGCACCGCCGGCGACAGCGGATTCACGTCGGTCACGATGACGTTGCCGCCGCGGTGATGCGCCACGGCGCGCTGGAAGGCGCGGACGAGCGGCACGCGCCGCGAGCCGGCGGTGATGAGCACGTTAAGCGACATGTTCGGTTCCCTTGTCGTGGGCGTGCAGGTCGGCCAGCTGGAACGCTGCGCCGGCATCCACGTCGCGGCTGAGCCGCTGCCCCACCAGCTCGCGCTGACGGTCGGCGCCGAGCCCGTAGGCCGGACGCAGGGCGATGAGATCGGCGGCCGACACGACGTGACCGGCCGGCAGGCGCCGCCGCGCGTAGAGGGCGCGCCGGCTCGGATCGACGTTGCCCTTCTCGGCCGGCAGGCACACCTTCACGCCGGTGCCGAGCGCCGCCTGCGCCCGGGCCGCCACACGCACGAGCGCGGCCAGTTCACCCGGCGTGCTCGATACCTCGGCGTCGATGCTGTCGTCATCGGCCTGGAGCACGAGGTGCCGTTCGTAGATGGCCGCGCCCATGGCGACGGCGAGCGGCACCGAGAAGCCATCGGCGCCGTGATCCGAGAAGCCGACGACGGCGCGGCACGCCATGCCGAGCGTGGCGATGGCCCGCAGGTTCTCGCTGCCCTTCGGCACGGGATACGCCGAGACGCAGTGCAGCAGGGCGACGCCGGGCGCGCCGGCGCGCACCGCCCAGTAGAGCGCGCGCTGCGCCTCCTGGAGCGACGACATCCCGGTCGAGATGATGAGCGGTTTGCCCGTCGCGCCGCAGCGGGCGATGAGGCGTTCCCACGTCACGTCGCCGCTCGCGATCTTCCACGCATCCACGCCCACCCGTTCGAGCATGTCCACGGCGGCCTCCGAGAACGGCGTGGCGATGAAGGCGAGGCCGCGTTCGCGGGCGCGCGCGGCCAGGCGCGCGTAGGCGGCTTCATCGAGCTCGAAGCGGCGGAAGAAGTCGACGAGCGAGGCGGCCTCGACGTGCATCGGAGCCGGCGCGCCAGGCGCCACGAGTTCCTCGGCGATGAGCGCCTGCACCTTCACGGCCGAGGCGCCGGCCGCCGCCGCCGCGTCGACGAGCGCCAGCGCGCGATCGAGCGAGCCGTCGTGGTTCAGGCCGATTTCGGCGATGACGAAGAGCGGCGCGCCGTCGCCGGCCACGCGGCCGCCGATGCGCAGTTGAGTCGCGTCAGGCAACATGGGCCCTCCATTCGGGCGCGAGCAGTCGGGTGGCGGCGGCCGGCACATCGGCCAGCGACGCCACGATCACATCGGCCTGCTCGGCCGGCCGCGCCGACTGGGGCGCGACGCGGGCCGGCAGCCAGATCGTCTTCATGCCGACGGCGTGCGCGCCGGCGACATCGCAGTCAGGGTCGTCGCCGACGAACACCGTGGCCTCGGCGGCGACGCCGAGCTGGCGGCAGGCCTCGAGGAACGGCGCCGCGTCGGGCTTGCCGGCACCGTTGCCGACCGCATGCGCGTACACGACGGCATCGACCAGGCGGTGCACACCGAGCGCGCGCACCTTGCGGGCCTGGATGTCGGGCCGGCCGTTGGTGACGAGCCCGAGCCGCCAGTCGCGGCGCAGCGCGCCGAGCACCGAGAGACTGAGTTCGGGCAGGCGCAGGTCCGGCACGTGCAGGCGGATGACGTCGACCAGTTCGGGCACGGCCGCGGCCGGCAGATCATGCCGTTGGGCCAGCACCTGCAGTTCGCGGCCACGCGACGAGGCCACCGCGCTCACGAGCGTCTCGAGCGCCGCGGCGCGCGGCACGCGCCAGCGGGCCTCGACGGCGGCCGCGACCGCCCGGAAGCCGCTCATCACGAACCGCTCGAGCGGATAGAGCGTGTCGTCGAGGTCGAACAGGATGGCGCGACGCTCAGCCACGGGCCCCTCCCCGGCGCGCCAGGGCGCGCAGCGCCGCCGC
>JALHON010000333.1 GCA_022842985.1 Acidobacteriota bacterium | reverse complement strand
GCGCTGCTCGGCACGGTGCCGTGCGGCGGCGCCGGCGACTTCGGCGCCTGCAGCTTCCTGAGCGATGCGCGGCAGGCCCAGGAGCGACTGCCGGCGCTGCGCGCGCGGGCCGCCACCTACCCCGACCGGCAGGCCGTGCTCGATACGTGGCTCGCCGATGAGGCGACGCTACAGCAAGCGATCGCCACGCTCGACCGCGAGATCGAGGACCTGCGCCGGGCACTCGCCGCCGACGAGGCGACGGCCGCGCGGCTCGCGCACCTCGAGAACGCCGAGACGCGGATTGCGGAGCTGCGCGCCGACTACACCGCAGCCGCGGCGCGGTCTGCCGAGCTGCAGGCCGCCGTTGAGCAGCGCCTGGCCAACACTCTGCGCGACCTCGACGTGCAGCTCGCCGCCCTCCAGGCCGACAGCGACCGCGTGGCCGCGCAGACGGCCGAGGCCATGGAGACGCAGGCACGGACGGCCGACGCGGTGGCCCAGCTCGACGCGATCGACCATGAGCTCGGCACGCTCGATCGCGAGGTCGAGCAGTCTACCGCGACGGCCGCGCGCCTCGAGGCGGAGCGCGCGGAGATCGGGCGTCGCCTCGATCGCTGGCGCGCCTGCGCGGCGCGCCTGGCGGCCATCGCCGGTGAGCGCCGGCAGGTGGAAGACGACGGGCGCGAGTGGGCGCTGCTCGCGAAGGCCTTTGGGCGCGATGGGCTGCCGGTCCTCGAGATCGACGCCGCGGGCCCGACCGTCAGCGCCTACTGCAACGACCTCCTGGCGGTCTGCTTCGGGCCGCGGTTCACCGTGGAGCTCGTCACACAGGCCGAGAAGGCCGACGGGAAGGGCACGAAGGAAGTCTTCGAACTGCGGGTCTACGACAACCTCCGCGGCGGCGATGCCCGCGACCTGCAGGACCTGAGCGGTGGGGAACAGATCCTCGTCGACGAGGTACTAAAGAACGCGCTCGCGCTGTTCGTGAATTCGCGGCACGCCGGGGCGATTCAGACTTGCTGGCGCGACGAAACGACAGGGCCGCTCGACGGAGACAACGCGCGGCGCTACATCGACATGCTCCGCAGGGTCCAGCAGATCGGGGGGTTTACCCACGTTCTCGTGGTGACCCATAGCGCGGCCGCCGCGGCGATGGCCGATGTGCAGGTTCGTGTGCACGACGGGACGATCGACATCGCCCATCCGCCCTTCGGAGCCGCGGCATGAGTATCCCGATCGGGCTCTGCCAGTGCGGATGCGGACGTGCCACGCGCGTGCCCACGCAACACGACCCACGAACTGGCCAGGTTCGCGGCGTTCCGCTGGCCTTCTGTAAGGGGCACCGCCGCCGCGTCGATCGCCGGCTCACGAGCGACGGCTACGTCTTCGTGCGCGTCACCGAGCACCCACGCGCAGTGAAGAACTTCGTCGCCGAGCATGTGTTGGTCGCCGAACGCGCACTCGGGCGACACCTGCCGGCAGGCGCGGTCGTTCATCACGTCAACACTGAGAGGACGGACAACCGACCGTCGAACCTGGTGGTCCTGCAGGATGGGCGTGAACACGCGCAACTGCATCGCCGACTGAGAGTGCTTCGGGCGGGAGGCAATCCATGGCGCGACTGGGTCTGCGGGAAGTGCGACACCCCGAAGCCTTTCGACCAGTTCTACAAACTGTCAGGCAGGGCGTACTCGTCGCTTTGTAAATCCTGCTCGCGGTCAGAGGCGCTGAAGCGCCATCACGCATCGACCCCCAAGGAGGCCGCGTGAAGCCCCTGCCACGGCCGGAGAAGCCGGAAAAGCAGCGCTACCGCAAGGTGACGTTGCGGATGTGGAACGACGAGCGGTTCATGGAGCTGACGCCACCGAAGCCGAGCGGCCAGGTGCTGTGGTTCTGGCTCTTGACCGGTCCGTGCTCGACGCCGGTGCCTGGGGTGGTCGACGTGACGCTCGGAGAAATCTCCGACCGGCTGCAGTGGCCACCGGCCGCCACGAAGCGCTGCTGGGGGGAGATCGCGTCGCGCCATATGGCCACTGCGGACTGGTCCCGGTCGCTCGTGTGGCTGCCCAACGCCTTGAAGCACAACCTGCCAGAGAGTCCGAACGTCGCGAAGAGCTGGCGCCGGTATCTGAACGAGCACGTGGCGGAGTGCGCGCTGCGCACGTCGGTCGAGCAGGTCATTAAACAGCGGCTGCAAGCCATGGGACCGTCCTTCGTGGAAGCCTTCGACGAAGGAGGGCCTGTCTCCTTCCCGGAATCAGGGAACAGGGAACAGGTACAAGAACCCCCCCATCCCCCCTCTGGCGAGGGGGGCCGCTTCACTCGGCTGGAACTCACCCAAGCCCGGGAAGACCTCATCGCCTACCGCGACAGCCAGCCGCGCTACGTGGCGCCTGTCCACCGCGAGGCGGGCCGCGAGTATCCCGAGCCGCGCCGCTGCCCGCACGAGCCCGAGTGTGACGACGAGGCCGTGTGCCTCGCGCTCTTCGCCCAGGCGCGCCGCGTGCGCGTGGCCGCGCGCCTCGTCGAACGGACGGCGTCATGAGCTGGCAGCTGCTGCGCCTGTCGCGCCGGTGCTGGTTCTGCCCGACCATCCTCGAGGCGGGCGACCTCGCGCGCATGGGCGAGCACACGCCGGGTGTGTGGTGCGTCGCCTGCGCACTGCGGCAGCTCGGCGAGACGCCGCCGGCGGAGTTCCTCGCGCCAGCCTCGCCGCCGCTCGTGGTGGAGCCTGCGCCGGCGCAGGACACGCTTTTCGAACTCGGCCCGGCGGGCGCGAAGTTGAAGCACGCCGACGCGCGGCTCGCGCTCGAGCAGCTGCGCACGCGCATCACCGAGCAGGCCGAGGCCGCGGTCCCGGCCCCCGAGGGAGGCGACCCCGTATGAAGCCACAGCGGTTCGACTGGGACGCCGTAGAGCCGTCCGCGCTGGTCGTGGCGCCGAGCGTGTATCCGCAGGCGCGGGAGACGAGCGCCTTGGCCGGCGTGGTGGCGGGGAAGGAGCGCAGCGTCGACAACACCCGGCTACTGGCGCTCGTCACCGCCGCCGGCGACGCCGGCATGAGCGACCAGGAGATCCAGGACGCGACCGGGTGGTCGCGGCAGACGATCTGCCTGCGGCGGTTCGACCTGCGCCGGTTCCTCATCCCCGGCGCGCGCCGAGCGAAGAGCCTCAGCGGTCGGCCGATGGTCTGCTGGCGGCGCCGGACGGCCGACGAAATGGAGGCCGCGTCATGACCCTGCGCGCGCGCTCGACGCTGGCCGCGCCGCGCTGCCGACAGCAGCCGGAGAAGGCGCAGCAGGAGCAGGGCATCGCCCTCCTGCGTAGCCTCGGCGCCACGGTCTACCGCCTCGGCGTGAGCCGTCGGGCGGGTGACTGGCAGGGCACCATGCAGACGCCAGGCCTGCCGGACGTGATGGCCTTCCTGCCGCACCGGGGCAGCCCCGTACGCACGTTCGTCTGCTGGGAGGTGAAGGCGCCTGGCGGCCGGCTGCGCCCCGAGCAGCTCGAGTTCCAGGCGCGCTGCTTCGACGCCGGCGTGGCTCATGTGGCCGGCGACCTGACGGCGCTGATGGCCTGGCTCGTTGGCGCGAAGTTCCTGCGGGCAGACCAACTGCCCGCGCATCGGCAGGTGCCTGCCGCGAGTGGTGACCGATGAGCGCCCTGCTTGCGCCGGCTGTGCCCGGCTACGTCCTTCGCAGTTATCAGCAGAACGCGGTCAACCGCAGCGTCGAGTTCCTGACGAACGCCAAGCTGCGCGGCCGCAACGGGTTGGTCGTGCTGCCCACCGGCTCCGGGAAGTCGCTGGTGATCGCCGGCATTGCGACGCGGCTCGACGCGCCGGTGCTGGTGTTCCAGCCGTCGAAGGAAATCCTCCAGCAGAACGCCGAGAAGCTGCGCGGCTATGGCTACGCGCCAGCGATCTGGTCGGCGTCGCTCAACCGGAAGCGGGTGGGGCAGATCACGCTCGCCACCATTGGTAGCGTCGTCAACCACGTCGACGCGTTCCGGCACTTCAAGTACGTGCTCATCGATGAGGCGCACCTGGTCAACCCGAAGGGTGGGATGTACCGCGACTTCCTGGCCATCCTCGAAGGCGCGCGGGTGATCGGCCTGACGGCGACGCCCTACCGGCTGGCGTCCGACAGCCTGGGCGCGCAGCTGCGCTTCCTGACGCGGACACGGCCGCGGATCTTCACGGACGTCATCTATTACCTGAACGTCGCGCCGCTGTTCCGCGCGGGGTTCCTCGCGCCGCTCACGTATCACGAGCCGCAGGTGGTGGACCCGACGAAGGTCCGCCTCAACTCGACGGGCGCCGACTTCGACGACCGGGCGCTGCAGCAGCACTTCAGCGAGATCGGCTTCGTCTCCCGCTTGCAGGCGGTGGTCGAGCACCTGGTCGCCACCGGCCACAAGTCGGTGCTCGTGTTCACCCGGTTCCTCGAGGAGAGCCAGGCGCTGGCCGCGGCCATCCCGGGCGCCGTGGTGGTGTCGGCCGAGACGCCGGCGGATCGGCGCGCGCAGATCCTCTGGTCGTTCAAGA
>JALHON010000332.1 GCA_022842985.1 Acidobacteriota bacterium | reverse complement strand
AGGCGGCCGGCCCGGTCGCCTCGCTCACCGTGCCGGCCGGCGCGGCACGCGTGGCGCTGCCCGGGCTGACGCTGATGCCCGGCCTCATCGAGGGCCACTCGCACCTGCTGCTGCATCCCTACAACGAGGTCGCCTGGAACGATCAGGTGCTGCGTGAGTCGGTGGCCTATCGCGTGGTGCGTGCCACGGTGAGCGCGCGCGACACACTCATGGCCGGCATCACGACGGTGCGCGATCTCGGCACCGAAGGCGCCGGCTATGCCGATATCGGCCTCAAGAAGTCGATCGAAGACGGCGTCATTCCCGGTCCGCGCATGCTCGTGAGCGGTCCCGCGATGGTGGCGACCGGCACCTACGGCCCCAAGGGCTTCGCGCCGGAGATGACCGTGCCGCAGGGCGCGGAGGAAGCCGACGGCATCGAAGGCGTGACACACGTGGCGCGCCGGCAGATCGGCCACGGCATCGACTTCGTGAAGATCTACGCCGACTACCGCTGGGGGCCGAACGGCGAGGCGCGGCCCACCTTCTCGGTCGAGGAGATCGCGGCGATCGTCGCCGTGGCGAAGAGCAGCGGCCGCTACGTGGCCGCGCACGCCGGCACGGCGGAGGGCATGCGGCGGGCCGTCCTCGGCGGCGTCGAGACGATCGATCACGGCGATGCCGGCACCCCCGAGGTGTGGGCGCTCATGAAGGAGAAGGGCGTCACCTTCTGCCCGACACTCGCCGCGCCCGACGCCACGGCGCAGTACGCCGGCTGGAAGAAGGGGCAGGAGCCGGAGCCGGCGCGCCTGGTCGAGAAGCGGCGCACGTTCCAGGCGGCGATGCAGGCCGGCGTGAAGCTGTGCTTCGGCGGCGATGTCGGCGTGTTCCCGCACGGCGACAACCTGCGCGAGCTCGAGATGATGGTGGCGGCCGGTGTCACGCCGGCCGAGGCCGCGCGCATCGCCACCTCGGGCAACGCCACGACCTTCCACATCGCCGACAAGGTGGGCGCCGTGAAACCCGGTCTGTTCGCGGATCTCATCGCCGTGGCCGGCGACCCGACGCGCGACGTCGCCGCGTTGCGGCAGGTGCGATTCGTGATGAAGGACGGACGCGTCTACCGTCAACCCTGACTGGGTTCCCGTCGCCCGTCCGCGCAGACCGTGGCGCGGTGGAGGCGGAGCTGGTGATAACGTGGCCTGCGCTGTTGCGTCGACGTCCGACCTCCCCTCCTGGGTCGTTCGTGCCAAGCCTTGGGGAATCATGGAAGCCGAAAACGAGTACTTGCGACTGGCGCTGCGGGCCGCCCGGATGGGTGTCTGGGTCCAGGACCTTCGCACGGGCCACATCGACTGGTCACCCGAGGTCCGCGACATCATCGGCGTGCCGGACTTTGCCGGCACGCTCGAAGCGTGGACAGCCCTCGTGCATCCTGACGATCGCGCCCCAGCCACCGCGGCGTTCGAGACGGCGGTGGCAGAGGCGAGGGAGTATGCGGTCGAGTTCCGCGTCGTGCGGCCCGATGGGTCGCAGCGCTGGCTGTCGAATCTGGCCGCCCCGCGCGTCATCCACGGCGTGGCCGTGGCGATGGTCGGCACCGTGCATGACATCACCGAGGCGCGCGAGGCCGAAGCGCGCCGCGCCGCGTCGGAACAGGCCCTGCGTGAGAGCGAGGCGCGTTTCCGCGACGTACTCGACTCGTCGCCGTCGATCGTGTTCCTGCAGGATCTCGACGGCCGCTACCTCTTCGTGAACAAACGCGCCGCGGAGCTCTGCGGCGTGCCCCAGGAGGCGTGGATCGGACGCACCGTGGAAGAGGTGCTGCCCGCCTACGCCCCGGAGCTCAGGAAGGAGTTCGCGCGCGTGCTCGCCGCGATGCGGCCGACCCAGGACGAACGCTCGGGCCGCCTGCCCGACGGCCGGCCGCTCGCGACGCTGGCCTCGCGTTTCCCGCTCTTTCGTGCCGACGGCACGCCGTACGCGATCTGCGGCATCGGCACCGACATCACCGAACAGAAGCGCCTGGAGGCGGAGCTGCGGCAGGCGCACAAGATGGAGGCCATCGGCCGGCTGGCCGGCGGCGTCGCGCACGACTTCAACAACCTGCTCACCGTGATCAACGGCCACTGCGAACTGCTCGCGCAGGAGGGCGGGTCGGACGCCATGCGCGAACACGTCGCCGTGATCCACGACGCCGGGCAGCGCGGCGCGCTCCTGACCGGACAGCTGCTGGCGTTCAGCCGCAAGGCCGTGGTGGAGCCGCAGCTGCTCGACGTGAACGCGGCGGTGGAAGCCGCCGTGCGGATGTTGCGGCGTGTCGTCGGCGAAGACGTGCTGATCGAGACCACGCTCGAAGCCGCCGCGCCCGTGCTCATCGATCCGGGCCAGCTCGAGCAGGTCCTCGTGAACCTCGTCGTGAACGCACGCGATGCCATGCCGGCCGGCGGACGTCTGTCGATCACGACCCGCTGTCAGGCGTTACCGGAGGCCGGACGCCCGATGCCCGTCGATCTGCCGCCAGGCCCGTACATGGCCCTGAGCGTCGCCGATACCGGTGTGGGCATGACCGAAGAGACACAGACGCACATCTTCGAGCCGTTCTTCACGAGCAAGCCTGAGGGCAAGGGCACCGGCCTGGGCCTCGCCACCGTCTACGGCATCGTGAAGCAGGCGGGTGGAGCGATCGCCGTCGAGAGCGCGCCCGGGAAGGGCACGACGATCCGGCTCATGTTGCCGGCCGTCGTCGCGGCCACCGCCGGCAGCGGCACGCCGGCCACGACAGCACCGGCGCGTGGCAGCGAAACGGTGCTCGTGGCGGAAGACGAGGCGGCGGTGCGCCGGCTCATCGGCGCCGGGCTGCAGGCGCACGGTTATACCGTGCTGCTCGCGCCCTCCGCCGCCGAGGCGCTGACCCTGCTGCGCGCGCACGCGGCCGAGGTGGATCTGCTCGTCACCGACGTCGTGATGCCCGAGATGGGCGGCGGCGCGCTCGTGGACGCCGCACGCAGGCTGCGGCCCACCCTGCCCGTGATCTACGTGAGCGGATACATGAACGATGATGTCGTGCGGCAGGGCGTCGCGTCGGCCACCGACGCGTTCCTGGCCAAGCCGTTCGTGCCCTCGGCGCTCGCCCGCAAGGTGCGCGAGGTGCTCGACAGCCGGGGCGGGCTCCCGCGCCGCTGAGTCCGCGACGGCCCCGCCGCGCGTGTGCGGGTGCGTGCGACAATCGCCGCGTGCTGGCCCCTGCTTCCGACTTCATCAACCTCGCTGGTGTGACGCATCTGGCCGCGGGCGGGCAGTCGCCCGTGCTCGGCTCGACGCTCGCCGCGCTCGAACGCGCCGCGCGCGCCAAAGGCACGGGACTCGCCGGGCAGCGGCTCAACGAAGCGGTGCGGGCGCGCGTGGCCTCGAAAGTGGCGGCGCTCGTGCACGCGGACCCCGGCGACATCGGGTTTCCCTCGAGCGTCGCGCACGGCGTGAGCCTCCTTGCGGACTCGCTCGACTGGCGCGAGGGCGACAACGTGGTGATGGAGCGCTGGGAGTTCCCGTCGCTCATGAATCCGTGGCTGGCGCAGGCGCGGCACGGCGTCGAGGTGCGCACGGTGGCGCCGAGTGGCGGCTGGCAGGCGCCGCTCGCGCGGTTTGCCGCCGCCATCGACAGCCGCACGCGCGTCGTGGCGGTGAGTCACGTCTCGTATCTCACCGGCGAGCGCAAGGATCTCGAGGCCTACGCGGCGCTCTCCCGCAAGGTGGGCGCGCTCTTCGTCGTGGACGCGTCGCACGCGCTCGGTTCAGTGCGAGTCGATGCGTCGGTGGCCGACGTGCTCTTCGGCTGCTGCTACAAGTTCCTGCTCGGCGTGCACGGCGTGGCGATTGCGTCGTGGAACCGCCGCCGCGTGCCCGACTGGCGGCCGCGCCTCACCGGCTGGCACTCCGCGGAGTGGCGCCCGCCGCTCGACGAGCCGGGCCCGGTGCACGTGAAGTCCACCGGGCAGGTGTTCGAGCCGGGCAATCCCGCCTATCCCGCCCTCTATGTGCTCGATCAGTCGCTCGACTATCTGGCCGGCATCGGCATGGAGCGCATCGAAGCGCACACGCTGGCGATGTCAGGCGCGCTGCGCCAGCGGCTCGCAGGGCTCGGCGTGCCGGTGATGACGCCGGAGCCGGCCGCCGCGCGCGCCGCGAGCATTGCGTTCGAACACGCGGACCCGCAGGCCGTTCGCGAGGCGCTCGAGGACGCCGACGTGCTCGTCACCGGCGAACTCGGCCGCGTGCGCGCGTCGGTGCACGTCTACACCACCGACGAGGATCTCGCGATCGCGGCCGACGCGCTGCGCGACGTGCTCGGGTGAGGGTGCCCGCCATTGGGTGGGTGCGGCGTTCAGTCGTCGGCTCCGATGAGTCGCGTCGGACACTCGCGCCTCTCGGCGACGTGTCCTGCCGTCCAAAGCACTTCTGGGGGCCCCCATCCCCTGACCTGGGTGTCGCCCGCACTCCCGGCGCGAGTGTCAGCTGCTTGTGCGACGACGACTCATAGTCGCTCGCCGACCG
>JALHON010000331.1 GCA_022842985.1 Acidobacteriota bacterium | reverse complement strand
GCTCCGGCGTCGGCCGCCCGGCGTGCTGCCGCGCCCGTTGCCGCGCCGTCGCATCCCGCGGGCCTCTCCGCCGCCTCGCAGACCGAACTCGTGACGCAGTACTGCGCCACCTGTCACAGCGAACGCGGCAAGGCCGGCGGGCTGTCGCTTGCCGGGTTCAACGCGATGAAGGCGCACGAGCAGCCCGAGGTGATCGAGAAGATCATCCGCAAGCTGCGCGCCGGGATGATGCCGCCGGCCGGGTCGAAGCGGCCCGACGCCGCCACGATCGAAGCCCTCACCGCGGCGCTCGAAGCGCGGATGGACGAACTGGCGTCGGTCAATCCGAATCCGGGCTGGCGTCCGTTCCAGCGCCTGAACCGCGCCGAGTACGCGACGGCGGTGAAGGACCTGCTCGGCCTCGATGTCGACGTCAGCGCGTTCCTGCCGGCCGACACGATCAGCAACGGTTTCGACAACGTGGCCGACGCGCAGGGCTTCTCGCCGACCCTGATGGAAGGCTACCTGCGCGCCGCCGGCCGCATCACGCAGCTCGCGCTCGGCGATCCGAACTCGACGCCGACCGAAGCCACCTACAAGGTGCCCCGCACGCAGTCGCAGATGGTGCACGTGGACGGCGCGCCCCTCGGCACCCGCGGCGGCGTCTCGCTCGTGCACGTGTTCCCGGCCGACGGCGAGTACAGCTTCCGCGTGATGCTGCACTCGATTCCCACCGGCGAACTCTACGGCAGCACCACCAAGGGCGAACAGATCGAGATCTCGATCAACGGCGCCCGCGTGGCGGTGATGGATATCAACCCGTCGATGAGCGAGCGCGACCCGAACGGGATGAACCTGACCTCGCCCAAGGTGCACGTCAAGGCCGGCCCGCAGCGGGTCTCGGCGGCCTTCATCGCCCGCTTCGAGGCGCCGGTCGACGACATCCTCGCGCCCCAGGACTACACGCTGGCCGACTCGCAGATCGGCAGCGGGGTGGGCATCACGACCGCACCGCACGTGCGCGACTTCAGCATCAGCGGTCCGTTCAGCGTGACGGGTGTGTCCGACACGGTGAGCCGCCGCAAGGTGTTCACCTGCCGGCCGACGACGGCGGCGGAAGAGGCGCCGTGCGCCCGCGATATCCTGCGCCGTCTCGCCTCGCGCGCCTATCGCGAGCCGGTGGCGGCCGATGACGTGCAGACGCTCATGGGCTTCTACGAGCGCGGCCGCATCAAGGGCGATTTCGAATCCGGCATCCAGGCGGCGCTCGAAGCGCTGCTCGCGAGCCCGCGCTTCGTCTTCAAGCTGGAGCAGCCGCCGGCCAGCGCCCGCGTGGGCCAGACCTTCGCGGTGGCCGACCTCGATCTGGCGTCGCGGCTCTCGTACTTCCTCTGGGCCGCCGGCCCCGACGACGAACTGCTGAAGGCGGCGCAGAACGGCGGCCTGCGCACGCCGGCCGGCGTCGAGAGGCAGGTGCGGCGCATGATCGCCGACCCGCGCTCGGAGGCCCTCGCCACGCGTTTCGCCTCGCAGTGGCTGCGCCTGCAGGACGTTGACAAGATCCGTCCCGACGCGCTGCTCTATCCCTACTGGGACCACACGCTCGCCGACAACCTGGTGCGCGAGACGCAGCTCTTCTTCCACAGCCTCGTGCGCGACGACAAGAGCATCCTCGACCTGCTCCGCGCCGACTACAGCTACGTCAACGAACGCGTGGCGCGGCACTACGGCATCAGCAACGTCATGGGGCCGGAGTTCCGCCGCGTGACGCTGCCGCCCGAACGCCGCGGCATTCTCGGCCACGCCAGCATCCACCTGCTCACGTCGGTGGCCGACCGGACGTCGCCGGTGAACCGCGGCAAGTGGGTGATGGAAGTCATGCTCGGCATCCTGCCGCCGACGCCGCCGCCCAACGTGCCGGCGCTCGACGAGACCGGTGCCAACCAGGGGGGCAAGAACCTCTCGGTGCGCGAGCGCATGGAGCAGCACCGCCGCAACCCGCCGTGCATCTCGTGCCACAAGGTCATCGACCCGCTCGGGCTCGCGCTCGAGAACTTCGACGTCACCGGCAAGTGGCGCATCAAGGACAACGAGGTGCCGATCGACGCCGTGGGCGACCTCTACGACGGCACCAAGATGGCCGGCGCCCTCGGCCTGAGCGAGGCCATCCTGCGTCACAAGGACGCCTTCCTGCTCGGCTTCACCGAGCGTCTGCTGACCTATGCGGTGGGCCGCCGCATGCAGCCCTACGACCAGCCGCTCGTGCGCCGCATCATCCGCGACACGGCGAAGCAGGACTACAAGCTCTCGGCCTTCATCCTGGCCGTGGTGAATTCGCCGGCGTTCCGCATGAGCCGCGTCGAAGGCGCCGAACCGACAACCGTCGCGGCCGCGCCCGCGCATCCGTAGCCTTCCCGGGACCGTCACAGGAGTACGACGATGTTCATCGCTCAGAAACATCTCTCGCGTCGCACCGCCCTCAAGGGCCTCGGGGTCACCGTGGCCCTGCCGTTCCTCGAAGCCATGGTGCCGGCGCGCACGGCGCTCGCGAAGACCGCCGCCAGCGGCAAGGTGCGGCTGGCCGCCATCGAGATGGTGCACGGCTCGGCCGGCGCCACCGTGGTCGGGCTGCAGAAGCACATGTGGTCGCCGGCGGCCACCGGGCGCAACTTCGATCTGACGCCGTCGAGCCTCGCGCCGCTCGAGCCGTTCCGCGACTACCTGACCATCGTCAGCAACACCGACGTGCGCAACGCCGAGGCGTTCGAGCTGCCGGAAATCGGCGGCGACCACTTCCGCTCGAGCGCGGTGTTCCTCACGCAGTGCCACCCGAAGCAGACACAGGGCAGTGATGTCGTGGCCGGCACGTCGCTCGACCAGTTCTACGCCAGGAAGGTGGGCGGCGAGACGCCGATTCCCTCGATGCAGCTCTGCATCGAGGCCATCGACCAGGCCGGCGGCTGCGCCTACGGCTACTCCTGCGTCTACACCGACACGGTGAGCTGGGCGTCGCCCTCCGAGCCGCTGCCGATGATCCGCGACCCGCGCGCCGCCTTCGACCAGCTGTTCGGCGTCGGCGCGACGCCGGCCGAACGCGCCACGCGCCGCCAGCGCGACAAGAGCATCCTCGACTTCATCACCGGGGAAGTGGCGAAGCTGCAGCGCGACCTCGGCCCGGCCGACAAGGCCCGCCTGAGCGAATACCTCGACGACGTGCGCGAGATCGAGCGCCGCATCCAGAAGGTCGAGGCCTCGAACTCGAGCGGCGATCCGCGCGAGCTGCCGGGGGCGCCGGTGGGCGTGCCGGACGCCTTCGCCGAACACGTCAAGCTGATGTTCGACCTGCAGGCCGTGGCCTTCGCGAGCGACATCACCCGCGTGTTCTCGTTCAAGATGGGCCGCGACGGTTCGAGCCGCGCCTACCCGGAGAGCGGCGTCAATGCCGGCTTCCACCCGGCCTCGCACCACCAGGACCGCGAGGAGCGCATCCGCGAGTTCCAGAAGATCAACACGTACCACATCCAGCAGCTGCCCTACTTCCTCAACAAGCTGAAGTCGACGCCCGACGGCGACGGCAACCTGCTCGACAACACGCTCATCATCTACGGCTCGCCGATGGGCAACTCGAACGTGCACAACCACAAGCGCTGCCCGCTGTTCTTCGCCGGTCATGCCGGCGGGGCGCTCAAGGGCGGCCTGCACATCAAGACGGCCGACGGCACGCCCATGGCGAACCCGCTGCTCGGCGCGATGCACGCGCTCGGGCTCGACATGCCGGCCTTCGGCGACAGCACCGGTGCACTGGATCTGAACGCGGCGCCAGAGGCGACCGCGGCCTTCTAGGCCTTCGGAGACAACGGCGATGCAGCTTCGATTCGGTTCCGTAGTGACGCGTGGCGCGGCCCTCGTGGGCGCCACCGTGCTGGCTCTCAGCGTGGCGCTCGGCGCCCAGTCGCAGGCCCCGGTGGCCGATGCCGCGATGAGTGGCGACCGCGCCGCGGTAAAGACGCTGCTGCAGCAGGGCAATGACGTCAACGCCGCGCAGGGCGACGGCATGACCGCGCTGCACTGGGCGGCGATGAAGAACGACGCCGAGCTGGCGCAGATGCTGGTCTACGCCGGCGCCAACGTGAAGGCGACGACGCGCCTCGGCGGCAACACGCCGCTCATCATCGCCACGCGCAACGGCAACGCGCCGGTCGTCGCGGTGCTGCTCAAGGCCGGCGCCGACGCCAAGGCGGCGACCTCGACCGGGACGACGCCGCTCATGCTGGCGGCGGCGTCGGGCAGCGTGGACGCCGTGAAGGCGCTGCTCGCCGCCGGGGCGGAGGTCGACGCGAAGGAATCGTCGATGCAGCAGACGGCGCTGATGTTCGCTGCCGCCAATACCCGCGTCGATGTGATGCGCGCGCTCATCGCCGCCGGCGCCAACGTGAAGGCGGCGTCGAAGGTCGTGAACGTGGCGTCGCTGTCCTCACCGGAAGAAGAGTTCTTCCGCCAGCAGTTCCAGCAGCAACAGCAGGGGGGCGCGCAGGCGGCCGCCCGTCCCGCCGGCGCGCCGGCGGGC
>JALHON010000330.1 GCA_022842985.1 Acidobacteriota bacterium | reverse complement strand
GGCGCGCGCTACGACATCGGGGCCTTCGTGCGCAAGATGGAGCGGCTCTACGAGCTGCTCCACGAGTCGTCGCGGCGCACGAAGCGGCAGAGCGCGCTGACGCTCGACCTGTCGTTTCTCCACGAGGGGGCGCGACCGTGAGTGGCGGCTGGAGCGCCCGCTCCGACGCCTGGCGTCTCGGCGTCGTGGCCACGGCCACACTCGCCGCCGTGCTCGTGGCCTGGGCGCTCTCGATCAACTATCCGAAGGCGTCGTACGGCTTCTTCTCCGACGCCTCCACCTACTACGGGCTCGGGCACAGCCTGGCCGACGACGGGGACTTCGAGTTCCGTCGCGAAGACCTCGTGCGTGTCTGGCGCGAGTTCCCGAGCGGTCCGGAGGGCATCTTCCTGAAGCGGGGCAGTGATCCCGACCTGCGGATCGACGGCGCGGCGCCGTTCGTGCACGTCGACGTGAAGCCCGACGCCGACACGTCCCGGCTGTATTTCGCCAAGTCGTTCATCTATCCGCTCTTCGCCGCGCCGTTCATCCGGCTCTTCGGCACGAACGGCTTTCTCGTCCTGCACGTGTTCGTGCTGCTCGTGAGCTTCGTCTGTGCCTACGCGTTCCTCGTGGCGCGCAGCCAGCCGGCGGCCGCCCTCGTCTTCGCGCTGGCCTTCGTGTTCATCTCGGTGGCGCCGGTCTACCTCGTGTGGCTGACGCCCGACCTCTTCAATCTGGGGCTCGTCACGCTCGGCTACTTCTTCTGGCTCTACAAGGAAGTGGCGAGCCCGCAGACGCCGGCGGGGCAGGCGCGGAGCGGCTGGCTCATCGGGCCGCGCACCGACGTGGTGGCCGCGCTCTGGCTGGGACTGGCCACCTTCTCGAAGCCCACGCACGTGCTGCTGATGTTCCCCGTGCTCGGCCTCTTCGCGCTGCGCCGGCAGTGGCGCCGGGGATTCGTCTGCGGCATCGTCTTCTCGGCCGTCGTGCTCGGGCTCTTCGGCGCCAACATCGCGATCACCGGCGAGTACAACTTCCAGGGCGGCGATCGCAAGACGTTCTACGCGGGCGGCGAGTCGAAGGGCTTCCCGTTCCAGACCGACGACCGCACGTTCGACACGACCGGCATCGGCCGCAGCACCAACCGCGTGCTGACCGAGGTACTGGGCAACCGTGACGCCCTCGTGAACGTCTTCCGGCACAACCTGCTGTACTTCTTCGTGGGCCGCCATACGGGCTTCGCCGTCTACTTCCTGCCGGGCATGGCGGCGCTCGTGCTGTTCCTGCTGCTGCGCGGCCAGCAGTCGGCGTGGGGCTGGCTCACGCTCGCCGGCGGCGTCGGCTCGGCGATCGTGCTGATGCTCTACATGCCGTTCACCTACTCGGGCGGCGGCGGGCCGGTGGGCAATCGCTACTTCCTCGGTGTGTATCCGGTATTCCTCTTCCTGATGCCGGCGTTCGCGCGGCCGTGGAACGCGATTGCCATCGCGGCGGCCAGCGCGGCGTTCGTGATGCCGGTGCTCTCGAACCCGTTCTACTCCTCGTTCAATCCCGGCGAACACTCGAAGACCGGGCTCTTCCGCGCCCTGCCGCTCGAGCTGTCGCTCGTGAACGACCTGCCCGTGAACGTGAGCCCGTCGCGCTCGCGCCAGCCGCTCGGCGGGGTGCCGCCGCTCAGCGGCTACTTCATGGACGACAACGCCTACAACCGCGAGGGCGAGGCGTTCTGGGTGCGCGGCGAGAGCCGCGCCGACATCATGCTGCGCGCCCCGGCCCCGCTGGAGGCGACGCCCGAGGGCGATCGGGCGCAGCCGCTGCGCGTGCGGCAGATGGAGATCACGCTCGAGACCGGTCCCAGGCCGAACCGCATCACCGTGCGCACGGCGGCGATCGTGCAGGTGGTGGACGTGCCGGCCAATGACCGCCGCACGATCGTCGTGCCGATGGGCGAAGGGCTGCCGTACAAGCCGTATCCCGAGAACCCGACCAACTACGTCTACGCGCTGTCGATTGAAAGTGCGACCGGTTTCATTCCGCTCTTCGAGGGCGGCGGACGTGACAACCGCTTCCTCGGCATCTTCGTGCGGCTGACGCCGCGCTACGAGTAGGGAGCGGCCCGGTTGCGTGTCCTCGTCGTCACCTCGAGCCCGCCCTTCATCGAGGGCGGCCATCTGGTCATCGCCGGCGGTCTCGTGGGCGCGTGCCGCGCCGCCGGCCACGAGGCCGACCTCATCGTGACGCCGCAGAACCGCTTCGGCCGCCAGGGGGCCGCCTACCTCGCGGCGTGGCTCACGGACGTCGGTGTGGCCGCCGACGGCGCGCCGGTCGACCAGGTGGTGAGCCTGCGGTATCCGGCGTTCGCCGTGCGGCATCCACGCCATACCTGCTGGCTCAATCACACGATGCGCGAGTACTACGACCTCTGGCCGCGCTTCAGCGCGTCGCTGTCGTGGACGAACACGATCAAGGAGTCGATCCGCCGCATCGCCGTGCACCAGGCCGACGCCCACTTCCTGCAGCGCGGCGTCTCGCGCCGGTTCGCGATCTCGGCCATCGTGCAGGCACGTCTCGGCCGCTGGGGGGCGCTCGACGCCGAGGTGCTGCATCCACCGGCGCCCGACCGGCCGTATCGCTGCGACGGCTATGGCGACTACATCTTCGCCGTGTCGCGGCTCACCGCGCTCAAGCGCTTCGACCTGCTGCTCGAAGCGCTGGCGCAGCCGAACGCGCAGGGCATCCGCGCCGTCATCGCCGGCGACGGGGAAGAACGCGGCCGGCTGCTCGAGCAGCGGCGGCGGCTCGGGCTCGAGTCGCGCGTGGAGTTCGTCGGCCGCCTCTCCGATGAGGCAATGCTCGATCACTACGCCCGCTGCCGCGCCGTCGCGTTCCTGCCGTTCGACGAAGACTACGGCTTCGTCACCGTGGAGGCATTCGCGTCCGGCAAGGCGGTCGTGACCTGCAGCGACAGCGGCGGCCCGACCGAACTCGTGACCGACGGCGTGACCGGCCGCGTGACGGCGGCGACGCCGTCGGCCGTCGCCGAGGCGCTCCGGCAGCTCATGGACGATCCGGCCGCGGCCGAGCGCATGGGCGCGGCGGCACGCGATCGCGGCGCGCGGCTCACCTGGCCGGCCACGGTGGCACGCCTGCTCGGCACGGCATAGACTGAAGCGTCGACATGGGCTACCGCACGCCGCTCGAATCACGCGTCGCCAAGCAGGTCACGCGCGCCATCACCGACTACGGGATGATCGCCGACGGCGATCGCGTCATGGTCGGGCTCTCGGGCGGCAAGGACAGCTGGGCCCTCATCCAGATCCTCGACGTGCTGCAGAAGCGCGCGCCGATCGATTTTTCGATCGTCGCCGTCACCGTCGATTCCGGCTACAAGGACTACAAGCACGGCCTCATCACCGAGGCGTGCAGGGCACGCGGCTGGGAACTGCGTATCGAGCACACGACCATCGGCGAACAGATGGACGACATCCTCGATGCCGGAGATACGCCGTGTTCGCTGTGCGCGCGGCTGCGGCGCGGCGTGCTCTATCGCGTGGCCGACGAAGTGGGCGCCACGAAGATCGCGCTCGGCCATCACCTCGACGACTTCGTCGAGACGCTGCTGCTGAACGTCTTCTTCGCCGGCGCGCTCATGGCGATGCCGGCGCGGCTCGTCTCCGACAGCGGAAAACATGTCGTCATCCGGCCGCTCGTCTACGTGACCGAGGCCGATGCCCGCGCCTATACGCAGGAAAGCGCGCTGCCGGTCATCGGCTGCTGCTGCCCGGCCTGCGGCGATCTCAGCCTGCAGCGGCAGCGCATCAAGCGCCTCATCATGGAGCTCGAACGCGAACATCCGCAGGTGAAGGCGTCGATGCTGAAGGCGCTCACCAACGTGAAGCCGCGGCACCTGCTCGACCGCCGGCTGCACGGCGACGCCGCGGCGGCCCCGGCCGAGGGCGCGGCCGCGCCCGAGGTGCCCTTTTCCCAGCTGCTCGCCCTCAGGACGCGCTAGTGCGGACGGAGAGCCAGTAGATGCGCGCCGTGCTGCAGCGCGTGCGTCACGCGCGGGTCGAGGTCGATGGCCGTGCGGTCGGAGCCATCGGACCCGGCCTGCTCGTGCTCGTCGGCGTCGAGCGTGGCGATGGCGCTGACGACGTGGCGCACATCGCCGGCAAGATCCGTGACCTGCGCATCTTCGATGACGACGGCGGCGACGACGGCAAGGTGCGCATGAACCGCGCCGTCGGCGACATCGGCGGGGCAGTGCTCGTCGTGTCGCAGTTCACGCTGGCCGCTGATTGCCGCAAGGGCCGGCGCCCGTCGTTCGATCACGCCGCGGCGCCCGACGACGCGCGCCGCCTCTACGAGGACGTCGTGGCGGCGCTGCGCGCCGCGGGCCTGCCCGTCGAGACCGGCGAGTTCCAGGCGGCGATGCGCGTCACGCTCGAGAACGACGGCCCGGTGACGTTCGTGCTGGAGAGCCGGCGCGCGTGACGCCCGCCGCGCGTCTCACCGTGGTGGCTCTCGCCACCCAGGGCGGCCTGGGCGTGGCCGGGCTCGTGGCGGC
>JALHON010000329.1 GCA_022842985.1 Acidobacteriota bacterium | reverse complement strand
GCGGAGGTGGCGCGGCGGGCGTCTGTGGTGTTCGAGCGCGACGGCGTCGCCGCGGCCCGGGCATTCACGAGATTCAGGCTTTGGCCGATTGCGTCGGCACCGGAGGCGTCGGTACACTCGGCCGTCGATTCCCGGGACGACGTCATGGTGCCCCCCGCCATCATCGCCCCGCGCACGCGGTTCGTGCTCGGAGTGCTGGTTGTGCTGCTCTGCGGCACGGCGTGCCGGCTCGCGCCTGCCGGCGAAACACCGCGCACACTGGCCGGGCCCTGGAAGTTCCAGCCCGGTGACGACCTGCGCTGGTCCGCGCCGGACGCTGACGACCACACGTGGACCTCGCTGCAGGTACCAAAGAGCTGGGGCCGGCAGGGGTTCGCGAACGTGTTCGGGATGGCGTGGTATCGCACGCGCGTCTCGTTGCCGTGGCCGGCGACCGAGCCCCTCGCGCTGGCGCTCGGAAAGATCGACAGCGCCTACGAGGTCTACGTCGGTGGCCGCCGGCTCGGTGGCGTGGGGCAGCTGCCCCCGTCGCCGGTGATGGAGTACGACCGGCACCGCATCTACATCGTGCCGGCATCCACGCGCGAGCCCGACGGGTCGATCGTGATCGCGCTGCGCGTGTGGCGTGCGGAGGGCAAGTCGGCCGGCGCGGCCGGGCCCGTCGAAGGGCCCTTCGAAGTCGGCCCCATCGGCCCGATCCTCGAGCGCGACAAGCTGGCCGAGGCCGCGCAGCTCGCGCTCGTGCTGCTCTTCGTGGGCGTGGCCGTGTTCCATCTGGGCCTGCGGCTGCTGCGGCCGGAGGCCGCGGCCTATGGCTGGTTCGGTCTGCTGGCGCTCGAGTCCGCCGTGTACGCGCTCCTGCGCACGCAGTGGAAGTACATGGTGTTCGACGACTTCGTCACCCTGAAGAAGGTCGAGCACCTGATGATCTACCTCGTGCCGGCGACCTTCCTGCAGTTCCTGTGGGTGTTCTTCAGTCGTCCGGTGCCGCGTGGCGTGCGCCTCCTGCAGGGCGGGCTGCTCGCGGGCGGCGCGGTGGCGGTCCTCACCCCAGGCCTCGACACGGCCCTCGGGCTGCTGCCGGGCGTGCAGGCGGCGGCGTTCGGCGCCGCCGGCGCCGGCACGGTCTTCGTGCTGCCGTACATTCGCGCCGGTGATCCCGAGGCGCGCCTGCTCGGCCTCGGGGCGCTCGCCGTCGTGCTCACGATCGGCAGCGACTTTCTCATCGAGCGCAACTTCTACGTGGCGCCGCGCACCGTGATTTACGGCTTCGCCCTGCTCGTCTTCGGCATGAGCCTGGCGCTCGCCAACCGCTTCCACCGCGTGCTGGCCGATGCCGACAGCCTGCGCCGCGAGCTCGAGCAGCGTGTGGAGACGCGCACGCAGGAACTCTCGGCCGCCTACTCGCGCATGGAGGAACTGGCGCTGCGCGACGGGCTGACCGGCCTGCTGAACCGCCGCGCCATGCAGGACCGCGCCCGGGCCGGGCTGGCGCAGGCGCGCCGCCGCCAGTCGCCGTTCGCGCTCGCCATGATCGACGTCGATCACTTCAAGGCCATCAACGACACCTATGGCCACGCCGCCGGCGATCAGGTGCTCGGCCACATGGCCCGCGTGCTGAGCGGCGCGGTACGGGCGTCGGACGACGTCGGCCGCTGGGGCGGTGAGGAGTTCCTGGTGCTGCTGCCCGACGCCGACTCCGGCGAAGCCGGCGTGGCGGCCGAGCGGCTGCGCGAGCAGATCGCCGCCACCGAGTTCCACGCCGACGCCCGTCCGATCGCCGTGACGGTGAGCATCGGCGTGGCCATCCTCGAGGGCCCGCGACTCGGCACGACGGGCCTCGACGTGCTCATCCGCGTCGCCGATGCCGCCCTCTATCACGCCAAGGCGCAGGGCCGGAACCGCGTCGCCGTCTCGGGCTGAGCGTCAGAAACCGGCGACGAGCGCCACGCGCAGCGTGAACGGCTCGACCGGATGGAAGTGCAAGCCGTCGACACCGCCCGCGGGTTCGCCTGGCAGCCGCGACGTGTAGAAGTAGTCGATGTCCGAGCTGCGCGAGTTGAGCACGTTCAGCAGATCGGCCTTGAGCCGCCACTGCCGCGCGACCTGCACGCCGGCCTCCGCGCTCACGAGATGTGAGGCGCGGCTGCGCACCGTGTTGTCTTCGACGAGCGGCCGCGGCCCGAAGAAGCGGTAGCGCAGGCTGCCGCTCCAGCGCGCCTGCGGCGTCACGGTCAGCCCCGCGCTCGCCACGCCTTCGATGGCGCCGGGCACACGGTCGCCCTCGGCGGCCCCGTCGGTGAAGCGCGCCTGCGAGTAGGCGACGCTGCCATCGAGCGTGAGCCACGAGGCCGCGCGGTAGTCGGCGTCCCACTCGAGGCCGAGACGGCGGCTCGGCCGGCTCGCCTCGGTCGTGCCGGCATCGCCGATGAAGAGCAGTTCCGAGTCGAGCCACAGGCTCCACGCCGCCACTGTCGTGTGCAGACGGGGCAGCGCGAGCGTCCGCAGGCCCACTTCGGCGCCCTTCGCGCGCACGAGCGGGTCCACCGGGTCGACCGCGTCACCACTGACCGGATCGCGGCGGATGGTCGCGCCGCGCCCATCGTTGCTGTGAAAGCCGCCGCCGGCGCTGGCGTAGAACTCCGTCCGCCGCCACGGGCCGAGCGCGAGACTCACCTTCGGGTTCGCGATCGTCTCCGTGGCGAGGCCGCCGTTCACCGGATCGCCCGCCTCGACGTTCCAGCGGTACGCATCACCGCGCAGGCCCACCGTGGTGCGCACGGCATTCGACCACCGCGTCTGCAGTTCGCCGTACAGCGCGCCGCTCGTCTGCCCGACGGCGTCTTCGCGCACGGTCGCGCGGCGCACGCGTCTCGTTGTGCGATAGAGGCCCACGGCGCCGATGGCGTCGTGCCGCACGTCGCCGCCGATCGTCACCATCGACCGGCGGCCGAAGAGGCTGGCGGGCCGCGTGTGGCTCATGCGTCCGCCGCTCACGAACCGCTCGTCGCGCTGCTCGAACTGATCGCCGGCCTCCGGATCGTCGAGGAAGTACGTGAAGTTCGAGAACAAGTCGAGCCCGTAGTCGAACGCGTAGGCCTCGGCGCGCGTCGTGCCGGCGGTCGTCGTGTGCTGCCACTCCGCCATCGCGCCGGCGCGATGGGTGTCACCGCCGTTGCTGCGGTCGATGAATCCGAAGCGGCTGAGCGTGCCATCGTCCACCGCGCGCCGCGGGATCTGGTCCGAGGCGTTCCAGCGCGCCTGATAGGCGAGCGCCGTGACCGAGAAGCCGCTCGTGGCGCTCCCCTGGCTGTAGCGGACCAGGCCGTTCCAGCGCCGCATCACGTCCGGACGTTCCCACGGCCCGTCGTTGCCCATGCCCTCGGCGGCGACGAGCAGGTGTCCGCGGCCCAGCTTCGGCGACGCCGCCACGAGCACGCGTCCATAGCCGTAGGTCCCGCCCTCCACCCGCGCGATTGGCGCGCCGAGCACGTTGAGATAGCTGACCTTGATGGCCCCGGCAGCCGAGAAGTCGCCCGACTCCGCGGCGTAGGTGCCCTTGCGGTACTGGATGCCGCTCACGAGTTCCGGGATGAGGAAGTTCATGTCGGCGTAGCCCTGTCCGTGGCCGTGCGTGGGCAGGTTCACGGGCATGCCCGCTACGCTCAGCGCCAGATCGGTGCCGTGGTCGATGTTGAAGCCGCGCAGGTAGTACTGGTTGGCCTTGCCCTCGCCGCTGTGCTGGCTGACGATCATGCCGGGCACGCTCTCGAGCGCTTCGGCCGGCCGGCGCCGCGCCCGCTCGCCGAGTTCGAGCGGCGTGACGACGCCGGTGCTCGCGGCATCGGCCACGCCGATGAGCTCGTCCTGATCCGACACGGTGGCGAGGTTGCGGAAGGTGCCGCGGCCGGTGACGACGACCGACGCCGTCGCGGCGACGAAGAGCGTGGCGTCGGCCGTGGCCGTGTCTCCGGCGGCGATCGTCACGTGGCGCCGCTGCAACGTGACGAAACTCGCGAGCGAGAAGCGCACCGTGTGTGAGGCGGCCGGCACCGCCTCCACGAGATAGCGGCCGTCATTCCCGGTCCGCGCGGTGAGCGTAGCCGCGCCGGTCTCCACTTCCACGAGCACGCCGGGCAGGGGCTGGCCGGTGGTGTCGACCACCTGGCCCTGCAGGCGGCCGGCGGGCGCCTGCTGCGCCCGCGCGCCTGGCGGCAGCACGAGCAGCGCGGCGAGGGCCGCGCACACGATTCCTGTCATGACACACCTCGACTGTGATGGCGCGCGTACACGGGGGCGCCACCCGAATCCCGAACTCGACGAACGACGGGGACTCAGTGCGAGCGAGGCGGGCCGCGCGCCGGTGGCTGCGGCAGGGCGGGGGCGTGGTGCCAGCGCGCGACAGCGTCGGGCGGCGGCGACAGCGTCTCGGCGGGCGGGAGCAGGAAGGGCGGCGGCGGACCCTCGAGCAGCGCGAGGTCGAAGTGCGCGGCGCTCGCGCGGCCGTGTTCCGATGACGCGGGATCGGCCGGCGCGGTGCCGTCGTGATCGTGATCGGACGATTCG
>JALHON010000328.1 GCA_022842985.1 Acidobacteriota bacterium | reverse complement strand
CTGGCTCGTCGACGGCGTGCCCGATGCCGTCGAGCTCACGACGGCGTCGGACCGCGTGGATCCGGGCGATCCCATCGCGATGAGCGTCGAGGTGGCCGACCCGTCGTTCGTCGCCGCCGACGACGCCGTCGTCACGGCCACCGTCACCGGTCCCGATGGCGCCGCCACGACCGTGCCGCTGACCTGGACCGGCCAGCGCGCCGGCCGCTACACCGGCACCGCGCCCACCGGCGCCGCGGGCTGGTACGAAGCGCGCGTCGAGGCGATGCGCGGGGGCACGCTGCTCGGGCAGTCCACCGCGCACGTGAACGCCGGCCCCGGCGACGCCGAGTTCGCCGAAGCCACGCGGCAGATGGCGGCCCTGCGCCGCCTCGCCGACGACACCGGCGGCCGCGCCTACACGCCCGAGACGGCCGAGCAGCTCCTCGAAGACGTCAAGTACACCGGCCGCGGCATCACCGCCGTGGAAGAACGCGAACTCTGGAACGCGCCGATCATGCTCGTGCTGCTCGTCGGCCTGCTCTCGGCGGAATGGGGGTACCGGCGTGCCGTCGGCCTCTCCTAACCCGCTGCGGCGGCGCCTGCTCGGCGCGGCCGCGGCGCTGGCCCTGGCGGGCGTCGCCGTGGCGGCGGCGCAGGGACCGTTTCGCGGCGAACAGGAGCGGCGGCGCGGCACGGCCATCGACTACGAGTCCAGCACCGAGGTGCCCTACGACGGCCGCTTCGCCTTCGTGCGGCTGCGCTACGACATGGGCAGCCAGCTCGGCCGCTTCCGCGGCTTCCGCCGCGAGCCGCCGTGGGCGCACGACTACCCGCGCGCCGACCTGCACCTCATGAAGATCCTGAGCGAGATCACGCTCCTGCGCCCGCATCTCGACACGAGCGCGGTGCTGACGCTCGACGACCCGGCCCTGCACAGCTACCCGGTGGCCTACATGTCGGAGCCCGGCTTCTGGACGCTGAACGACGCGGAAACCGAGGGCCTGCGCCGCTACATCGCCAAGGGCGGCTTCCTCATCTTCGACGACTTCCGCCAGGAGCACTGGGTCAACTTCGAGACGCAGATGCGGCGCGTGCTGCCGGCCCAGCGTTTCGTCCAGCTCGACCCGGCGCATCCGGTGTTCCACGCGTTCTTCGAAATCGATCCGGCACGCTTCGTCTCGCCCTACGGCGGGCTCACGCCCGTCTTCTACGGGCTCTTCGAAGACAACGACCCCACCAAGCGGCTGCAGGCGGTGGCGAACTACAACAACGACCTGGGCGAGTACTGGGAGTTCTCCGACACCGGCTGGGTGCCGATCGACCTCTCGAACGAAGCCTACAAGTTCGGCGTGAACTACATCATGTACGGCATGACACACTAACGGCGGGGCCCGGGGCTCGGGGCCCGGGGCACCGCTCGGAGGCGGAGCGCGGGACGCAGTCGCCCGGCGCCACCGCCGACACGTGGAGGACTCGTGGACGCAGCGAACATGCAGGTGGATCTGAGCGCGCCGGACGACATCGCGCTCGCCGACCGGATGAAGCACGGGCAGGACCGCATCCGCCACGAGCTGCGCAAGCTCATCGTCGGCCAGGACGAGGTGCTGCAGCAGGTGCTGCTGTCGCTCTTCGTCGGCGGCAACAGCCTCATCATCGGCGTGCCGGGACTGGCCAAGACGCTGCTCATCCACACGCTCGCCCGCGTGGTGGACCTGAAGTTCGCGCGCATCCAGTTCACGCCCGACCTGATGCCGTCGGACATCACCGGCACCGACATCATTCAGGAGGACCCGGCCACCGGCCGCCGCCAGATGGTGTTCGCGCCCGGCCCCATCTTCACCAACATCCTGCTGGCGGACGAAATCAACCGCACGCCGCCCAAGACGCAGTCGGCGCTGCTCGAGGCGATGCAGGAACACCGCGTCACCATCCAGGGCCGCACCTACACGCTCGAAGAGCCGTTCTACGTCTTCGCCACGCAGAACCCGATCGAACTCGAAGGCACGTACCCGCTGCCCGAGGCACAGCTCGACCGCTTCATGTTCCACATCGTCATCGAGCATCCGCCCGAGGACGAGGAATACGAGGTCGTGCGCACGACCACGGCGGTGCTCGATCCGCAGTTCGAGCGCACGGTGAACGGCGAAGACCTCATCGCCTTCAAGCGGCTCGTGCGCCGGGTGCCGGTGGCCGAACCGGTGATGCGTTACGCGCTCGCGCTCGTGCGCGCCAGCCGGCCGAAGTCGCCGGGCGCGAGCGACGTCGTGAAGAAGTGGGTGTCGTTCGGCGCCAGCGTCCGCGCGGCGCAGTATCTCGTGCTCGCCGCCAAGGCGCGGGCGCTCACGAGCGGCCGCTATCACGTCACCTTCGACGACATCCGCGCGCTGGCGCACCCGGTGCTGCGCCACCGCGTGCTCATCAACTTCCACGCCCAGTCGGAAGGCATGACCTCCGACATGATCGTGGACCGGCTGCTCGAATCGGTGCCCACACCACGATCGGGCATGTGATGCAGCTCGGAGGTGCGATTCCCGGCGCGCAGTTCGTGGACCCGGCGGTCCTCGCGCGCATCGGCAACCTGGAACTGGTGGCGCGGTCGGTCGTCGACGGCGTCATCAACGGCCTGCACAAGTCGCCGTTCTTCGGCACGTCGGTCGACTTCGCCGAACACCGCGGCTACGTGCCGGGCGACGACATCCGCCGCGTCGACTGGCGCGTGTACGCGCGCACCGACAAGTACTTCGTGAAGGAGTTCGAGGCTGATTCGAACGCCAACTTCACCGTGCTGCTCGACATCTCGGCCTCCATGGCCTTCGGGGCGCGGCTCTCGAAGCTCGACTACGCGAAGACCCTCGGTGCCTGCCTCACGTATCTCGTACACCGGCAGCGCGACCGCGTCGGACTCGTGACGTTCGACAGTGACGTCGTGGACCACGTGCCGCCGTCGGCCAAACACCTGGACGTCGTGCTGCACACGCTGGAGCGCGCGCAGGCCACGCGTCAGGGGCAGCTGTCGGCGCCGCTGCGCAAGCTGGCCGAACACTTCAGCCGGCGCGGCGTGGTGGTGCTCATCTCGGACCTCTACGACGAGCCCGAGGCCATCTTCGAGGCGCTGGCGCCGATCCGCTTCCGCGGCAGCGACGTCGTCGTGTTCCACGTGATGGATCCGGCGGAGCTGGAGTTCCCCTACACCGATCCGTCGGCCTTCGAGGACCTCGAGACCGGCGAGCAGCTGCCCGTGGTGCCCGAGTCGTTCCGCGACAAGTACCAGGCGCTCGTGCGCGCGCACATCGACGCCCTCACGGCGCGGGCCGCCGAACGCGGCGTGGACTACCGGCTGCTCGACACGAACAAGCCGCTCGACTTCGCGCTCTACGACTACCTGTCGTTCCGCGAGCGCACGACACGGGTGCGGTAGCGGCCATGGGTTTCCTCGTCCCGCTCTTCCTCGCTGGACTGGCCGCGCTCGCGGTGCCGGTCGCGATCCATCTGATCCAGCGCGAGAAGAACACGGTCGTGGCGTTCCCCTCGCTGATGTTCGTGCGGCGCGTGCCCTACGAGTCGGTGCGGCGGCGGAAGATCCGGCACTGGGCGCTGCTCGCGATGCGCCTGCTGGCGCTCGCGCTCATCGTCGCCGCCTTCGCCCGGCCGTTCGTGCGCGGCACTGCCGCGGCCCTGACCGGTGGCGCGCGCGAAGTCGTGGTGCTCGTGGACCGCTCCTACAGCATGGGCTACGGCACCCGCTGGACCCGGGCGCAGGCAGCCGCCCAGGGCGTGCTCGACGCGCTCGGCCAGGGCGATCGCGCGAGCCTGGTCTTCTTCGGCACCGGAGCCGAGGTCGCCCTGCAGTCAGTGGACGACCGTGCGCGCCTCACCGCCGCGCTCGCCGCGGCGTCGCCGGGCGCCGAGTCCACGCGCTATTCACCGGCGCTGCGCGTGGCTGGCACGATCGTGAGCGAGTCGTCGCGTCCGCGGAAGGAAGTCGTGCTCATCAGCGATTTCCAGAAGCTGGCGTGGGCGCCGAACGATGAAGACCGCCTGCCGGCCGGCACCGTGCTCACGCCGGTGGCGATTACCGACACCGACACGCGCAATCTCTCGGTCACGCCCGTGGCCGTGCGCCGCTCGCGTTTCGAGGGGCAGGAGCGCGCGACCATCACCGGCGGCGTCACGAACCGCGGCTCGGAGCAGGCCGACGGGGTCACGCTCGCGCTCGAGCTGAACGGCCGCGTCATCGAGACGCAGACAGTGAGCGTGGCGCCGCAGGCCTCGGCCGCGGCGACCTTCGCGCCGGTGACCCTCACGCCCGAACCGATGCGCGCCGTGGTGCGGCTCGCCGACGACGCGCTCGCCGCCGACAACCGCTTCCACTTCGTCCTGGCGCCGACGCGGCCGGTGCCGGTGCTGCTGGCCTCGGCCGGCGGCCGCGGCGCCGACGAGACGTATCTGCGCCGGGCCCTGGCCATCGGCGAATCGCCGCGCTTCGACGTCACGACCACCACCGTGGACGCGCTCACGGACGAGGCGCTGGCCGCCGCGCGCGTGCTCATCGTGCACGACGCGCCGCTCGGCGATGCGGCCGCGGCGCGGGTGCTG
>JALHON010000327.1 GCA_022842985.1 Acidobacteriota bacterium | reverse complement strand
GTGATCTGGTGATACGTCATTGCGCGTCCCCTTCTCTTGGCGGATTTGAGGAATCGCAAGTATCCCGGGTCGCCTCCCTTCGGCGCCAGTGTGTTGCACTTACTTTATGAATTCGCCCCGCCTAACATCCAAATGCAGCCGACGCGCCGAGTGACGCTTGGCGGCGCGCGGCTGATTTGGCATCGTTAACCGACTACGTGGCCATGGCCCTTCAACGTTCGACCGAGACCGTGTTAAGGCGTGTCGTCGAAAAGGCGGACAAGCTGAAGCGTTCGACCTTCCTCAAGGAAGTCAGCACGGGTGGCTGGAAGATCGACTTCACAAGATATCCGCCGACAGTGGTTCGACCGCATGACGAAGCGCTCGAGTCCTTCGTGTTGACCTTGAGGTTCTTCATCCTTGGCAATGAACCGACTTCGTTCGGCACTTTGGCGAAGTTGGCCGACGACGCATCCCTGTCGCAGAACTGGAAGGATACTCACGCACTGATCCGGCGGGCGGTTAACGACCTGCTTGCCACCGCGTACGGTGAGTACCACTACGACGGCGGCGTGCACCGCTTCACCAACCGAGAGATCCTTGAGACCTTCTTGTACGGAGGTCTCGTCCACGCAAACAGCCCTGCGGCGGTAGCGCAGTTCGAGGACTGGAGGAGGCGCTCTGGCGTGTTCGCACTGCTAGAAATGTGGTTTGTCTCGACGCTTCGTTCGTTGTGCGAGGCGATAATCATTCTTTCTGAGGCCGGCGAACGCGAGCTGGCTATCGGCGCGGACCACTCCCCCGATCAGGCTGAGCGGTCTGGGACATAGGCGACATATCAGTCCAACGGCATCGGCAACACGCCAGGCTGAGCGTCCCTCACCCCCACAGTGCCCCGTGGCAGATTGCGTCGTCGCTCCCTCGCCCGTCAGGGCGGTCCCGTTCCGCGCGGCCGTGTGGAGCAGACCGCGCACGCGTGAGACGTCAAACGCCAAGGCGGCGCCGAAGTCCGCGTGGGGTGTTCAGGCACAGCGGCGACGCCGCGCGTCGCGCAGCACCGCCCGGGGCCCCGCGCTTCCGGCCAACACTCGCCCCCGCCGGCGTTTGACGGTCTGCGGAACCCGGCGGCGCGGAGCGGGACCGCCCTGACGGGCGAGAAGCAGTGGCCGTACGCAGCACGACCCGCACGCCAGTGGCGAGCGGGTCGCGGGTCGAGCCGGGGTGAGGTCTTTACGCGTCCTTGACGCAGGTCACGAGCGACCACATCGACAGCAGGTTCACCTTGTCGATGGAGACCGGCCGCAGTTCCGCCTGCTCGAGAAAGCGCGGCAGATCCAGATCCGACTTGAAACCGATGTGCACGCAGAGCGGCGAGATGGCCGTCTCGATCTTCGACAGCACCGGATTCTCGCTCTTGAAGTGATTCAGGATGATGATGCGGCCGCCGGGCTTGCAGACGCGGCGCATCTCGCGCACGACGGCAACCGGGTCCGGCACCACGCTGATGAGGTACGGCGCGTAGACGATGTCGAACGCGTTGTCTTCGAAGGTGAGCGCGGCGGCGTCCATCTCCATCACGCGCACGTTGCGCAGGCCGTTCTTCGCGATGCGCTCGCGGGCCCGCTCCAGCATGCCGGCCGACAGGTCGATCCCCGTCACCTGGCACGACCGCGGATAGTGCCGCAGGTTGATCCCGGTGCCGACGCCCACTTCGAGGATCGACGAACCCTCGTCGATGACCATGCGTTCGAACGCCTGGAGCCGGCCGGGATGCAGCGTCGGGCCGAACGTCAGATCGTAGACGCCGGAGATCTTCTCGTAGACGCGCTCGACGAACGCATTCTCGACCACGGTGGACGACAGCGCCTGCGTCGCGGCGTCGCCTCCCATGACCTTTTCGTCCGAGCGTTCAGTGAACATAGCCATTCGGGACCCTCCCGGGCGTCGTCGGCACTATACCAGAACCGATCCGTGCCGTGCCGGGGCACTCGGGCGCCGCTCAGACCGCGGCCGACACGACCTCGAGTGTCCGTTCCACGCGCCCCGCCGGCGTGGACACGACCACTCCGGCAGTCATTGGACGCAGGGCGTCCAGTAGTTCCACTGCAATCTTCACGCCCTCACGGCGGGCCTCTTCGGCTCCCGTGGCTGCACGCATCCGCTCAACGAGCGTCAACGGCACGACAACATCCGGCACCTCGTTCGCCATGAACTCGGCGTTCAGGGCCGAATCGAAGGGCCAGAGGCCGGCCACGACCGGGATCTTCAGGTGCGCGATGCGGCGGAGGAACCGTTCGAAGGCGGACACATCGAACACCGGGCGCGTCACCACGAACTCGGCCCCGGCCTCCACCTTGTATTCGAAGCGGCGCAGTTCCCGGTCGAGGTCGGCGGCGGCCGGATTCACCATCACGCCGGCCAGGAGCCCCGTGGGCTCGCCAATCGGCTGCCCGGCGATGTCGAGGCCGTGATTGAGACGGCTCAGCACGTGCGTCAGGCCCACCGAATCCACGTCGAAGACGGCGGTGGCATCCGGGATGTCGCCAATCTTCCGCACGTCGCCGGTGATGCCGAGGATGTTGCGCACGCCCATGGCGTGGGCCCCGAGCAGGTCCGACTGGATGCCGAGCAGGTTGCGGTCGCGGCAGGAATACTGCAGCAGCGGCTCGATGCCGCCCTGCTGCCGGATGAGGGCGGCGAGCGCCAGCGCGGCCACGCGCGCGCCGCCGCGCGGCGCGTCGGAGACGAGCACGAGGTCGATGCCGCGCCCGGCGGCAAGGCGCGCCGCGGCGAGTGCATCGGCGGCGGCATGACCACGGGGCGGCACGAGTTCCACGCCGGTGATGAACGTGCCGGCCGAGAGCTTCGCGCCCACGACGGACTTGTCGGCCCGCGCCACGGGGGTGCGCGCCATCGGCGTCTCGACGGTCACCGCGCGGTGCCGGGCGTCTCCCGCGGCACGCGTGGAATCCGGCGCGAGCTGCTTCACGGCGAGCGCGATCTGGCGGATGTGTTCGGGAGTCGTGCCGCAGCAGCCGCCCACCAGGCGCACGCCGGCGGCGATGAACCGCCGCGCGTACGACGCCATGTATTCCGGCGAGCACAGGTAGATGTTGCGGCCTTCGATGTCGCGCGGCTTGCCGGCGTTCGGCTGCGACGAGAGCGGCGCATCGCCGCAGGCATCGGCGAGCCGCTCGATCGTCTCGAGCATCGGCGCCGGGCCGACGCTGCAGTTGACGCCCACCACGTTCGCGCCGCGCGCGAGCAGCGCCGGACCGAACTGCTCCGGCGGCGTGCCGTCGAGGCTGTTGCCGTCTTCTTCGGTCGTGACCTGCGCCACGATCGGCAGGTCGCACACCGCGCGCACCGCGTCCACCGCCGCTGCCGCTTCGTTCCAGTCGCGGAACGTCTCGAGCATCAGCAGGTCCACGCCGCCTTCGACGAGGGCCGCCGCCTGCTCCCGGAAGAACTCGCGCGCTTCGTCGAGGCCGGTCTTGCCCCACGGCTCGATGCGTACGCCCAGTGGCCCGATGGCGCCGGCCACGTAGGCCGTGTCACCGGCGGCCGCCCGCGCCAGGCGGGCGCCGGCCAGGTTGATGGCGTGCACCTGGTCGCCCAGCCCGAAGGCACGCAGCTTCAGCCGCGAGGCCCCGAAGGTGTTGGTCTCGATGACATCGGCGCCGGCCGCCAGGTACTCGCGGTGCACCTCGCTCACGAGGTCGGGCTGCGAGGTGTTCAGCGACTCGAAGCAGCGATTGATGAAGACACCCCGGCCGTACAGCTGGGTGCCCATCGCGCCGTCGCAGACGAGCACACGCGAGGCGAGCGCGTCGAGGAAACTGGGACGTGGCATCAGGATGCGGCGCGCGGCATCAGCCGGCGCGGCGCCGGCCTATCGGACCGACTGCGGCGCCGTGACCCCGGCGGGCGACGGCACGAGGAGCTCCGTCTTGTCCCACACGAAGTCGTCCTTGCTGTAGACCGCCAGCTCGTAGTCCTTGCCCATGAAGATGGCCGAGACCGGGCAGGCTTCCTCGCAGTAGCCACAGAAGATGCAGCGCGTCTTGTGGATCTGGTAGACGGCCGCGTAGCGCGGACCGGCCATCACCGTGCCGTCGTTCTCGGCGGCTTCGAGGTAGATGGCGTCGGCCGGGCAGGCCACGGAGCACAGCCCGCAGGCCACGCACTTCTCCATGCCGTGCTCATCGCGCATGAGCACCTGCTTGCCGCGATAGCGCGGGAACATCGGCACTTTCTGATTCGGATAGTCCACCGTGATGGGCTTCCGGAACAGGTGCTTGAACGTCAGCGCGAAACCGTTGACCAACGGGCGAATCATGCCGCTCCCCTGACGGGGCAGATTCGCGCCCCGTACCTCCGCAATTGTAGCATCGGCGCGCAGGGCCGGGCGGTTCCGGTCGCGGCCGGGGGTTCGGTTACCATGGGATGGCCGGGCCCGGGGGAAACGCCGCGCCCGTGGCGACCGTATAGGTATTCGAGGAGCCACCCCGTGGACCAGCCCGACCGAGCCGACGCTGATGCGCCCGTGACGCCCGAGCTCCCGCTTCCCGGCCCCGAGGCCGCGGCGGTCGAGCCGGCGGCGGTCGCGCCCGCCGCCCCGTTCGCCGCGCGGGTGGATGCCCCCGC
>JALHON010000326.1 GCA_022842985.1 Acidobacteriota bacterium | reverse complement strand
GGAGTCGACGGCGGCCGTCGCGGCGGGGGCGACGTCGCCGGCGCGTGGAGCCGCGAGCACCGCCACGAGCGCTTCGAGGCGCGCGACCCGGGCCTGCAGCGCCGCGATCTGGGCATCGCGCTCGTCGGGCACCGGCTGCGCGATGGCCGCCTGGGCGCTGAGGGCGAGCGCGGTCGTGGCAAGGAGACGAATCAGCAACGAAAAGGCCTGCCGCATCCCCGTAGCTTAACAACGCGTACCAGGCGTCGGCGCGCTGAAGTCAGCGCCGCCGAATGGCCGCGCTGGCGCCGCCTCGGCGGTAGCCGCCAGCTGAACGGGCGCTACTTCGCGAGGCGCTGCGGCATGTCGGCGATGACGTAGGTCATCGTGGCAATCGCCGCGGCCGCCTTCGACACGTCCTCCGGCGGAATGCGATCGACGGTGTCGGCTGGTGTGTGATGGATGGTGAAATAACGCGTCGAGTCGCCGTTGTAGGCCATCATCGGCACCTTGCCGGCGGCCGAAATCGGGCCGATATCGGCGCCACCGCCGCCGGGACCGACCGGCGGGAAGCCGAGCGGCGCAAGCAGCGTGGCGATGTCGTCGATGGTGCGGCGCGCGGCCTCCGAGCCGGTGAAGCCGAGGCTCGCCGGCGCGAACACGCCCGAGTCGGACTCGAGCGCGAAGATGTGGTCGCCGGCCGAGGCGAGGTAGGCGTCCTTGTAGGCATTGCCGCCGCGCATGCCGTTCTCTTCGTTCGTGAAGAGCCCGAGCCGCACGGTGCGCCGCGGCTGGATGCCGAGACGTTTCATGAGGCGCAGCGCCTCCCACGTCGCGATGCAGCCCACGCCGTCGTCCGACGCGCCCATGCCGACATCCCACGAGTCGAAATGGCAGCCGACGAGCACGATCTCCTTCGGGAACTCGCGGCCGACGATCTCGCCGAACACGTTGGCGGATTCGGCGTCAGGATCGAATCTCGCCTCCATCTTCAGGCGCACGCGCACGCGCAGCCCGCGGTCGCTCAGGCGCTGGATGCGGTTGGCGTCTTCGGCGGCAATCGCCGCCGTCGGGATCTTCGCCACGCCCTCGCCGTAGTTCATGCCGCCGGTGTGCGGCGTGCGCAGGCCCATCGGGCCCACGGCGCGCACGAACGCGGCGACGGCGCCGTGTGTCGCCGCCGCGGTCGCCCCGCCCGATCGGTACGCCACCGTCTCGCCGTAGGTCGTATAGGGCACGTTGAAGAGGACGATCTTCCCCTTCGCCTGCGCGGCGCGCGCCTCGAGGTCCCTGAAGTCCTTCACGACCAGCACGTCGGCTTCGATGCCGGCCGCGGGCGTGGCCACGCTGCCGCCGAGGCCGAGCATGGCAATCGGGTGTTCGGGCGGATCGACGATGACCGCACTTTCCTGGCCGCGCACCCAGCGCGGCACCATGACCTTTTCGGCGCGCACGTTGGCCAGGCCGTCCTTCGTCATCGTGGCCTGCGCCCAGCCGATGGCGCGCGTCAGGTTCTCCGACCCCGAGAGGCGGTTGCCGTAGGTGTCGGTCAGCTCGGCCAGCCGCGTCCACGCGAAGCTGTCGGCCTGAGCCGCCTGCTGGAGCTTCGCGACGTTCTCGCGGAAGGGCGCGAGCCAGGCCGCGCCGGCGGGCGCCTGCGCGGCAGACGGAGTGAGCGCGCCGTACACGACAACGGCGGCCAGGGCACAGACGGACGTCCGGAACATGCCGGACATTCTATCCGCGCCGGCCGCCGTGGCCGCTGCGCCGGGGCGATCAGAACTTCACGTTGTAGGCGACGCGGAACTGACGCCCCATCTCCGGGATGAAGTCCTTCAGGAAGTTCAGGTGGTTGCGGTAGACACGGTCGGTCGCGTTGTCGAGCCGGGCGGTCAGTGTCTGCACGGTGCGGCCCGCGCTCAGGGTGTAGGCGGCATTCAGCCGCAGCAGCGTGTAGCCGTCGGTGACCGTCTCGGCGCCGAACACCCGGTCCTGGCGCGCCACGGCCGTCAGGCTGCCGCCGAGTTCGAACGCACCTTTCGCATAGCGCAGTCCGCTCAGGAGGCGCATCGGCGGAATCCTCGGCAGCGCCTGTCCGTCGCTGCGCCGCTCGGCGCGCACGAAGTCGTAGGTGAACTCGGCCGACAGGCCCGGCGCCAGCGTCACGTCCGCGTGCGCTTCGAGCCCCCACAGCGTTGCGTCGGTGCCGTTGAACTCGATGATCGGGAACTCCTCGTCGTGATGCCCCTCTTCTTCCTCGCCGTGTTCAACGCCGAAGCGTTCGTCGAACTCCTTCTCACGGTCCTCGAAGTCGTCTTCGGTCAGGGGATTGCGGAAGATGAAGTCGTTGATGCGGTTGTAGAAGAACGACACCTCCCCGCGCACGCGCTCGGAGCGGCCGCGCAGCGCCAGGTCGAAGCCCAGCGCGCGTTCCGCCTTGAGATCGGGGTTGCCAATCTCGAAGGTGAGATTGCCGGGGTGCGGGCCGAAGAAGTAGAGCTCCTCGAGCGCCGGGTTGCGGGCGGCGCGGGCGAAGCTGGCAGCGATGACGAAGTTGTCGTTGGCCGCACGCGGCCGGATGAGCGTGCCGACGGAGCCGGAGAACTCGGTGAAGTCCCTGGCCGGCAGCACCCCTTCGGTTTCGAACGACGTCCGGTCGACACGGCCGCCGAACTGCAGGGTGAAGTGGGGCCAGGTCACTTCCTCGTAGAGGAACGCCGCGGCCGTGCGCTGGTCAACGGGCGGCGAGAGCGCTTCGGCGCCGTCAACGGCGAACGCGCGGTCGAGGAACCAGCCGCCGACCGTGCCGGCGAGCCGGCCGAGCGGCTTGTGACCGAGCAGCACCTCCGCTTCGACGGTGTCGTTGTCGAACACGGTGCCCACCTCGTCGCCTTCGAGCTCAGTGTGGGTATAGCGCCGCACGCCGACGGTCGCCCGGTACGACGTGAACGCGCCGTCGAGGCCCTGGCCGCCGGCACGGGCCGAAAACGCCTGTCGCTTGGGCGTCAGGCTGACGTTGCCCTCCTCGAGAAGCGGCACGCCGTACTTGGTGTTGTCGTAGCCGTAGCTCACCCCGGCGTACTGCCGGTCGCCGGTCCAGGCGCCGCCGACGTTGAGGAACCCGCTGCGCATCTGCGAGTTCGGCACGGGACCGTCGGCCGTGCGGTAGGAGTCGGCCGTCTGGCCGCCGCCGCCGATGTGCAACGCGTACTTGCCGTTGCCGACGCGCACGTCACCGGCACCGCCGTAGGGGTCGGAGTTGCTGCCCGCGTTGAGGGTGAACGACCCGGAGGGCGCGGTGACCTTCTGCGTCGGGATCTGGTCCGTCACGATGTTCACAAGACCGCCAATCGCGTTGGCGCCGTAGAGCAGCGTGGCCGGCCCGCGCACCACCTCGATCCGCTGCGCCGAGGCCGGATTGACGGGGATGCCGTGATCACCCGACTGGCTCGACAGGTCGCCCATGCGCTGGCCGTCCTGCAGCACGAGCACGCGGTCGCCGTCGAGACCGCGGATGACCGGCCGTGCGGGCCCGGGTCCGAGTGAACGCACGTTGACACCGGGCTGCGACTGCAGCGTCGCCCCGATGGTCTCCTGCAGCTGCTCCTGGAGTTCCTTGCCGGCCAGCACCGACGTCGGCTGATAGGACTCGAACTGGGCCCGCGGCGTGGGACTGACCGACAGCACCTCGGCGAAGTGGAGGTCGAGATCGACCTCGAGGTCGAGCGTCGCCCCGGACGTCCCGATGGTCACCTCGGTGCGGCGGCTGCTGTAGCCGTCGGCGCGCACCGACACGTGGTAGTCGCCGGCGGGCAGGTTGTCGATCCTGTAGGTGCCGTCGGCCTCGGTGCGGGCCTCGCGCCGCAGCTCCTCGACGACCACGGCCGCCCCGGCCATCGCCTCGCCGCCGGCTCGGGTGACCTTGCCGGTCAGCGCGGTCTGGGCCAGCGCGGGCAGTGCGCTCGTAATGACGGCCGCCAGGGCCAGGAACAGCGATCTGATGGGAAAGACGTGACGCACGTTCGGAACCTCCAAATAACAGGGCTAGCGTAGCGGCTGGGCGGTCACCGACCAAAGAGCGTCCCGCGAACAGCGCTCATGGACCAACAGGCGGTCGGTTGAGGCTGATGAATGGAAGAGCTGCTAAGCCGATGCCTGTCAGAGGTTTGCGCGCCTGGCGGTCACCAGGACCGCGGCGGCGGCTACCCAGACGGCCAGCACGCCGAACGCCCCGGTGAGGTCGCCGGCGGCGCCATCGTCGCGGTGGTCGTGACGGGGCGCTGCCTGCCAGTCCACGGCCGAGATCGGCGCGTCGTTGAACACGATCGGGAAGAAATGCTGCTTGATCCGCTCGTGGTAGGCCGCGACCGACTCCAGATAGCCGAGGTGGGCCGGCAGGTCGGTACGCGCCGTGCGGTCGAGGGCCGCCTGCACGAGCGCCGGCGGCAGGAGCGGCCACCAGCCGGCGACCCAGCCGTGCCGCGCCCGCAGGGTCTCGAAGTATCCGGCCGCCGCGGTTGCCGCGGCATCGTCGCCGCGCTGCTGCATGGCGTAGTACCAGGCATTCGTGTAGCGATCGGTCGGCACGGGCACGTCCTTCCACTGCGGATACCGCGCGTAGAAGGCCGCCATCGTCTCGGCCACGGGCCGATCCCAGCT
>JALHON010000325.1 GCA_022842985.1 Acidobacteriota bacterium | reverse complement strand
CGCAGCAGCGCCGTGTCGTCGAGCATGCGGCCGGCGCCCTTGACCACCGACGTCAGCGGCTCGTCGGCCACGCGCACGGGCACGCCGGTCTCCTGCCGCAGGCGCTCGTCGAGCCGCGTCAGGAGCGCCCCGCCGCCGGTGAGCACGAGCCCCTGCTCGTAGATGTCGGCGGCGATCTCGGGCGGCACGCACTCGAGCGCGCCCTTGACGGCGCCGACAATCGCGCGCAGCGGTTCGGCGAGCGCGTCGCGGACTTCCGGTTCGGTGATTTCGACGATGCGCGGACGCCCCTCGCGCATGCAGCGGCCGCGCACTTCCATGTCGCGCACCGGTTCGCCCTCGCAGGCCGAGCCGAGGCGGATCTTCACGTCTTCCGCCGTGCGCTCGCCGATGAGCAGACCGTGACGGCGGCGCATGAAGCTGATGATCGCATCGTCCATGTGATTGCCGGCGGTGCGGATCGCGCTCGTGTAGACCATGCCGCCGAGCGAGATGACGGCGATGTCGGTCGTGCCGCCGCCGATGTCGACCACCATCGAGCCGGTGGCCTCGGTGATCGGCAGGCCGGCGCCGATCGCGGCGGCCATCGGTTCTTCGACTAGGTGCACTTCACTCGCCTTCGCGCGGTAGGCGCTGTCGACGACGGCGCGGCGTTCCACCTGCGTGATGCTCGAGGGAATGCCGATTACCAGCCGTGTGCGACGCCAGGTCACGCTGCCCTGCGCCTTCCGGATGAGGTGGCTCAGCAGCCGCTCGGCGGCTTCGAAGTCGGCGATGACGCCGTCGCGCAGCGGGCGGATGGTCGTGATATTCGCGGGCGTTCGCCCCAGCATCGCGTGGGCTTCATGACCGACCGCCTCGGTTTTGTCGCTCTGGGTGTTGATGGCGACAATCGACGGCTCATCGACGACGATGCCCCGGCCCGGTGCGAACACGACGGTGTTCGCGGTGCCGAGGTCGACGGCAAAATCACGGGCAGCGAAAGGCAGAATGTTCAGCAACATGACACTTGTCGGTCGTTGGCTCGCGGAGTCTAGCCGCAATTGTGGCAAGTCGTGTGCCGTCACGGCCCCGGACCGTCATTTTCTGCGTCATGTCGTGCAATCATGGGAGGAATCCTGAGTATCCCCTCCCGCGTCGTTAGGGCGACACCCTGAATCAGCCCCTTCGGCGACGACGGACTGTGTAACTCACACTCAGAATTGTCAGCGCGAGTCAGCCGGCTGACAGTTCAGCGTCAACAGGGCGTTCGACCAAAGCACGAACACACGGAGACCACGCGATGCACGCCACCGAGAGCTTCTTCGATCAGGTCACCCGCTACTTCAACGACGCCGCCAGGTTCACCACCTACCCGGAAGGACTGCTCGCGCAGATCCGCTGCTGCAACAGCATCTACCGCTTCGACTTCCCGCTGCGGCGCGCCAACGGCACGATCGAGGTCATCCACGGCTGGCGCGTCGAGCACAGCCACCACAAACTGCCCACCAAGGGCGGCATCCGCTACGCGCCCGACGTGCACGAGGAGGAGGTGATGGCGCTTGCCGCCCTCATGACCTACAAGTGCTCGATCGTGGACGTGCCCTACGGGGGCGCCAAGGGTGGCATCAAGATCGACCCGAAGCAGTACACGGTCGAGGAGCTCGAACGCATCACGCGGCGCTACACCCACGAACTCGTGAAGAAGAACTTCATCGGCCCGGGCATCGACGTGCCGGCGCCCGACTACGGCACCGGTGAACGTGAGATGGCGTGGATTGCCGACACCTATTCGGCCCTCCACCCCGGCCAGCTCGACGCCATCGGCTGCGTCACCGGCAAGCCGCTCGCCCAGGGCGGCGTGAACGGCCGCCGCGAGGCCACCGGCCGCGGCCTCTTCTACGCCCTCCGCGAGGCGTGCTCGCACGCCGACGACATGCAGGCGCTCGGGCTCACGACCGGACTCGAAGGCAAGCGCGTCGTCGTGCAGGGCCTCGGCAACGTCGGCTACCACGCGGCGAGGTTCTGCCGCGAGGCCGGCGCGATCATCGTCGCCATCGCCGAACGCGAAGGCGCCATCACGAATCCGAAGGGGCTGCACGAGGACGAGGTCTTCCAGCACCGCAAGGGCGGCGCCTCGATCCTCACCTTCCCCGGCGCCACGCCGCTGCCGAGCACGGCGGCCGCGCTCGAGATGGCGTGCGACATCCTGATCCCGGCCGCGCTCGAGAACCAGTTCACGGCCGAGAACGCGCCGCGCGTGCAGGCGAAGATCATCCTCGAAGGCGCCAACGGCCCGACCACGCCCGACGCCGACCCGATCTTCCGGCAGAAGGGCGTGATGGTGATTCCCGACATCTACGCCAACGCCGGCGGCGTGACGGTGTCGTACTTCGAGTGGCTCAAGAACCTCTCGCACGTGCGCTTCGGCCGCATCTCGAAGCGCCACGAGGAAGCCAACGAGCGGCAGATGCTCAAGGCGATCGAACTGGCCACGGGCACGTCGTTCAGCGACGCGCAGCGCGCCGCGCTCGCCAAGGGCGCCGACGAACTCGACCTCGTGAACTCGGGACTCGAGGAAACGATGATCAACGCCTACAACGGCCTGCGCGACACGCGGAAGCAGCACCCCGAAGTGCCCGACCTGCGCACGGCGGCCTTCCTCACCGCCATCCACAAGGTGGCGCGAAGCTACATGGAGCTGGGCATCTTCCCGTAAAGAACCGGGGCTCGGGGCTCGGGGCTCGGGCGCTGCCCGCCCGGGGCCCCAGTCCCTAGTCCCTAGTCCCTGTTCCCTGCTCTTTGAGGAAGCGCTCCAGATATTGGGTGAGCTTCCGAAAGAAGTAGACCGCGTAGTGCTCGCGTGACGACCAGGCGTGCGTGGCGGCGGGCGCCGTGGCGATGTCGAAGTCCTTGCCGAGCAGCATCAGGCGTTCGGCCAGCTGCATCGTGGTGCGGAACGGGACGACGTCGTCCATCATGCCGTGGATGAAGAGCAGGTGGTCCTGCAGGTTGGCGCCGAGCTCCATCGCCGAGTTGCGGACGAAGGCCTCGGGATGCGTGTCGGGTGATCGCGTAATCGCGACATCGTCGGGCCCGAAGGCATGCGGATCGAGCGCCGGCGCCGCCGCCACGCCCACGGCGAACATGCCCGGACGCTTGAGCAGCGCATAGGCGCTCAGCAGGCCGCCGTAGCTGCTCCCGTAGATGCCCATGCGCGCCTTGTCCACGTACGGCAGCGCGCCGAGGCCATCCGCCACCGCCTTGAGATCGTCGAGATCGCGGCCGCCGTAGTCCATCAGGAACGCTTCGCGGAACGCGCGACCGTAGCCGACGCTGCCCCGCACGTCCACCTGCACGACGATGAAGCCCTGTTGCACGAGGTACTGCTGCAGCGTGCCGTTCATGCCGCCCCAGCGGTTGCGCACGGTGTTCGAGTAGACCGGTCCGAACACCACGGGATGGCGACGCGTCTTGTCGAGGTTCGCGGGCTCCAGGATGCGCGCGTGCACGGGGAAACCGTCCACGGCGTTCCGGAACGTCTCGTAGCGCGGACGCACCCAGCGGTACCGTCCGAACTCCACGGGCGGTGACGTGGTGACGCGGGTCAGCGCCGCGCCGGCCCGCGCCTCGCCCACGAGCAGTTCCGGCGGGGTCAGGTCATCGGACCAGATCGACGCCACGCTGCGGCCATCTGGCGACACCACCGGCACGTGCACGCCGGCCGCCGACGTCAGCAGCGTGGGCACGCGGTCGCCCTCACCGAGACGATACACATGGCGTTCGTACGGGCCGCGGCCCGTGCCGGTGAAGAACACCGCCTTTGCACCCGGCACCACCTGCACGATGGCCGCCCCGCGCTCCCCCGCCACGTCCCAGTTCGCCGGCGTGAGCGGCACCGGCGCCGGCACCGCCGCGTCGGGGTCGATCGCGAAGAGCTGATCGCGCTCGTCGAGATCGGCGACGGCGAGGATGCGGCGGCCGTCCCAGTGCCACCGCGCCACGTAGGCCGGATAGATGCGCGTGTCGCGGCGGTCGTGCCACACGAGCCGCGGCGTGGCGGCACCGGGGTCGACCACGTAGAGCCAGCGCTCGGCGCCGGTGTCCGAGACGTGATCGACGAGCAGGCGTCCCGAGGGCGACCACGCGTAGTCGCTCACCGCGCGCCGCCCGGGCTCGGGCAGCGCGAGGTCCGTGACCACCTTCGTGGCCAGCGTGAGCAGGTGCAGCGTGCGGCGTTCGTTCTCGTCGCCCGGGTAGCCGCGGCGCAGACGGTTCTCGACGGTTTCCGGCGCGAGATAGGACGGGAACGGCACCTGGCGGATGTGCCGGCGATCGACAGCGTGGAAGACCAGGCGCGCGCCGTCGGGCGACCAGGCGAACGGCGGCCAGTCGGCGCCCCAGATGCCGGTGCCCACTTCGCGATCGGCGCGGTTGTAGGTGCCCACCGACGTCGTGCCGATACCCGCGACACCAATCGACGTGAGCCGTTCGGCCGCGCCGCCGCTCAGTCGCCAGCGCCAGAGATCGCCGTCGCGCAGGAACGCGAGCTGGGTGCCATCGGGAGACAGCGCCACGTCCGACACGTCACCGCCGGGATCGAGACGCTCGGGGGCGCCAGCGCCGGCCGCGAGGCGCACACGGAAGAGCCGGCCGCGGTGCACGACGAGGAGGGCGT
>JALHON010000324.1 GCA_022842985.1 Acidobacteriota bacterium | reverse complement strand
TGGGCCTTGCGACGCTCGCCGCACGCGACGCGCGCGATCAGTGGTGGGTGCCGGCGCCGCTCGAGGGCCCACCGCTCGCCGGGCCGCTGCGCGTGGCCGTCGTGACGGCACCGGAGCAGCTCGGCGGCGAGCGGCTGCATCCGGCTGTGGCACACGCACTCGCGCAGGCGGCGGCGTGGCTGGCCGACGCCGGCTACGAGATCGTGGACGACACCACGCCAGGCTTCAGCCGCGCCGCGGAGCTCTGGTACGCGATGCAGATGCCCGAGATCCGCGAGTTCCTGTGGCCGGCCATCACGGAGCACGGTGACGACGGCATCCGCCGCGCGATGGGCCTGATGCTCGAGACCTTCCCGGCCGACGCGGGCGCGCCGTACATGCGGGCCCTGGCGGAACGCGCGCGCGTCGTGCGCGACTGGCAGCGGAGTTTCGAGCAGGCGCCGCTCGTGCTCGCGCCCGTGTGCACGCAGCCGGTCTACACACGCGGCTTCGACGTCGAAAGCGTGGAACGCACCGGACGGTTCTGGCGCGAGTGCCTCACGCTCACCGCAATTCCGGTGCTCGGGATGCCGGCGCTCGCCGTGCCGACCGGCATCGTGGACGGTGTGCCGATCGGCGTGACGCTGATGGCCGCGCGTTTCCGCGAAGACCTCTGCCTCGCGGCCGGCGAGGCGATCGAAGCGCGCGCGGGTGTGGCGTCTCGGCTGCCGGTCGAGCCAGCCTGGACGTAGACGCCGCGGCTCGCGCCGCGTGTCAGGCGACGAGGGCGTCGAGCGCCGCGGCCGATCGGAAGTCGCGCCCGGACAACCCGCCGACGTCGTGGGACGTGTAGCGGACCGTGCAGTAGCCCCAGCCGAACGTCACGTCGGGGTGGTGGTTGTGCTTCTCGCCCAGCCACGCGGCCACGTTGGCGAGCTGCACGGCAGCGGCGAACGTGTCGCAGGCAAAGCGGCGCGTGATCGACGTCGCCTCGGCGTCGATCGTCCAGTCGGCGTGCAGCGTCGACATCTGCCGGGTGGCTTCGTCGGTATCGAGACGTGGGCTCATGGGCGTCGCCTCCTTCCGAAACGACTCCCCCATCATGGTCCGGGATCCGGCAGAATCATCTCGCTCACCGCCACCCCACAACGGAGCGCTTCGATGGCCACGTCCCTGCTCATCGTCCACGGATATTCCGACGGCTCCACCAGCTTCACCGCGCTCGGTGACTTCTTCGTGTCGCAGGGGCTCTACACCAGCGACCGGGTCTTCTACCTCGACTACAGCAGCATGGACGACGAAGCCACGTTCCGTGACTTCGCCGACAAACTCGACGCCGACTACCGCACCCGCTTCGCGGGCACGCGCATCGACGTGGCGTGCCACAGCACCGGCTCCCTCGTGGTGCGCGCCTGGCTGGCCATGCACGAGGCGCGGAGCCGCCGCCGCGGATTGAGCGAGCCGTGTCCGGTCGATCGGCTGCTGTGTTTCGCCCCGGCCAACTTCGGCTCCGATCTGGCCCGCCTGGGCCAGTCGTTCCTCGGCAAGTTCCGCTCGACCTTCTTCAACTCGCGGTCACATCGCGAAGACTTCATGGAGTCGGGCGCCGCCGTGCTGCAGGGGCTCGAGCCAGCCAGCCCCTTCCAGTGGGAGCTGTCGTTCGAGTGCGACCTGCACGGCGACCACACCTACTTCAGCGCGGAGCGCCCGCCCGAGCAGCGGTGTTACCCGTTCGTCTTCGCGGCCGGCGAAGCGTACGAGGGGCTGCAGGCCAAGGTCATCAAGCAGCGGGCCATGCCCGGCACCGACGGCACCGTGCGGATTGCCGGCACGTCCCTGAACAGCCGCGCCTGCACGCTCGACTTCCGGCAGACCGGACCCACCCTGCGGTGGTGGCGGAACCAGCGGTTCGCGCGGATCCCCTTCGCCGTCTTCTCGGGCGTGAACCACGGCAGCATCATCGATCCGGCCTGCAAGGGCTTCGCCGATGCCGACGGCCCAGGCGGCATCGCGGTGCAGGTGCTGCGCGAGGCGACGACGGCGGAGCGCTTCACGGCGTGGAGCGCGGCGTTCGATGCCTGCAGCGCCGCACATCACGCGCGTCTGCCGGAAGAACGGCAGGTGCAGTTCCAGCAGTTCTTCTTCCGCGTGCGCGACGACGTCGATGCGCCGGTGGAGGACTACTTCGTGGACTTCCACGTCGTTGGCGCCGATGGGCAGCCGCATGGGCCTCTCACCGAGCAGTTCGACGAACTCTTCGAAACGAAGGTGCACGTGCATTCGAAGGCCAAGTCGCACCGCGTCTTCTGGATGAACTGCAGTCAGCTCCGCACGTTCGACACGGCGCTGCGGGCCGCCGGCGGCCGGCTGATGATCGAGATCTCGGGCAAGAGCGCGCTGCCCGACGTGCGCTATCACGTGAGCACGTTCGTGGCCTACGACCCGGCGGTTGATCCGGTGCAGGGCGCACCGGTACTGCTGGCGCCGAACACGACGACGCTCGTGGACGTCATCCTGAATCGCGCGCAGACCGACCGGCTGCTCTCGATTGGCGGCGGTCAGCTGGCGAGCGGTCCGGCCGCCGCGGCGCCCCAGCCGGCGCCCGCCGTGACGCCGGAGCGTACCGGCCGCGCGGCCCTTGCCGGCACGCCCACCTCCTAGAACCGCAGGAAGCGGTTCACCTTGAGGATGAGCGCGCGGTTCTGCAGCTCGGGGCGGCCCATGGTGGCGCCCTGGTCGCGCTCGTCGTTGTAGACGAGGAAGAGCTCGCTGCCCAGCCGGTATTCCCAGCGCAGGCGCGCGTTCACGCTGACGATGCGGGTGATCGAGTTGTACTGCACGAGCGCGCTTGCGAACATGAGCGGCGTCATCGTGTAGGTGAGCCGCGAGCCGACGAGGGTCGAGGTCACGCGTCCGGCCGGCAGGTCCAGCCAGTTGAGCGTGAGGCTCGGCTCCATGGAGAACGTCGAGGTGACGTTCACCCGCGACCGGCTCATCGTGAGCGCCGACCGCGTGCCGCCGTAGAAGTCACCGCGTTCGAAGAGCACGGCGCCCGAGACGGGACGCTGCTGGCCCAGCGTGTAGCCGACGCGCCCGGTCGTGAACCGGTAGCCGCCGGCCGGAATGCGCAGCCCGGCCACCGTGAACGGGCGCAGCAACAGCTCGTAGTCGTCGAGCACGCCCATCGTGAAGCGGTCGCTGCTCTGGAACTCGATGTCGAAGGCGCCATCGGCCAGGCGTGTCGAGAGCCGGCCGGCGCTGTCCTGGATGTAGGTGTACTGGCCCACGGCGAAGTACTTCCGGATGACCTTGTTGCGGCGCGGACGCGGGCTGAAGCGGAACTGCGCGTACTGCTTGCGCAGATCGGTGCGGCGCAGGAAGCCGACCTCCGGATTGAAGTCGGGATCGATCGTCAGGTGTTCGAGCTGCACGCCGTAGCGGTCGGCGGTGTAGTCCATCTGCGCGCGGTAGCTCGAGCGCAGGCGGCTGTCGCCCTCGGAGCTGGTCTGCGCCCAGTAGGAGTTGAAGAGCAGGTTGTCGAAGAAGGCGAAGGTGCCGTCCACGCCGTAGAACTGGTTCGAGCCGGGCCGCACCTGCGCGCGTGATCGCGAGGTGGCCATGACGCCGATGCTGCTCCGCCGCAGCACGTCGCGCCGCAGTCGCACGACCGAGAAGTTCGTCGCCTCGTTGCCCGACGCCTCGTCATCGCGCGTCTGCATGTTGACCAGGCCCACCTGGTACTTGCCGATGCGGCCGGTGAGGCGGCCGCCGCCGAGGATCGGCACGTTGGCCGGGCCCGTGGCGCCCTGCACGAGGCCGATGCGCCGGCTGTAGAAGGGCAGGGGCACGTCGGACGTGACGGCGCCGGCGCCGCCGAACACGTTGTTCCCGAAGGTGAAGACGCCCTGGTTCTCGAGGAAGAAGTCGCGTTTCTCCGGGAAGAACAGCGTGAAGCGTGTCAGGTTCACCTGCTGTTCATCGGCTTCGACCTGCGCGAAGTCGGTGTTGAGCGTGAAGTCGGCGGTGAGGTTCTGCGACACCGCGTACTTGGCGTCGAGGCCGATATCGCCCGAAAGGTCGTTCGTGCGCGCCGGCCGCGAGACGTTGTCGGTGGTCACGTCGGTGATGGCGAAGGGCTTCAGCTCCAGCGTGCGCGCCAGATTCGGCACCTCGAGGCCGACGAGCGTCGCGTAGAGCGAGGCCGAGAAGTCGGCCCGGCCCAGGCCGAACGCGTTCGGCACCTTCGTGAGATACGCGATCTCGTTCTTCCACTTGCTGATGCGCCGCGCCTGGAAGCCCCACACCTGTGTCGTACCCGGCGCATACCGCAGCGACTTGAACGGGATGATGGCTTCGATCGTCCAGCCGCCGTCGAAGGTGCCCGCCGCCACGCGCCACACGGGATTCCAGTCGGCATTGAACTGCCGCTCGTTGGTGCTCTGGCCTTCGGAGCGCGCGCCGAGGGCGTTGGTCTCGAACTGCAGGGCGTTGCGGCGATCCCGGAAGGTGTCGAAGCCGAACCCCACAGAATCACCCTGGCGGATGTTGCCGCTGTCGCGCCGCAGCTCGTTCGCCACGCGGCGTTCCGGCTGGCTTTCCCATGCCTTGAAGCTCACGTAGAGGTTGTTGTCGTCGAACGACACCCACACTTCCGTCTTCTCGGTGGCCTCTTCGCCGGCGCG
>JALHON010000323.1 GCA_022842985.1 Acidobacteriota bacterium | reverse complement strand
GCCGGCCGTCCCGCCGGCGCGCCGCGCGCCGCGGCCCCGGCCGGACCCATCCGTCCCACGATGGACACCGCACCCGCCGGCAAGACGCCCACGCGTCCGCCTGACACGGTCTTCATCGACGAACTCACCTGGGAAGAGACCCGCGACCTGATGAAGGCGGGGAAGACCACCGTCATCGTGCCCACCGGCGGCACCGAGAAGAACGGGTACCACATGGTGCTCGGCAAACATAACTACGTGGTGTCGTTCGCCGCCAACCAGATGGCCCGCAAGATCGGGAACACGCTCGTGGCGCCGGTCATCCAGTACGTGCCCGAAGGCGACCCCGATCGGCAGGGTCCCGGCTCGATCTCGCTGCCGTCGCCCGCCTACGACCAGCTCCTCGATGCCGCCGCGCGCAGCCTCAAGGCGCACGGTTTCAAGGAGATCCTCTTCATCGGCGACAGCGGCGGCAACCAGGCCGGCATGGCCGCGGTGGCCAAGGCGCTCAACGAGGAGTGGAAGGACGCCGGCACGAAGGTGTTCGCGCTCACCGACTACTACGAGCAGGGCCGCGTGCACTACCGCGCCTGGATGGAGGCGCAGTTCGGCTACGAGGACGCGCTCATCGGCAGCCACGCCGGCATCAGCGACACGTCGCAGATGCTCTACGTCTACCCGGCCGGCATCCGCGCCGACCGCATCATGCCGTGGGGCGGCCCGGCGGATTCCGGCGTGACCGGCAACCCGGTACTCTCGACCGCCGACATCGGCCGGATGGGCATCGCCTACAAGGTGAACGCCGGCATCAACCAGTACAAGCTCATCAAGAATCCGCCGCCGCAGCGGGGTGGCGGACGCCCGGCCGCCCAGTAGCCGCGTGGGCCGCGGGCCCCGGCCGGCGCGGGATTGTCATCGATTGTCTTGCCGTCCGCGGCCTCTTCATCGCCGCGTGGCGCGGCGCTATGATCGAAAACGCCCGGGGCCCGCGCCCCGGACGACGTCCATGTTCGTCTTCCGTCAGGAGTACCTATGAAGCGTGTGGTTCTTCGCACCGCCCCCGCAGCGCTGCTCGTTGCTGTGATGGCCGTGCTGATGCCGCGGGTCTCGGGTCAGAGCACCGGCCAGCCGAGCACCAAGAACGGCGAATGGCCGATGTACACGGCCGACCTCGCGGGCAGCAAGTACTCGCCGCTCGATCAGATCAACGCCACCAACTTCAGCAAGCTCGAAGTGGCCTGGCGCTTCAAGACCGATAACCTCGGTCCGCGCCCGGAAACCAAGCTCGAAGGCACGCCCCTCATGGTGAAGGGCATGCTGTACGCCACGGCGGGCACGCGCCGCGCCGTCGTGGCGCTCGACCCGCGCACGGGCGAACAGAAGTGGATGTACTCGATGGACGAGGGCGAGCGCGCCACGCGCTGGGCGCCCCGTCAGCTCTCGGGCCGCGGCCTGTCCTACTGGACCGACGGCAAGGGCGACGAGCGCATCCTCTACGTCACGACCGGCTACCGCCTCGTGTCGCTCAACGCGAAGAACGGTCAGCCCATCTCGAGCTTCGGTGACAAGGGCGTCGTCGACCTGAAGGTCGGCATCATGATCAACGGCAAGCAGGCCGACCTCGAGAAGTCGGAAATCGGCCTCCACTCGACGCCCACCGTGGTCGGGGATCTCGTCATCGTCGGCTCCTCGCACTTCGAGGGCCTCGGTTACACCTACAGCACCAACGTCAAGGGCAACGTCCGCGCGTTCGACGTGCGCACCGGCAAGAAGGTGTGGCAGTTCGATACCATGCCGGGCCCCGGCGAGAAGTACCACGAGACGTGGGAGAACGGCTCCTGGCACTGGACCGGCAACACCGGCGTGTGGACGCAGATCACGGCCGATCCCGTCGCCGGCCTCGTCTACCTCCCGGTCGAATCGCCGACCGTCGACGAATACGGCGGCAACCGCCTCGGTGACAACCTGTTCGCCGAGAGCCTCGTGGCGGTCGATCTGAAGACCGGCAAGTACAAGTGGCACTTCCAGTTCGTGCACCACCCGATCTGGGACCACGACATGTCGTCGGCGCCGCTGCTCATCGATACCGTGGTCGAGGGCACGCCGCGCAAGCTCGTGGCCGTGCCGAGCAAGCAGGGCTGGCTCTACACGTTCGACCGCATCACCGGCAAGCCCATCTGGCCGATCGAAGAGAAGCCGGTGCCGCAGTCGACGATGAAGGGCGAACGCACCTCGCCCACGCAGCCCTTCCCGAGCAAGCCCCCGGCCTACTCGCGCACCCATGTGGCCGAGAGCGACCTCATCGACTTCACGCCCGAGCTGCGCAAGCAGGCGCTCGCGAACCTGAAGCACTTCCGCTGGGAGCAGACGCCCTACGTGCCGCCCACCGGGCCGGAGTCGCCCGACAAGCTCGGCGCCATCAACATCGCCAACTGGAGTGGCGGCGTGAACTGGCCCGGTTCGGGCTTCGATCCCGAAACCGGCATCTTCTACACCCAGGCCGGCAACTCGGCCGTGACCGTGGGCCACTACGACCAGCACGAGTTCGACAAGGTGAACCCCGAGAACTTCAAGAACAAGCCCCGCCTGCCGCGTTGGGAAGCGGATCCCGACTACGGCCTGCCGCGGCGTCCGGGCTCGCCGCCCGAGGCGTTCCCTGGGTCGGAGGGCCGCCGCAAGCTCGGGGAGGGCCTGAACGGCCTGCCGATCGTCAAGCCGCCCTACGGCGTGATGGCGGCCATCGACCTCAAGAACGGCTCGCTGATGTTCCAGGTGCCGCACGGCGACACCCCCGACGCGGTGCGCGATCACCCGATGCTGAAGGGCATGAACATCGGCAAGACGGGCCAGAGCGGCAGCGTGGGCGTGCTCATCACCAAGACGCTCGTGATTGCCGGTGACCCGGCGTTCACGGCGCCTCCGGGCCGCGCGCGCGGCGCGATGCTCCGCGCCTACGACAAGCAGACCGGCGCGCAGGTGGGCGAAGTGCTGCTGCCGGCGCCGATCGTCGGCATGCCGATGACCTACTCGATGAACGGCCGCCAGTACATCGTGGTGGGCGTGAGCGGTGGCAACTACCGCGGCGAGTACATCTCGCTGGCGCTGCCGCAGACGGCCGGCGCCACGACCAACCAGGCGCGCCAGCAGTAACGCCAGCGGCCGGGTACACCCTGAGCGCGTCGAAGGGTTGCACCTCACATGGAGGGCGGGACCATAATGGTCTCGCCCTCTTTCTTTTTCCGGAGATTCCATGCTGCGTCTCACCGCCCTCACCCTGACCGGTCTGCTCGTCGCCTCGGCCGCCTTCGCCCAGACGGCCGGTGGTGCGTGGCCCGGCGTCGACCCGCGCGCGCCGAACGCGCCCGATCAGAAGCCCGCCATGGCCGGCCAGACCCGCGCGCCCGAGAAGAAGCTCGGTGTGGCGTTCAAGGTCGTGCCGGTGGCCGACGGCTTCCAGAATCCGTGGAGCCTCGCGTTCCTGCCGGGCGGCAAGATGCTCGTGACGGAGCGTCCGGGCCGGCTGCGTGTCGTCGGCCCCGACGGCAGCAAGTCGGAACCTGTCGCCGGCCTGCCGGCGGTGGATGCGCGCAATCAGGGCGGCCTGCTCGACGTGACACTCGATCCGGCCTTCGCGAAGAACGGCCTCGTTTACTGGAGCTACTCCGAGCCCGGCCCCGACGGCGCCAACAACACCGCCGTGGCGCGCGGCCGGTTCGTCGACGGGGCCGCGCCGCGCGTGGACGACGTGCAGGTCATCTTCCACCAGTCCCCGTCGCTGCGGTCCACACTGCACTTCGGCAGCCGCCTCGTGTGGGGCAGAGACGGCACGCTCTTCATCACCATGGGCGATCGCTCGATCACCGAAGGCCGCATGCAGGCGCAGCGGATGGACGGCCTGCTCGGCAAGATCGCGCGCATCAACGCCGACGGCTCGATCCCGAAGGACAACCCGTTCGTCGGCAAGGCTGGCGTGCCGGCGGCGATGTGGTCGCTCGGTCACCGCAACATCCAGTCGGCCACGCTGCACCCGACGACCGGTGAACTCTGGGAAGTGGAACACGGCACCCGCGGCGGCGACGAGATCAACATCGCGCGCAAGGGCAAGGACTACGGCTGGCCCACCATCGCCTACGGCATCGAGTACCGCGGCGGCCCGATCACCGGCGGCCTCACGGCGCAGGCCGGCATGGAGCAGCCGCTCTACTACTGGGATCCGATCATCGGGCCAAGCGGCATGGCTTTCTACACCGGCAGCCTCTTTCCCGCCTGGAAGGGCAGCCTCTTCGTGGGGGGCCACGGCACGCGCGATCTGGTGCGGCTGTCGATCGAGGGCGAGAAGGTGACCGGCGAAGAGCGCCTGCTCGCCGATCGCAAGGAGGCCATCCGCGACGTGCGGCAGGGGCCCGACGGGGCCCTCTACATCGTCACCGATGGCGCGCAGGGCCGCGTCTACAAGCTCGTGCCCTGACGGGCGCTCAGGACGCGGCCATGGACAGCATCACGTCGATTCTCTGCGCCGTCGATACGTCGGCCGGCGCCTCGCGTGTGCTGCGGCACGCCGTGGGGATCGCCGGCGCGTTCGGCGCGCGTCTCACGGTGCTGAGCGTCTCGCACGGCGATGCGCACGCGGCTGAGCAGGGCCTGCGCGCGCAGGTGCGCGACACCGTGCCGCCCGGCGCGGCGTATC
>JALHON010000322.1 GCA_022842985.1 Acidobacteriota bacterium | reverse complement strand
CGAACGACGGTGCCTGCCGGCGTGCGCTTTCCCTGCGTGGTGAAGCCGCTCGTGCTCTCGGGCAGCCGCGGCGTGATTCGCGCCGACACGCCCGGCGCGCTCAGCGCGGCGCTCGCGCGCGTGGCGGCGATCCTCGAGGCCGGCGACGTGCGTGACTTGCGCGACGATGCCTCCCGGCACATCCTCGTCGAAGACTACGTCGAGGGATACGAGGTGGCCGTCGAGGGGCTGATGACCCGCGGCACGTTCCGCGCGCTTGCGGTGTTCGACAAGCCAGAGCCGCTCGTTGGTCCGTTCTTCGAGGAGACGATCTACGTGACGCCCACGGCCCGCACCGCCAGCGCCGGCGACGCGGTGGTGGCGGCAGTGACGGCGGCGGCCCGCGCGTCAGGACTGCAGCATGGCCCCGTGCACGCGGAGTGCCGGGTGACGACGGACGGTGTCGTCGTGCTCGAAGCCGCGGCGCGACCGATCGGCGGCCTGTGTGCCCGGGCCCTCAGTCTGCGAGGCGCCGACGGGGAGGAGTGGCCGCTCGAGCAGGACCTGCTCGCGCACGCCATCGGACGGGGCCGCGAGGTCGCAGTCACGCCCGGCGCGACCGGCGTGATGATGGTGCCGATTCCGCGGGCCGGCGTGCTGCGCGAGGTCGTGGGTGTCGAGGCGGCGCGCGCCGTGCCGGGTGTGACGGACGTCACCGTGACCGCCAAGGCCGGCCAGATCCTGCAGACGCTGCCCGAGAGCGCGAGTTATCTGGGCTTCATCTTCGCGCGCGGGGCGGGCGAGCGCGACGTCATGGCGGCCCTGCGCGCCGCGCACGCCTGCCTGCACTTCACGATCGGCGCCGTGGTGCCGATGCGGCGCGAGGAGGTGTGATGGCGGCCGCGAGTGGCGCCGGCTACTTCGAGCGGGGCGGCACGTAGCCGGGCGGCAGTGCCGCGTTCTCGCCGAAGAAGAACTCTTCCATCTGCTTGCGGATGAGCTCCTGGCCTTCCTTCTGCCAGGGCAGCAGACGGTATTCGTTCAGGATCATCTTCTGGCGTTCCTCCCACTGCTTCCATGCCTGCGCCGAGACCTCGTTGAAGATCCGCTGGCCGATCTCGCCGGGCCACGGCGGTGTGTCGAGGCCGGGCAACTCGGCCTGGAGCTTGACGCACTGCACGAGGCGGACGCCGGCGGGGGAGGAGGACTGCGAAGGAGGATGCGAGTGATCGCCGCTCATGCGGATGATTGTACCGAGCTTCGCGCGCCGGTGCTCGTCGTATCATGTTCGCGGCTCTCATGACCCCTGAGGATCGCCATCGCGTCTGCTGGTACAGCCGGCGTACCGCGCACCTGCCTGCCGAGCTCGGGCTCCACACCATCATGGATGGCCAGCTCCTGTACTGCGCGCACCCGATGCTCTGGCCGATCGTCGGCTACGAATTCGACGTCAGCAACTGCGCCCAGTGCGACTACTTTCGCCAGGCCCGCAGCGCGGCGTCACCGCGATAGCCGGCTCTCGACAGGCGTCGACCAGCTGAATGATTTTGATACTCGTCAATTGACGCGAGTATTGAAAGCATTCATGTTCTGGCCCGCCGACGCGCCCGTCGAATTCGGAACCGCTGCATTTTCAGCAACTTATGGCCAGGCAGCTCAACGGGCCCGACTGGTACGTCGCTTGCCCTGCTCATGTACAGCAGATTCAGCACAGCCAGAGGTGATTCGTGAACGAGAAGCCTAAAGCCAGGCGCGGATTCGCGTCGATGTCCCCGGAAAAGCAGCGTGAGATCGCCAGCAAGGGCGGTCGTGCGGCACACGCCAAGGGAACGGCCCATGAGTGGTCGTCCAACGAGGCGCGTGACGCGGGTCGCAAGGGTGGGATGGTGAGCCGCGGTGGCCGCGGCAAGCTCCCGGCCGACCAGGAGTCGGCGGCCTAGTGAGGCCGTGACGCCGCGCGTGCGACCTGGACACGCGCGTCGTTGAAGCAGGCGCCGCCACCCAGGTCTGTCAACGTGTCGGGTACGAGGGCGTTCGACGTGAGGCCATTGCCGGTGTGCCGGCGCCACACACCTTTCGGGAACGCCACCGTACCCGGCCGCACGAGGCCCGTGACCTTCAGCGGGCAGTCGAGCCTGCCGAGCGCGTTCGACACCGTCACATCGTCGCCATCCTCGAGCCCGCGCGCCGCGGCGTCGTCGGGGTGCATCTCGAGGCGTACGGCCGGCCGTTCGAGCTCGCCGAGTGTCGAGCTGATGGTGCGTTCCGACGCCGGCGAGATGAGGGCCAGCGGGTAGTCCGCCGTGCCCGGATCCTCGATGTACGCGTAGAGCCCCCGCGGGGCTTCGCGATCGAGATGTTCGGGGAAGAGCGCGACCTTGCCGTCGGGCGTGCGCGGGAAGACGTCCACGAACTGGATCGGCCGCCCGTCCCACGGCGGCGTGGCGCCGCCGCGGTCGCCGATTTCGGCCTGCATGTCGCCTGGCAGCGCCGCCATCACCTGCAGCATCTGCTCGAGTTCCCCGGTGGCGTCGCTGTCGCGGGCAAGGTCCATGCGGGCCAGGAGATCCGCGAAGACATCGGTGTTCGGCCGTGATTCGGCCACCGGTTCGATGACCGGCCGCGCCAGATGCATCGAGAGCGACCCATAGGCCTTGGCGAAGTCGTAGTGCTCGAGGAAGGTCGTGGCCGGCAGCACGACGTCGGCGAAGACGGCCGTGTCGGTGAGTACCTGATCGAAGACCACGGTGAAGAGGTCCTCGCGGGCGAGACCGGCCAGCACCCGCTGCTGGTCGGGCAGTGTCACTGCCGGATTGCAGTTGTAGACGAAGAGCCCGCGCACGGGCGGGCCCGCCGGCTCGAGCAGCTCGCGCCCGACGCGGTTCATGTTGACGATCCGGGTCGGCGGCTCGGCGTCCTCGCGCCACGAGGGCTTGATGCCCCACGACCCGGAGTTGCTCATCGAATAGCCGCCCCCGCGCACGCCGAACTTGCCACCCACGGCCGGCAGCGCCAGCACCGCCGCCGCCGCGTTGCCGCCGTTGCGGTTGCGCTCGAGGCCCCAGCCGCACTTGATGAGGGCCGGCGAGGCCGACGCGTACAGGCGCGCCACCTGCTCCAGATCGGCCACGCGCAGGCCGCTCACCTCGGCCGCCCGCTCGAAGGTCCACGCGCTGGCCCGTTCGCGCAGCCGCTCCCAGCCGGTGGTGTGCGCGGTGAGGAACGCGTGATCGGCCGCGCCGCTCTCGAAGAGATGCCGGTGCAGCGCGAGCGCGACGGCCACGTCGGTGCCCGGCCTGAGTGCGAGGTGGATGTCGGCCTGACGCGCCACCGTCGTCGCCCGCGGATCGATCACGACGAGCGTGGCGCCGTTGGCGCGCGCCTGCTGCAGGTACGGCATCAGGTGGATGCCGGAGGCCGACGGGTTGGCGCCCCACACGAGGATGACTTTCGCGTGTTCGTAGTCGGCGTAGACGACCGACGGCATCTTGCCGTAGAGGCCCATGTTGGCGGCCCCGGTGGGCGCCGCGCAGACCGTGCGATCGAGCCTGGCCGCGCCGAGGCGGCGGAAGAACGCCGCGTCGGTCGTGTCCTGGGTGAGCAGGCCGTTCGAGCCGCCGTAGGAGAGCGGCAGGATGGCCTCGCCGCCATGGGCCGTCCGGATCTCGTCGAACTTCGTGGCGATGGTATCGAGCGCGTCGTTCCAGCTGACCCGGCGGAACCGGCCTTCGCCCTTCGCGCCGACGCGCACGGCGGGGAAGTGCAGCCGGTCTTCGCCGTAGATGCGGCGATCGAAGTGCCGCACCTTGCTGCAGATGTAGCCGCCGGTGACGGGATTCACCGTGCTGCCGTCGATGACGGTGATGCGGCCGCCGCGCACCGTGACGCTCAGCGTGCAGGCATCGGGGCAGTCGAGCGGGCAGGCCGTGTCAACGGTGGCTTCGGGCGGGGCGACGGCGGGGCGGATTGCCATGCGCCATCTTATCAAGCGCCCCCGGGCGCCGCGTGCTCGCCGCCGCTAGGGCGTGGCCGCGCGCGGCTTCACGCGGGCGCCGTCCTTCAGTTCGCGCAGCGCCTGGAAGGGCCCCGAGACGATCGACGTGCCGTCGGCCACGCCGTCGACTTCGATCTGGAGGCCGCCGATGATGCCCGTCGTGAGCTTGCGGAACGTGGCGATGCCGTTCTCGACCACGAACACGCCCGTGTCGCTGCCGCGCTGCACCACGGCCTGCAGCGGCACGGCCAGCACGTTGGTCCGTTCGGCGACGAGGATTTCCGCGTCGCACGTCAGGCCGGGCCGGAGCGCCGAGATATCCCCGGTGAGACGTACCTTGACCTTGAACTCGCGCGCCGCGGCCTGCGTGCCCACCTGCGGCAGCGCGCTCGCGCCGATCTCGACGACCTTGCCGGGGAACTTGCGGCCGCCGGCCGCTTCGAGTGACACGGTGGCGCTGTTGTCGAGCGCCAGGCGCAGCACGTCGGCTTCGGCCACCTTGACCTCGGCGTTGATGGCGCTCAGATCCGACACGGTCATGAGGATCGTGCCCGGCTGGTTCTGCACGCCGATGACGACCATCTCGCCCTCTTCGACATCGAGACGCGTCACGACACCGTCGATGGGCGCGGTGATCTCGGTCTTGTCGAGCAGGTCGCGGGCGCGCGTCTGTTCGGCGCGGCCCTGGGTCACGCGCCGTTCGGCGGCATCG
>JALHON010000321.1 GCA_022842985.1 Acidobacteriota bacterium | reverse complement strand
TGGTCGGCCAGCAGCAGGGCGCTCTCGAACCGGCCACCGTCACCGGCCGCAGCTTCGACGACTTCGACGACGCGCGCGTGCAGGCGCCGGCCACCGAGGATCTCGGCGGCGAGCGCCGCCGCACGCGGCTCTATCTGGAAGGCGTGCACTGCGCCGCCTGCGTGTGGCTCGTGGAGAAGCTGCCGGCGGTGCTCGCGGGTGTGGACGAAGTGCGCCTGAACTACGGCAGTGCCGTGGCCGAGGTCACGTGGCGGCCGGGACAGACGCGTCTGTCGACCATCGGCCGCGCCCTCGACCGGCTCGGCTACACGCCGCACGTGCATCAGGCGGCGCGGGTGCAGGATGCCCGCCGGGCCGAAGATCGGGCCGGACTCGCGCGGCTGGGCGTGGCCACGGCCTGCGCGATGAACCTGATGTTCGTCTCGGGTGCGCTCTACGCCGGCGAGTACTCCGGCATGGCCTCGCCCTACGAGGCGTTCTTCCGCTGGCTGTCGCTCGTGACGGCGCTCCCGGTCATCTTCTTCTCGGCGCAGCCGTTCTTCCAGACGGCCATCGCCGGCCTGCGCGCCGGCATCGTGCACATCGACCTGCCGATTGCGATCGCCCTCGCCGTGGCGTCGGCCGCGAGCGCCTGGAACACCTTCACCGGCACCGGACCGCTCTGGTTCGACTCGCTCGCGATGCTCGTGGCGGCGCTCCTCGGCGCCCGCCAGCTGCAGCGCAGCGCGCAGCGGGCCGCGCTCGAACGCGCCGACAGCCTGCGCGGCGTCGCGTTTCTCGAGTTCGCCCGCCGGGTGGACGGCAGGGGCACGGATGCCACCGTGATCGAAGTGCCGCTCGCGGCGCTCGTGCCCGGCGACGTCGTGGAAGTGCGCAGCGGCGAACTCGTGCCGGTGGACGGCGTGGTGCTCTCGGGACGCTCCGCCCTCGACAACGCCGTCCTCACGGGCGAAACGGCACCGCTCGCCGTGGCCGACGGCGACAGCGTGAATGCCGGTGCCACCAACCTCGGCGCCCGCCTGCTCGTGCGCGTGAACGCCACCGGCGCCCAGACGCGTGTCGGGGCGCTGCTCGCCATCGTGCAGGACGCGCTCTCGCGCAAGCCGGCGCTGCTGCAGACGACCGACGTCCTCGCCAGGCGCTTCGTGCAGGTGCTGCTCGTCGTGGCGCTCGCCACCGTGGGCCTCGGCTGGGCGCAGTTCGGCCCCGAAGTGGCGATGACACGCGTGGTCGCGCTGCTCGTCGTCTCGTGCCCGTGCGCGCTGGGGCTTGCCGTGCCGCTCGCCATGTCGGTGGCGCTCATGCGCGCCGCCCGCGCCGGCATCTTCGTGAAGAACCCCGACGCGCTCGAGCGCCTGCGCCAGGTCTCGACGGTGCTGCTCGACAAGACCGGCACCCTCACCGAGGGCCGCGCCACGGTGGTCCGCTGGCAGGGTGACGACACGGCGCTCCAGTACGCCCGCGCGCTCGAGGCGGAGTCGTCGCATCGCGTCGCCCGCGCTTTCCAGGCCGCTCCGGGACGCGGCCTCTACGCCGTGCCCGTCGTGCACACCGTGGTCGAAGTGCCCGGCCTCGGAATATCGGGCCGGGTCGACGATCACGACGTGCGCGTAGGCACGGCGCACCATGTCGATGCCGGCCCGCTGCCGGAGACGTTCGCCGCCGCGTCCTCCGCGATGGTCGCCGAGGGCCTCAGTCCAGTCTTCGTCGCGGTGGACGGACGTCTCGCCGGTGTGGCCGGCATCGGCGATGAACTGCGCGCCGACTCGCGCGCCACCGTGGCGGCGCTGGTCGCCCGCGGCATCCACGTGCGGATCCTCTCGGGCGACCATCCGGATGTCGTGCGCCGCGTGGGCGCGGCGCTCGGCCTCGCCGACGCCGACGCGCTCGGCGGCCTCGCGCCCGAGGCCAACCGCGACGCCGTGGCCGCGCTCGTCGGCGCCCGCGAACGTGACGGCGCCGTCGTGATGGTGGGCGACGGCGTGAACGACGCCGCAGCGCTTGCACTCGCCGACGTCGGCATCGCGGTGCAGGGCGGCATGGGCGCGACCATCGTCGCCGCCGACATCGTCCTCACGCGCGAGGGCCTGCGGCCGCTCGTCGAGATCCTCGACGGCGCGCGCCGGCTGCGCGGCGTCATCCAGCGCAACGTCAGTTTCTCGCTCGTCTACAACATCGGCGCCTCGTCGCTGGCGCTCGCCGGCATCGTCGGCCCGCTGCTCGCCGCCGTGCTCATGCCGGTCTCGTCGCTGACGGTCGTGCTCTCGTCGGCGCTCACCCGCACCTTCGCGCGCCCCGGCCGTCCGGGCGGCGCGCGTCCATCCGCGGCGGAGGCCTGACGTGGAGACGATCTTCGTCCTGCTGCCGCTGGCGCTGCTCATCGCCACCATCGCCGTCGGCTTCTTCATCTGGGCCGCGTCGAGCGGCCAGTTCGACGACCTCGAGACGCCGGCCGTGCGCATCCTCTTCGACGACGAAGAAGTCGCGCCCCGCCCGGGCGATCCCGCCGGCATCCGCCCCGCGACGGGTGCTGCCGTTTCCCCAAGGAGAGTTCCGAGATGAACGGCAGGAGATCCTCCGCCCGCCTCATCACCCTCGTCATCGCCGTGGCGCTGACCGGCGCCCTCGGCTACGCCTTCAGCAACGTGCGCCAGGGCTACGAGCCGCGCCAGCCGATCGCCTTCTCGCACAAGCGGATGGCCGGCGTGCCGGTGATGCAGACCAACGACCGCGGCGAGCAGGTCAACGTCGGCGGCTTCGGCATCCCGTGTCTGTACTGCCACACGATGCCCTACAAGGGCCGGCACGCGACGCTGCCTTCGACGGCCGTCTGCATGAACTGCCACACCAACGTAGGCCTGAACCGCGAGTGGGTGCTGAAGATGAAGGCCTTCTGGGATCGCGGCGAGCCGATTCCGTGGGTGAAGGTGCACGACCTGGCCGACTTCGTCTACTTCGACCACTCCGCGCACCTGAATGCGAAGAACGCCGACGGCACCTCGAAGCTGCCGCTCGTCGATGCGGCCGGCCAGCCGATGGTCGCCTGCCAGAACTGCCACGGCAAGGTTCAGGAGATGGACATCGTCTCGGTGCAGCAGCCGTTCAACATGCAGTGGTGTCTCGATTGCCACCGGAAGCCGGAAATCAGGGCGTCCACCGACTGCATCACCTGTCACCGGTGAGGGACCGCGTCATGAATGCACACGACACCACCCCGCCGCCCGATGCCACCGGCATCGACCGGCGCGAGTTCCTTCGCCTCTCGAGCGCCGTCGCCGCCGCCGGCGCGCTTGCGAGCACGGCGTGCCAGGTGCCGCCCGAAGCCGCGATTCCGTTCCACGACATGCCCGAGAACCTCGTGGACGGCATGGGCCGCGCCCGCTACTTCCACACCGTGCTCGACGGTTCGCCGGTGCTCGTGCGCACGCGCGAAGGCCGGCCGATTCTCGTGACCGGCGCCGGCAACGACCCGAGCGGCCGCGGTCTCACCGTGCGCCACCACGCCGCTTTGATGGATCTGTACGACCCGGATCGCGCGCGCGGACCGCTGTCGGTGCGCCGCAAGCGCGCGATGGCGGTGCCGTCGAACTGGACGGCCGTGAGTGGCGAGGTGGTCACGAAGCTGAAGGCCGCGGGATCGAAGGCCGTGCTGCTGACCGGCCCGGTGCAGAGCCCGGCGCTTGCCAGTGTCATCGCCGCGCTCACCGCGCAGACGGGCATGCGCCACGTGGTGTGGACGCCCATCGCCGCCGACGGCGCCGCCACGGCGTGGCTGCAGGCCTTCGGCCACACGCACGTGGCCCGGCCGCGGCTCGACAAGGCCGATCTCGTCGTGGGCCTCGGCGCCGAGTTCGTGGATCGCCCCGACGACGGCCTCGAACGTGACTTCGCCACGCGGCGCACGCCGGATCAGACCGGCGGCGTCCGCATGAGCCGTTTCATTCAGCTCGAAGGACGCCTCAGCCTCACCGGCGCCAACGCCGACCGCCGGCTGCGCGTGCGCGACTCGCACCTGGGCGTCGTGGGCGCGGCGCTCGCGCATGAACTCGTCGTCGTGCGGCAGCTCGGGCCGCTCGCGGCCGATGCGGCGGTGACGAGCGCGCTCAGTCCCTTCGCGATCGACACGGTGGCTTCGCGCGTGGGCGTGGATCCCGCGGCCCTCAAGGCGCTCGCGAGTGAACTCGCGGCCGCGGCCGGACGCACGGTCGTGGTGGCCGGCGGATCGGCGAGCGACACGGCGACCGGGCCGGCAGTGGAACTGGCCGCCCTCGTGCTGAACCTCACGCTCGGCGCGTTCGACGCCGGTCTGCTCGACGAATCGGCGGCGGTGGTGCCAGCCGCGGGTACCGGCTCCGCACTCGCGGCTCTGGCCGACGACATGCGCCGCGGCAATGTGGACGTGCTGCTCGTGGCCGGTGCCAACCCGGTCTACGACGCGCCGGCGGCGTTCGACATCGCTGGGGCGCTCGCCAAGGTCGGCACGATCGTGTCGCTCGGCGACCGCATCGACGAAACGGGCGAACTCGCCGATCTGCTGGCACCCACGAGCCATCCCTTCGAGTGCTGGAGCGACCAGTCGCTGCCGCGCGGGGTCGCCGCCATCCAGCAGCCGGTCATCCAGCCGCTCTTCGACACCCGCGGCCTGCTCGACGTGCTCGTGGACTGGGCCGCCGCGCTCGGCGATCCGGCCGCCGGCGCCGCCGTCACCGCCGCCACCGCACCCG
>JALHON010000320.1 GCA_022842985.1 Acidobacteriota bacterium | reverse complement strand
GCATCGTGCCCGTCTCCCAGGCCGAACGCTTCGCCGCTGCCCTGCGGGCCGCGGGCAACCGCTGCGGCCTCGTGACCCCGCCCGACCTCTGGCACGCGTTCGTCATCGCGCGCTACAAGTGGCCCGAGCCCGTCGTGGTCGAGGCCGAGACGCCCTGGTGGCGGTCGGCCCGCGTCGTGGCCGCCCTGGTCGCGCTGGCGGTGGCGGAAACCGTCTTCCTCGGCTGGACGCTCACGCGTCCGAGCGAGAGCCTCGGCAGCGACGGCGAACTCGTCGTGCAGTCGCGGCCCGAGGGCGCCACTGTGGTGGTGGACGACCGCGAGCACGGCGTGACGCCGCTCACCGTGCGCGTGAGCCCGGGCACGCACGTGCTGCAGGTGCGCGCCGGTTCCGCCGAGCCGCGCGTGATTCCGCTGCAGATTCGCGCCGGTGTGCAGACGGCGCAGTACGTGGAGCTCCAGGGCGTGGCCACGACCGGTGTGCTCGAGGTGCGCAGCGAGCCGGCCAAGGCGCGCGTGACCATCGACGGCCGCGAGCGCGGGTCCACGCCGCTCACGCTGCGCGACGTGGCGCCCGGCGACTACAAGGTGGTGCTCGAGCGCGCCGGCTGGAAGTCCACGCAGGTCGTGCGCGTGGATCCGGGCGGCACGGCCCAGCTCGTGGTGCCGATCCGGTGAAATTCCGTGTAGAGGTCGCCTGAGGCCGTGGGTTACAATTCCGAACTTCAAGGAGAACCACCCCGCATGATTCGCCACGCACTCATCGCCCTTCTGATGGTTGGCTTCGCGGCCCCCGCGTTCGCGCAGGGCAAGGCGCTCGCCGACGCGCTCACGCGCATGCATACGGGTGTCTCGCGCAATGCGGTCGAGGCGGCCGAGAAGATGCCGGAAGCGGAATTCGCGTTCCAGCCGTCGAAGGAGGTCCGCACGTTCGGCGGCTTCATCGGCCACATCGCCAACTCCGAGTTCAACTACTGCGCGCGCGCCAAGGGCGAAGCGAATCCCAACAAGGAAGACTTCGAGAAGGCCACCGGCAAGGCGGCTCTCGTGGCCGGCATCAAGGCGGCGGCGGCCTACTGCGACGGCGTCTACAAGACGATGACCGACGCGGCGCTGAGCGAGATGGTGGCGATGGGCCAGAGCCAGCAGCCGCGCGGCCAGATCCTCGTGCAGAACATCAGCCACACGAACGAGCACTACGGCAACCTCGTGACCTACATGCGGCTCAAGGGGCTCGTGCCGCCCTCGACCGAGCGTGCCACCGCCGCGACCCGGCCGGGCGCCCGCTAGCCTCATCCGCACGATGACGCCGCGCACCCAGATTGTCGTCGGACTCACCAGCCTCGCCCTGAGCGCCGGTCTCGCCGTGGTGCGCGACCGCCTGCCGGAGCACACGGGCAACGTCATCACCGATGCGCCGCGGCGCCTCGCCGATGTGCTCCTGCCGCGCGATTCCGACGTCATCTCGTCGGTCGTGCCGAACGGGGCCACCGTGGCCGGGATGCTCGGCAAGCACCTGTTGCCCGAATCCGAACTCTCGGCGCTCGTGCAGGCGGTGAGCTCGAACTTCGACGTCCGCAAGCTGCGCGCCGGCAACATCTACAAGATCGATCGGCTGTTCGATGGCCGCATCCGCTCGTTCGAATACGAAATCGACCCCACGCGCGCGCTGCGCGCCTCGCGCCGCGAAGGCGACATCGCGTTCGAGGCGGAAGTCGTGGAGCTGCCGCGCACGACCACGCAGGTCGTCGTCGAGGGCCGCATCGACCGTGACGCGCCGTCGATCAGCGAGTCGCTCGAACGGTCTGGCGAACGCCTCGACCTGGCGCTCGCGATGGCCGACATCTTCAGCGGCGAAATCGACTTCAACAGCGGGCTGCAGCCTGGCGACTCCTACCGGCTGGTGGTCGAGAAGTCGGTGCGCGACGACGGCCTGTTCGTGGGCTACGGTCCGGTGCGCGCCGCCGAGTTCGTGAACGACGGCCGCACGCTGGCCGCCATGCGCTTCACGTTTCCTGACGGCAAGTCGGGCTACTTCGACACCGAAGGCCGCTCGCTCAAGCGCTTCTTCCTGAAGACGCCACTCAAGTTCGAGCCGCGTATCACCTCGCGCTTCTCGCGCTCGCGCATGCACCCGGTGCTCAAGTACGCCCGCGCCCACAACGGCGTGGACTACGGCGCGCCCACCGGCGCGCCCGTCGTGAGCGTGTCGAACGGCACGGTGAGCTTCGCCGGCTGGACGAACGGCGGCGGCCGCACGGTGCGCGTGCGCCACACGAGCGGCTACGAGAGCGAATACATGCACCTCTCGGCGATTGCGCCGGGCATCAGCCCGGGCGCCCGCGTGGGCCAGGGCGACCTGCTCGGCAACGTCGGCCAGACGGGGCTCGCGAGCGGTCCGCATCTGCACTACGGGCTGCGCCGCAACGGTCAGTACGTGAACCCGATCACGGAACACCAGAACCTGCCGCCCGGGGAACCGGTGCCGGCGGTGCTCAAGGCGGCCTTCGAGGCCGAACGCGACACGCTCTTCGCCGCGATGCGCCAGCCGGCGCGCGTCCTCCACACGAACGAGAACTAGCCGACACGCGGAGGTCCGGCGATGCCCGCTCCGGCCGACGCCCGCGTCCGCACCTTCCACGCCCTGCACGGCGCGGGCTGCTTCGTGATGCCCAATCCGTGGGACGCGGGCAGCGCGCGTCTGCTCGCCGCGCTGGGGTTTCCGGCACTGGCCACGACGAGCGCCGGCTACGCGTGGACGCTCGGCCAGCGTGACAACGACGTGGCGCGCGACGCGATGCTCGCGCACCTGACCGCGCTGGCTGCCGCCGTCGACGTGCCGGTGAACGCCGACTTCGAAGGCGGCTTCGCGGTGGAGCCCGAGGGCGTGGCGGCCAATGTGCGGCTGGCGGCCGCCACGGGGATTGCCGGCCTCTCGATCGAAGACTCCACCGGCGACCCGGCGTCTCCGTTGTTCGACCGCACACTGGCGGTCGAGCGCATCGCCGCGGCCCGCGCGGCGATCGACGCAAGCGGCACGGGCGTCGTGCTCACGGCCAGGTCGGAGGGCTTCTTCGTCGGCCGCCCCGACCTCGACGAGACCCTCGCCCGCCTCCGCGCGTTCGCGGATGCCGGCGCCGATTGCCTCTACGCGCCCGGCATCACGACGCCAGAGCAGATTGCCGCCGTCGTGGCCGCGGTGGCGCCGAAGCCCGTGAACCTGCTCGTGAACGGCAGCTTCATCACCGTGGCCGAAGCGGCACGGCTCGGCGTCCGGCGCATCAGCGTCGGCGGGGCGCTCGCCCGGGTCGCCTGGACCGCGGCGCTCGACGCGGCCCGCACGATCGCGGCCGACGGTACGTTCGCCGCGTTCGACACCGCGGTGTCGTCGGCGGCCATCCACGCGCTCATCACGCCGAAGACGCCAGATGGTCGACGACTACCTGCGGGCCTGTGAACTGCACGACGTCGAGGGCCTCCGCGCGGTGCTCGGGCGCGGCCTCGACCCGAATGCGCCCATTCAGGGCAAGACGCCGGCGCGGTGGCTGATCGAGATGTACACGCGCTCCGACGCCTTTCCGGCGTGTCTGCGCGTGCTCCTCGATGCCGGCGCCCATGTCGAACCCGAGGGCGCGCTGCCGGTCTTGCTGAACGACGCGTCGGCCATCGAGGCCGCGGTGCGTCACGACCGCTCCTGGCTCGAGCGGCGCGTGACGCTTCCATGCACCTTCACTCCGCTCGACGGGGCCACGTGGTTGCATCTCGCCGCCGAACTCGGGCACACCGCCGCCGTGCGCGTGCTCCTCGACCTCGGCGCCGACCCCAACGCCGCGGCCGGCCTCGATGCCGACGGCTTGGGCGGACACACGCCGGTCTTCCACACCGTCAACTCGAATCGGCACCGCGCCGCGCCCGTGCTGGCGCTGCTGCTCGACGCCGGTGCGCGAGTGGACGTGCGTGTCGCGGGTCTGACGTGGGGCCGCGGTTTCGAGTGGGAGTCGACCTTCTTCGACCTCACGCCGATCGCCTACGCGCAGCTGGGCCTGCTGCCGCAGATGCACCGTGACCCGCGCGACATCGACGCCACCGTGCGCGCGCTGCTCGCGGCGGCCGGACGTCCCGTGCCGGCGATGCCGAACGTGCCGAACCGCTACGTGGCCGGGCGCCCTTCCGTGTAGTCGCAAACGCGGTTTCTGCGATCCGCGGCGGCCTGAACGTACGCACCCACGAAACGACAGCCGCGGCCCGGCCGGATGGCTGCCTCACCGGGCGATCAGGCGCGCCTTCGCCGTGACCTCGGCGACGCGTGCGACGCGCGCCGGGCTTCTGTGGCGGCTGTCAGAACAACGCCCGACCGGTCGCGGAGTCGTTCGTGCCGCTGCTGCGGCATCCGTCGGAACGTCCGGAGCGCGGATTCGTCACATCAGCCGCATAGCTCGGGCACGCGGGAGCGCCTCGCTAGGGCCGCTCGACGCGGAAGTAGGCACGGAAGGGCGCGGGTGACCCGGCCTCTGCGCCGGGGCCCGCGGACAGAATGTAGTCGCCCGGCGGCAGGCTGGTGGCCGGCACGCGCACCTCGCCCCGCGCGGCCGCAGGCGCGCTGGCGGCCGGGGCGTCCACCACGCCGCGCCACGTCTCGTCGCTGTCCATGTTCCGCACCTCGGCCAGCCAACCGGCCTCCAGCTCCGGCACGTCAACGAGACGCAGTACGACCGCTGGCGCGTCATGCGGCACGGTGGCGGTCGGTGGG
>JALHON010000319.1 GCA_022842985.1 Acidobacteriota bacterium | reverse complement strand
GACGCTCGACGCGCTCACCGCCGAGGCGGCGGGGGAACTGGCCGCGTTCCGCGGCCGTCTGCCGGCGGCGCAGTGGGAATCGGCCGTGGCGGCCGCCCGCGGCCGTCTCGTGCGGGCCGCCGTCGGCGTGCCCGCCGTGAGTTTCGACTGATGACACAGCCCGGCGACCTGCTCACCCTCACGATCGAACGTCCGGCGGTGGGCGGGCGGATGATCGCGCGCCACGACAGCGGCATCGTGCTCGTGGCCGGCGCCATCCCCGGCGAGCGCGTGACCGCGCGTGTCGAACGCGTCCAGCGCCGCACGGTGTTCGCGCGCACCGTCGAGGTGCTCGAGGCCTCGCCCGATCGCGTCGTGGCCGATGCCGGGCTGGCCTGCGGCGGTCACGTCTTCGCCCACATCGCCGCGCCACGGCAGGCGGCGCTCAAGGCCGAGATGATTGCCGATGCGTTCCGGCGGCAGGGCCGGCTCGAGATCGATCGCGTGCCGGTCGCCACCGGGCCGGCCGACGGCTACCGCACGCGCGCCCGTGTGCACGTGCGCCGCGGCCGCTGGGGCTTCTTCGAGGAAGGGTCGCACGCGCTCTGCGACCTCACGGCATCACGCCAGTTGCGCGGGGAGAGCGCCGCGGTGCTCGATGCGTTGTGCGCGGCGGTGGCCGCCGATCCCAACGCGACGGCCGAAGTGGAGTGGGCCGAGTCCGTGGCTGGCACGCGCACCGTCGCGCACGTGGCGCTGACGTCCCCGGGGCCGGCCTTCACGCTCTCGCCGATCGACGGTCTCGATGGCGCGTCATGGAGCGACGCACGCGGACGGATGCGGCAGGCCTGGGGGGAGCCCTTCGTCGTCGACACGCTCGCCGTCTCCGGCGGCACCGTGGCCACCGTCGACGTACGCCATCACGTGCGCGCGTTCTTCCAGGGCAACCGCTATCTGCTGCAGACGCTCGTCGACGACGTCGTCGGCCGCGTGAACGCGCCCGTCGTGGCGGACCTCTACGCCGGCGTCGGGCTCTTCAGCCTCGTGCTGGCCGCGCAGGGCCGGGCGGTTGAAGCGGTCGAGGGCGACGACTGGGCGGCCGGGGATCTGCAGGCCAACGGCGGGCCGACGAGCCGTGTGCACGTGCACCATCGCGCCGTCGAGACCTACGTGCAGCGCACCCGCCTCGATGCCTTCGGTACGGTCGTGGTGGACCCGCCGCGCACCGGCCTCGCGCCCGAGGCGACGACGGCCCTCGTCGGCGCGCGCGTGCCGCGCGTGGTGTACGTGTCGTGCGATCCCGCCACGCTCGCGCGCGACGTGCGGCTGTTCGTCGACGGCGGCTACGCCGTGCACGATGTGCGGGCGTTCGATCTCTTCCCGCGCACCGCGCACGTCGAGACCGTGCTGACGCTGACGCGTTAGGACGGACGCCGGCAGGCGTCCACGAAGCCCTCGAAGAGCGGCCGGAATTCCCCGGTGCGCCAGAAGTTCTCGGGATGCCACTGCACGCCGAGGCAGAAGGTGCCCGGCCGTTCCACGGCTTCGATGACGCCGTCAGGGGCGGTCGCGACCACTTCGAGTCCGGCGCCGAGGTGCTTGACGGCCTGGTGGTGCCGGCTGTTGACCTGGCAGCTCTCGCCGTCCACGAGCTTCTCGCGCATCAGCGTCGAGAAACGCGAGCCCTGCGTGGTCCAAACCTCGTGGGCCAGCGCATACCGCGGCTCGCGCACGTCGTGATGGGCGGCGCCGTTCACCTCGGTGGGGATGTCCTGCACGAGGTCGCCGCCGAGCGCCACGTTCAGCAGCTGCATGCCGCGGCAGATGGCGAATACGGGTTTACCGGCCTCGAGCACGGCGCGCACGAGCGCGATCTCGAAGGCGTCGCGGCCGGGTTCGGCGGCGACGAAGGTGGCGTGGGGTGCGGCGCCGTAGAGGGCCGGGTCGATGTCGCCCCCGCCGGTGAGCAGCAGGCCGTCGGCCGTGGCCGCGATGGCGGCGGGGTCGTCGGCCAGGGTGAGCTCGAGCGGCGTCGCGCCCGCGCGGCGGACCGACTCCAGGTAGTCGGACATCTGCCGGCAGGGCGAGAGAGCGATAGTGGGCATGCCGCCAGTCTCCTACATACGGGTCGGCACGTCGATGCCCATCGTGTGCAGGGCGGCGGTGAGCTGCTGCCGCACGTAGCCGAGGGCGGCGGCCCGCCACAGGCGCACGTCCTGGCGCTCTTCGCCGAGCACCGGCAGCGCGTGGTAGACGGCGTTGAACCCCTGCGCGAGTCCGAACGCGTACTTCGCGAGGCCGGCGAATTCGAGCGTGCGCACGCAGCCATCGACCACGTCGTCGAGTTTCGCCGCGTCGAGCACGAGCGACCACAGGCGGTCGGCGGCGTCGTCTCCGGCGAGCGCCGTCGGCGGATGCGCGGTGACGGCGGCGGCGATGGCGGCCTCGTCGAGCCCGTCGCGATCGCGCAGCTTCTGGAAGATGTTGTTGGCGCGCACGACGGCGTACTGGAGGTACGGGCCGCTCTCGCCTTCGAAGCTCAGGGCTTCGTCGATGTCGAAGGCGATGACCTTGGTGCGCGAGAACTTCACCATGAAGTACCGCACGGCGGCGACGCCGACCCGCTCCGCCGTCTGCCGGGCGTCGGCGGCGGGGAGTTCGGGATTCCGTCGCACGACTTCACCGAGCGCCTTGTCGATCATGCGATCGAGCAGGTCGTCGGCCTTCACGCCGAGACCCTTGCGGCCCGACACCTCGACGAACGGCTTGGCGGCTTCCTCCGAGCCCGCCGGCGGCGCGAAGCCGAGCTCGCGCGCCGTCGCGTGCGAGAGCGCCACCATCTCGTACGAGAAGTGCGTGTGCAGGCGCGCCGCCTCGGGGTGCCCGGCCACGGCGAGGGCCTGCTTGAGCAGCTGCTGCAGGTAGGCCTGGCGCACGTCGATCACATTCACGGTGGCGGCGGCCGCGCCGAACGACGGATGCGGCTCGACGGCCTCCTCAGCCCGGCTCGTCGTGGCCCACAGCGTCTGGCCATCGAGGCGGGTGCCGAACTGGCGGTACTTGAAGTCGCGGCCGAGCACGCCGAGCTTCCAGAACTGGTAGGCCATGTCCTTGCCGACGTAGGTGACCGTGCCGTTCGAACGCACGATGACCTTTTCGCGCGGCTCTTCGCCATCGGCCGGCTCGGCCGGCGCGGGCGCGGCGTCGGCGCCTTCGGCGGGCACGCCGCCGTCTTCGTCGATCGTCATCACCCAGCAGCCGGCCAGTTTGCCCTCGGGCTGCAGGAAGATGGCGCCTTTCTCCTTCAGGAGCTCGAAGGCGCGAGCCCAGAACTGCAGGCGCAGGATGTCGCCTTCCCAGGTGAGCAGCTCGTAGTCGATGCCAAGCCGGCCCATCGTCACGAGATGGGCGCGCACGATTCGCTCGGCCACGAAGGCGGCGATGGCCGCCGACGGGTCGATGCCGTGTTCGATGTCGTGGAGTGTGGCGGCGCGCACGGCCAGGCGCGCCGTGTCGCCGGCGTACCATTCGCCGACGCGGGCGTAGAGGTCCCAGCAGTAGTAGTCGAAGCGTGTCGAGTCGGCGATGGCGGTCACCGCGGCGAGATCGAGCTGCTCGAGGTGCCGCATCCCGACCACCACGTCGGCCACCTGCACGCCGGTGTCGTCGATGTAGTTCTGCACTTCGACGGGAGCGCCGCGGAAGCGCAGCGCCCGCACGAGCGTGTCGCCGAGGCAGGCGTTACGCAGGTGACCGATGTGCGCGGCCTTGTTCGGGTTGATGGCCGTGTGCTCGACGATCGTCTTGCCGCCGCGCGGGGCGGGCGTGCCGCGGGCGGTGAGGCGTGCCGTCAGGAACATGCCGCGGTCCAGGAAGACGTTCAGGTAGCCGTTCGGCGCCGCCGACACCGACGTGACACCCTCGATCGGTCCGAGCGCGGCCGCCAGTTCCTGGGCGATGACGCGCGGCGCCTTGCGCAGTTCGCGCGCCAGTTCGAAGGCCACCGGCGAGCCGATGTCGCCGAAGGCGCGGTTGGGCGGCGTCTCGAGGGGAATGGCCGCCGCGTCGCGGTCGAGCGCGTACTGGGTGGCGAGGGCAGTGCGGATGGCGGAGCGCAGGCGGTCGTAGAGCGGCAGCATCATGATGTGGACGGGATGATCCTAGCGGGAACGGCGGGCCGGCGGCTAGCGGCCTCGTGCCGCAGCGGTTGGACATTGCTTCCGCCGCTGGGGTACCCTCCTCGGCGCTGCCGCATGTCGTCGGGTCATTCTTCCAGCGCCGCATGGCGGGTTGCCACGCGGAGGTCGTCGGGCGTGTTCACGTTGAGCAGCAGCCGTCCGTCGGGGTCGAACGGCGCGAGTTCGGCGTCGGTCATGGCGCCCACCGTCAGATCCTCGAGCGCGTCGGTGACGCGCCAGTGCCCCCGATCGATGCGTTCCCTGAGCCTCGGCGCGACGTCCCGATGATAGACCCCACAGAGCGGCTGCCAGCGTCCCCCCGGCCGCGGCACGATGGCTTCGGCCTCATGCCGCCGTGCGAGCAGCGCGTCGAGGAACGGCGCGGTCACGAACGGCAGATCGCCGGCCACGGCGAGCACGTAGGGCGTGGGCGACGTGGCGATCGCCGTATACAGCGCGCCGAGCGCGCCGGCGGCCACGAGATCCGGCACGACCTCGAAGGGCAGGCCGGAGAACGGCGCGGCGTCGGGCGCGATGAGGCGCGGCACGGCGCCGAGCGCCGCGAGCGCCTCGACCTGGCGGGCGAGCATCGTGTGGCCGGGCGCGAGTT
>JALHON010000318.1 GCA_022842985.1 Acidobacteriota bacterium | reverse complement strand
CCGCCGCGGCCTCAGTGGCGCGGCGCCGCGCCCTTCGCCGCCGGCCTCGCCCTGGCCAGCCTCGTCGCCTGGCGCGTGATGCCCACGGCGCCGGCGCCGGTGCCCGTCGAGCGCCTGAACGTGGAGATGCCGTCTGGCACGCGGCTCGAAGATGTCGTCGGCGCACTGCGCCAGTCGCTGGCGCTGTCGCGTGACGGCACGCGCCTCGTGTTCCTCGTGCGCGAACCTGATGGCCGGCGGCAGCTGTATCTGCGTCGCGTCGATCGCATCGCCGCCGAGCCGATTACCGGCGCCGCGGGTGGCGACACGCCGTTCTTTTCGCCCGACGGTCAGTGGCTCGGCTTCGCGGCCGACGGCAAGCTGAAGAAGGTGCTGCTGAGCGGCGGCCAGCCCGTGACGATCTGCGACGCCCCCGAACCGCGCGGCGCCAGCTGGGGTGACGACGACACCATCGTCTTCACCGCCGGCGCGCGGGGCGGCTTGTCGCGGGTGCCGGCGTCGGGCGGTCCACCCACCACGCTCACCACGGTCGATCCGTCGCGCAACGAAGACAGCCACCGCTGGCCGCTCGTGCTGCCCGGCGCCCGCGCCGTCGTGTTCAACGTCGAGCTCGAAGACCAGACGTCGGGCACCCGCCACATCGACCTGCTCGAGTTCGCCACCGGCGCCCGCCGCACGATCGTCGCGAGCGGCTCGTATCCGCGCTTCGCGGCCGGCCGTCTGCTGTTCGGGGAGGCCGGCAGTCTCTACGCCGTGCCGTTCGACACCGCGCGTCTGTCGATGACCGGCACACCTGTGCCGGTCGTCGATGATGTGCGGATGGATCTCGCGGCCACCGGACAGGTGTTCGTCGAGGCCTCGTTCTCCGGCGCGCTCGCCTATGTCCCGGGATTTCCCCGCCCCGGCGCGCGCCGCCTGCTGTGGCGCGATCGCGCCGGCGCGATGACGCCTGTCACCGCCGAGGCGCGGGCCTATCGCGGGGCGCAGCTCTCGCCTGATGGGCGCAGTCTCGCGGTGCTCATCGAGGACGTGGCTGGCACGACGGTCTGGCTGCTCGACCTCGCGCGCAGCACCTGGAACCGTCTCACGAGCGCGGGGGAGGCCAGCACACCGGCGTGGACGCCGGATGGCCGGCGCATCCTCTTCTCCGCGAGTCTCGGCGGCAGCCCCGGCATTCACAGCGTGCCGGCCGACGGCAGTGGACTCGCCGCGCCCATCTCCGTCGCGCCCGCCCTCATCGACATGCCGGACGTGCTGCCCGACGGCACGGGCGCCTTTGTGGCCGTGCAGGATGCCGAGGGCGACGACATCGCGCGCCTCTCGCTGGCCGACGGCGAGCTGACGCCGGTCGTCACCGGTCCCGGCAGCCAGGTCTCACCGGCGCTCTCGCCGAGCGGCCGCTATCTCGCGTACACGTCGAACGAGTCAGGCCGGCGCGAGGTGTTCATCCGCGCCATGACCGGTGAGCCGCGCCGGTGGACCGTGTCGGTCGCCGGCGGTACCGCTCCGCACTGGCGGCGCGACGAACGCGAGTTGTTCTACGTGGAAGGCACGCGCCTCATGGCGGTGTCGATCGCGTCGTCGCCGGCGCTGTCGTTCGGCACGCCGCGCGTGCTCTTCGATGAACCGGGGCTCGCGTGGAGCAAGGTCGACCTGCGCCGCTACGACGTCACGCCCGATGGCCAGCGATTCCTCGTCGTACGTCCCGAGGCGTGGGAAATCGCGCCGCTCTCGATCGTGGTCGCGCCGCGCTTCGGACAGGAACTCGACGCGCGTCTGCCGAAGTAGCGGCGCCGCGCCTCAGGCGCTCTGCGCCAGGCCCGGCAGCGCCACGTCCTTCGGCGCCCACGACGTATCGACGCCGTTGCGCTTGAACTGCGCGAGCAGGCCGGCCTTGTCGGCCGCCTTGGCATAGGCGTCCTCGGCCTTCACGAGGTTCCGCTTCACGAGGTCGAGGAAGCTGTCGTTCATCATGCACATGCCGAGCTTCTTGCCCGACTGCATGATCGACGGGATCTGGAAGGTCTTGCCTTCGCGGATCAGGTTCGAAATCGACGGCGACGCGATCATGATCTCCATCGCCGGCACGCGGCCGCCGCCGATTTTCTTGCAGAGCATCTGGCTGATGACGCCTTTGAGGCCGTCGGCGAGCATCAGGCGGATCTGCTGCTGCCGTTCGGTCGGGAACTGGTTGATGATGCGGTCGATGGTGCCGTGCGCCGACGAGGTGTGCAGCGTGCCGAACACGAGATGGCCGGTCTCGGCCGTTTCGATGGCCATCGCCATCGTCTCGAGGTCGCGCAGTTCGCCGACGAGCACGATGTCCGGATCCTCGCGCAGCGCCGCGCGCAGGGCGTCCTTGAACGAGTCGGTGTGGTCGCCGACCTGGCGCTGGTTCACGAGGCATTGCTTGTTCTCGTGGATGAACTCCAGCGGGTCTTCGATCGTGATGATGTGATCGGTGCGCGTGCGGTTGATGTAGTCGATGAGCGCGCAGAGCGTCGTCGACTTACCGGAGCCGGTCGGGCCGGTCACGAGCACGAGGCCCTTCGGCAGCCGGCACAGGTCGAGCAACTCCGGCGCGAGTCCCAGTTCCTCGGCCGTCAGGATCTTCGTCGGGATGATGCGGAAGACGCCGCCCGGTCCCTTGCGATCGACGAAGAGGTTGCCGCGGAAGCGGCCCACGCCGGCGATCTCGTAGGCGAAGTCGGTGTCGTGGCGCCGCCCGAATTCCTCGCGCGCCCGCGGCGGTGCAATCGAGAGCAGCAGTCGCTCGGTGTCGGCCGCGCCGATGACCGGCGCGCCCGGCACCGGCGTCATCTCGCCGTCGAGGCGCACCGTCGGCACGCAGCCGGCCGAGAGATGCAGGTCCGACGCCTTCAGCCGCACGAGCGCCGTCAGCAGCGCGTCCATGCCCTGCGTCGGACTCGCGGCCGCCGGAGCGGCCTGAGGAGGAACGGACGCGGCGTCTGGCGGCATCATGCGGAGATCCGATCGAGTTCGAGCACGCGCAGGACGTGCCGTTTCTGGATGAGGTGGTGGGCAACGCCGGCGCGCACCGTGAGGAACGCGCCAGGCGCGTTCAGCCAGTCGGCGACCCGCTGGTGCCCGGCGGCATGTCGACGACGACATCCCCTTCGAATCGTGTGCCGCCGGCCTCGACCGCCACGCGGAACACGGGCAGGTCCACGAGCGTGTCGTCGTCGCCCGTGTTGGCCGATGCCGGCACCGTCACCGCCACCACCGCATCGCGATTGAGGATGGTGAGGGTATGCGCGGCGCGCGAGCGCACCGGAAAGAAGGCATGCACGGTGTCGCCCCATTCGTCGGGACGCATCGGACCCGGCTGGCGCGACGACTGGGCCGGCAGATAGATGTCGCCCAGCACGTTCGTGCCGTCGACGCAGAGGATGTCGACGGGCAGGCTGGTGGTGGGTACGCGCAGGTCGTCCATGGCGGTGTGTCCCCGCGTAATCGGCCGGCGGCGGCGAAGGTCCAGCGCGCCGGCCGGCGCGGCGGCGGAACGTGCCGCCACGCGCAGCCGCGGTCAGCCGCGCGTCTGCGCTACCATGCGCGGATGCGCACCGCGGTCCTGATGGCCTGTGCCCTTGCGACGGGCCTCACCCTGGCCGCGGCCCCGCCGGCCCCGGTCTTCGAGTCCATGCAGCCGGCGCTCTTCGGCGCCGGCGCGACCTTCCTCAACGCGTTCGCGGATGTCGATGGTGACAGCGACCTCGACCTCTTCGTGGGTTTCGACGGGCAGCCGAACCGGCTCTATCGCAACGACGCCGGCGTGTTCACCGACGTTGCCGCAGCCTCCGGCCTGGCCGACGCGCGGCCGACGCGCGCCGCGGCCTTTGGCGACATGGATGCGGATGGCGACCCGGATCTGCTGGTCGGCTTCACGCCTGGCCCGGCCGGCTCGGTGCTGCGCCTGTACCGGAACGATCGCGGCGTGTTCTCGGATCACACCGCCGCGGCGGGGCTCACCGTGGCGACTGGCGCGGTGCGGCAGCTGGCGTGGGTGGACCCCGACAGCGACGGTGATCTGGATCTCTTCGTCGGCTTCCGCGATCGCGCCAACGCGTTCTATCGCAACGATCGTGGCGCCTTCACCGACGTGGCGGCCACGCTCGGGCTCGCCGATGCCCGCCGCACAGTCGGCGCGGTGTGGTTCGACTACGACGAAGACGGCGATCTCGATCTGGCCGTCGCGAACATGGACGGCGATGCCAACGCGCTCTATCGCAACGACGGCGCGCGCTTCACCGACGCAGCCGAGGCGGCGGGTGTGGCCTGGGGCGGGCGGACGCCGCGCGACCCCGCGCACGGCACCGTGCGCGTGTGCGCGGCCGACCTCGACGGCGACGGCCCGTTCGACATCCTGGCGGCCAACTACGGCCCCCTGGGCTTCCTGCGCAACCGCGGCGCCGGCCGTTTCGAGGACGCCGCCGCGGCCTGGGGCCTGGCGATCGACTCGCGTTACGACGCCTGCGCACCGGCCGACATCGACCACGACGGGCAGCTCGATCTGTATGTGAACGGCACCGTGACCGGCGGCGTGAGCTGGCAGGACTCGCTCTTTCGCAACACCGGCACCGGGATGGTGGACGTGACGCCGCCGGCCCTGCGGGCGCTGCAGGCCGATCACGGCGTGCAGTGGGCCGACGTCGATGCCGACGGCGACCTGGATCTCGCGCTCACTGGCTCGCGGCCCGACGGCATGCACCTCGTGCTGCGCAATCAGTTGCCGGCCGCCGACGCCCGCCGCGGACTGCACGTGCGCGCGCTCGATGCGGCGGGGCGCGCCACGCT
>JALHON010000317.1 GCA_022842985.1 Acidobacteriota bacterium | reverse complement strand
CCCAGAACCCGGAGTGTCGAGGTTCCACGCCGCCGTATGTCTGCGTTTTTCAGCGCAGGATGACCCTTCATCTTAGCCCAGGACGACGACGGGCTGCAAAAACCTTCGCGCCCCGGGAGCGGCCGGACCGGCGGGCTCCGCCATGGCGATGAGGTGCCCGGCCTCGTCGATCAGCCGCACCGGACCCGTGGCGGCGTCGCCCGTGATCGTCGCCTGCACACTTTGGCCATGCCGGACCTTCGCCGCCGACTCCGCCGACAGATGCGCCGACGGCAGATCCGGCAGCATCCGGTCGATGGGCAGGAGCGCGGTGGTCAGGCTGCCGCGGGCGGCAGTGGCCAGGGTGGCCCACGACACGGCATCGTCGAGCGTGAAGGCGCCGGCGCGCGTCCGCCGCAGGGCGGAGAGGTGGGCGCCGGTGCCCAGGGCCACGCCGAGGTCGTGCGCCAGCGCGCGCACGTAGAAGCCGGCCGAGACCGTCATCGTGAGCGTGGCGATGCCGTCCTCGTAGGCGTCGAGCGTCAGCGCGTGTACGGTCACCGGCACCGGCGCGAGCACGAGCGGTGCATCCCGCCGTGCCGCCTTGTGGGCCACTTCGCCGCCCACCTTCTTGGCGGAATACGCCGGCGGTGTCTGGAGCTGCGGGCCGATCTTCGTGGCGACGAGCGCGGCGAGCGCGGTGCGATCGGGCACGCGGCCCGTGTCCTCGGTGGTCTCGCCTTCCGCGTCGCAGGTCGTCGTCGCGCGGCCGAACGTGACGTGCGCCACGTACGACTTCACGTCGTGCGTCATGAAGCGGGCGAGCCGCGTGGCGCGCCCGGCCACGAGCACGAGCACGCCGGTGGCCATCGGATCGAGCGTGCCGGTGTGGCCGACGCGGGAGGTGGCGAGGGCGCGGCGCGCCACGGCCACGACGTCGTGCGAGGTCGGGCCCTGCCCCTTGTCGACGACCAGCACGCCGTCAGGCGGCGCGCTCACGGTTCGACGCCGGCGTCGGCGACGGCCTGCTCGAGCGCGCGCATGACGCGCGCCTGCAGGTCGGGCAGCGGGCCGGTGAGCGCGCAGGCCGCGGCATTCCGATGTCCGCCGCCGCCGTGGGCCGCGGCGATCCGGCCGATGTCCACCGCACCCTTCGACCGCATGCTGACGCGCCACTGCTCGGGGGTCTCGGCCTGTTTAAAGAACGCCACCGCCCGCACGGCCTTCACCGAGAGCGGGAAGTTGATGAGGCCCTCGGTGTCGTCGTAGGTGCCGTCGGCCGCCGCCGTCATCTCCGGGGTGATGGTGAGAAGCGCGATCTGCCCGGAGGCGTCGACCACCATGCCCGAGAGCACGCTGCCGAAGAGCCGCACCCGCGCCATGCGGTTGCTGTCGTAGTGCGTGCGCGCGATCCACGCCGGCTGCGCGCCGGCTTCGACGCAGCGGGCCGCGATCTCGAACGTGCGCGGCGAGATGTGCGAGAAGTGGAAGGAGCCCGTGTCGGTCAGGATGGCGAGATAGATGTGCGTGGCGATGTCGGCCGTGAGCGGTGCGCCGAGCGCGGTCACGAGCGGATACACCAGCTCGCTGCACGCCGCCGCCGACTCGTCCACCCAGTTCACGGCGCCGTAGCGCGTGTTGCCGGGATGGTGATCGATGTTGATGACCGGCGAGCGATCGAGGCCGGTGACGCCCGGGCGCGTCAGGTCGCCGCATTCCATGATGACGGCGGCGTCGAACGTCTCGTCCACGTGGCGCGTGATCCACAGGCCGTCCACGGCGGGGAAGGGCTGCAGGTAGGCCGGGGGCACGTCGCACATCACCATGCGCGCGTCCTTGCCGAGCGCGCGCAGCGCGAGCACGAGCGCCATGCCGGAGCCGATGGCGTCGCCATCGGGCCGCTCGTGCGACGAGACGACGATGCGCGAGGCGCGCGTGAGGCGCGCGACGATGTCCGCGAACGCCGGATCAGGCGGTGGTGTCGGGGTCATGGGCCGCGGGCGCGCCCGCGGCGGCCGGCGCGGCGGAGTCGGCGGCAGGCGCCGGCGCGGTCTCCTGCACGCGGGCGGCATCGGCCTCGTGGATCTCGTGCAGCAGCTCCTCGACGCGCTGATGGGCGGCCAGGCCCTCGTCGTACTGGAAGTGCACTTCGGGCACGCGGCGCAGCGTGACGCGCGTGGCGAGCACGTGGCGCACGAAGGCGGCGGCGCGCTGCAGCGCCTTGGTCGTGCGCTTGCGCTCGGCGGCATCACCGAGCAGCGTCCAGTAGACACGCGCGAGCGACAGGTCGGGCGTCACCTTGACACGCGTGACCGTCACCAGGCCCACCCCGGGATCGGCGACCTCGGTGGCGAGGATCTGGCTGACCTCTTCGCGCAGTTGCTCGGCGATCCGCTCGGTGCGATGGCTGAGGGGCATATCTGATTCTAGCGGGGCTCGGGGCCCGGGGACCGGGGCTCGGGAAAAGACACGGGGCGCCGGCCATCAGGCGAGGTGTTCGATTTCGGTGCGGGTGATGAAGCCGGGCTCGTGGCGTTCGATCTCGTTCACCACGGCCTGCAGTTCCCGTTCGGCGTGCGCGCCGTCGGTGGCGATGGCCACCACGCCGAGGGTGGCGCGCTGCCAGAGGTCGTGGTGGTCGATCTCGGCCACGCTGACGTTGAACTTCGCGGCGCGATCCTTCACGCCGCGCAGAATCATCCGTTTGTCCTTGAGGGACTGCGCGAAGGGAACGTGCAGCTCGATCGTCAGCAGCACGACGGCCATCGTTCCCTCCGCTCCCCGCTAGGCCGTGCCGGCGACGCGCTCCATCTGGAACACTTCGATGACGTCGCCGACCTTGATGTCGTTGTAGCCCGCGAGCGCGATACCGCACTCGAAGCCGGTCTTGACCTCGCTGACGTCGTCCTTGAAACGGCGCAGCGAGGCGAGCTTGCCTTCCCACACCATCTGGCCGTCGCGGATGAGGCGCACCTGGACGTCGCCCTTGCGGGTGATGACGCCTTCGCTGACCATGCAGCCGGCGATGACGCCCGCCTTCGGCACCTTGAACGTGTCGCGCACCTGGGCGGCGCCGATGCGCACTTCCTTGAAGGTCGGGTCGAGCAGGCCGGCCATGGCCTTCTCGATCTCCTCGGTCACGTTGTAGATGACCGTGTGGTGGCGGATGTCGACCTTCTCGCGTTCGGCGATGTCGGCCGCATTGCGGTCGGGCCGCACGTTGAAGCCGATGATGATGGCGCCGCCGGCCGTGGCGAGCAGCACGTCCGACTCGTTGATGGCGCCGACGCCCGAGTGGATGATCTTGACCTTGACCTTGTCGTTCGACAGCTTGTCGAGCGAGCTGGCCAGCACTTCGGCCGAACCCTGCACGTCGGCCTTGACGATGATCGGCAGTTCCTTCATGCCGCCGTCGGCCATCTGCGCCTGCAGCGACTCGAGCGTCAGGCGGCTGCCCTTGGAGACCAGCGACTTCTCCTTGGCCTTGGCCTGGCGGAACATCGCGATCTGCCGCGCCTTGGCCGGATCCGACACCGTCTGGAACGAGTCGCCGGGGGAGGGCAGCGTTTCGAGACCGAGCACTTCGACCGGCGTCGACGGTCCGGCCGCCTTGATGGGCCGGCCGCGGTCGTCGATGAGTGCGCGCACGCGGCCCACGACCGGACCGGCGATGATGTTGTCGCCGACGTTGAGCGTGCCGTCCTGCACGAGCACCGTGGCCACCGGGCCGCGGCCGCGATCCAGCTTGGTTTCGAGCACCGTGCCGGCCGCCGCGCGCTTGGGGTTCGCCTTGAGCTCGCTGATTTCCGTGACGAGCAGGATCATCTCGAGCAGCGACTCGAGGTTGGTCTTCTGCTTCGCCGAGACTTCCACGAACACCGTCGTGCCACCCCAGGCTTCCGGCATCAGGCCGATGTCGGCGAGCTGACGCTTCACCACTTCGGGATTGGCGCCGGGCTTGTCGATCTTGTTGACGGCGACGATGATCGGCACGTTCGCCAGCTTGGCGTGGTCGACCGCTTCGCGGGTCTGCGGCATGACGCCGTCGTCGGCCGCCACCACCAGGATGACGACGTCGGTCACCTTGGCGCCGCGGGCGCGCATCAGGGTGAAGGCGGCATGGCCTGGCGTGTCGAGGAAGACGATGCTCTTGTCTTTCTTCTCGCCGACGCCGCCCACGAGGTAGGCGCCGATGTGCTGCGTGATGCCGCCGGCTTCGCGCTCGGCCACCCGCGTCGTGCGGATCGAGTCGAGCAGCGTCGTCTTGCCGTGGTCCACGTGGCCCATGACGGTGACCACCGGCGCGCGGGTGATCGTGTCCTTGTCGTCGGCGGCTTCCGACGCCACTTCGAGCAGTTCTTCCTCGAAGCTGCGCGTTTCGACTTCGGCGCCGAAGTGCCGGGCGACGTCGCGCGCGGTGTCGATGTCGACGGCCGAGTTGATGGTCATCATCATCCGGCGATCGAGCAGCACCTTCAGCACGTCCTTGACGCGCACGTCGAGCTTGTCCGAGAGGTCCTTGACGGTCATGCCCTCGGCGAGCGTGATCGTGCGGCTGATCGGCGGCAGGGCCACCGGCGGCGGCGCCGGCATCTGCCGCGAACCGCCGTCACGGCGGGGGCCACCGGTGGGACGGCCGCCCATCGGGCGGAACGGCATGCCCGGTCGGGCGCCCATGGGCGGACGCGGCGGCATCCCGGGCCGCTGCGGGTACTGACCGGGACGCGGCGGCACGCCGGGCTGGCCCGGGCGCACCGGCTGCGAGGGCAGCGGGCGCGGGCCACCAAGCGCCGAGGGCGTCGTCGGATAGGGACGGCCACCCGGATAGGGCGGACGGGCGCCCATGGGCGG
>JALHON010000316.1:1205-4892 GCA_022842985.1 Acidobacteriota bacterium | reverse complement strand
TCAACGCGTTCCCGATGCTCACGGACGGGAAGTGGCGCGGGCACTGGGCGCAGAGCTACTGGCGGCAGGTGTGGCCGTCCGTAGACGACGTGCGCGATGTGGAGCGGCACGTGGCCGACGGCCGCGGCCCGTGGCGCGTGTTCGGCTGCGGGCACTACTCCGTGTCGTTGCCCGAGCCCGGCGCATGGGACTACCGCGCCAACCTCACGGCGCCGGCGAATCGCCTGGCGTACGAATCCGCCGGGACATTCCCCTCCGGCGTGTATCGGAAGGACTGAGCCATGGTGAAGGGACTCCAGGCCGGATTCGGCGAGCTGCTCGGCTCGGCCACGCTCACGGGCCTGCGCGAGCTCGGGGTGCAGCTCGTGCGCCTCGACTGCCAGGCGTCAAGCCCGATGGCGGCCGGCGCCCTGGTGCGCGAGGTGCTCGAGGCGGGGATGGTGCCGTATCCGATCGTCCGCGAGGCGGCCCAGCTCGCGAACCTGCCGGCGGGCACGAACGTCGAGCTGATGAACGAGCCCGACCTGCACGGCCCGAAGGCGGCCGACTACGAGGCGGCCGTGCACCACGTCGCGCGGCACGCCGCGGGCGCCGGCCTGCACCTGTGGGCGGGGTGCGTGTCGAACCTGAACCAGCGGGGCCTGCGCTACCTGCGCGAGGCGCGCGTCGACCGCTGGCCGGCGGACGTTCGCGTGTCGGTGCACTGGTACCCCCACAACGACAGCCGCCGCAACCCGCACCCGGGTTTCGTCTCGCGTGACCACGAGGTGGCGGAGCTGCTTGCGCTCATCGGCGATCGCCCATGGGGCGTCTCGGAGTTCGGCTTCCACACCACGGCCCGGAAAGTCTCGTGGCTCGACCGGTGGCTCGGCGTGCGCGGCACCGCGTGGACCGACGCCCAGGTGGCGGCGATGGTCGCCGACGAGTGGGCGTTCTGGGAGGAGGCCGGCGCCGTGGGCGCGGTGCTCTATCAGGTCAACGACGGCCCGTCGGCTGGCAGCGCGAAGCCGGAGGCGCTCGACACGTTCGGCATCCGGCGGCTCGACGGCTCGTGGAAGCCGGTGGCCGCCACCTTCCGAAGGAGCTGACATGAACCCGATTGCTGACCCGCTGTCGACCGGCCTGGGCGCCGCCGCCATCGTGCCGTTCCTGCTCGAGCACCTGAAGCGGTGGCTGCCGAACTGGACGCCGGACGCGATGAACCTCGTCATGCGCGCGCTGCAGATGCTGGCGGCGATCGCGACGACGGCCGGCATCCGCTACACCTTCAACGCCGAGGCGGGCACGCTGCTCATCGAGGGGCTGACCTTCGCCACGCTGCTGAGCGTGGCCGGCCAGGTCTTCGCCCAGTACAAGAGCTTCGAGGTCGTGTACCGCATGGCCATCAAGCCGCCGAGGGTCCAGTGAAGCGCCTGGCGATCATCGCGCTCGCGCTCCTCGCCTCAGTCGGCTGCGCGACCACGCTGCGCGTCGACAACCCACGGCTGCAGACGGAAGGCGAGATCGCCGTCCGCGGCACGCAGCTCGTGGCCGTCATCCGCACGGCGCAGCTCGCGCTCGAACCGCTCGTCGACGCCCGCGTCGTCACCGCCACCGAGGCGCTCAAGGTGGCCGAGACGCTTGGCGTGGTGCTGAACGCCTGCGACCAGCTCGTGAACCTGCTGCGGGTCGCGGATGGGGCGCGCGATGCCCTGCAGCGGGTGCAGGCCCTGCGCGACGCCAGCATGCGGGCGCGCGACGCCCTGAAGACCATCACTGGCATTCCGGGTCTCGTGGCTGGGGACGCCGGGAAGCTCGCCCTGAGCGCATCGATGTCGAAAGCGATCAACGCGGTGGCCGACCTGCTGCCGACGTTTGGAGGTGCCCAGTGAGTGCCGTGCTCGCGCGGCTCGCCCTGCGCTTCATCGTGTCGGTGCCCACGCTGCTCCGGCAGTTCTCGGCCGCCGTGCAGGACTACAAGCGTCTGGCGCCCACCGATGCGGAGATCCAGGCGTTGCCGGACGACCGGAGCGCCATCGAAGCCTTCGCGCGATCCGTCGACGCGGCGCAGCGCGAGAACGCCGAGATCACGGAGCGCCTGCGGGCGCGCGCCGAGTCCGAGGACGACGGAGCGTAGCGATGCCTGCCATCAAGGTATTCAGCGGCGAAGACGTCCAGGTGCCAGAGGGCTCCTCGCACGAGTTCTCCTGCACCTTCCAGGAGGCGAGCGGCGCGGCCATCCAGCTCGCTGCCATCACGTCGGTCCGCGGGTGGCTGGACGACGACGTATCGGGCAACACCATCAACAGCCGCGCGAACGTGGAGTTGCTCGGCGCCAATGGCGGGTCGGTCGTTGATGGCGGCGGCGGGGTGGGGCTCTTTACGTGGGTTCTCGGCGCCGCCGACGCGCCCATCGCGAGCCAGGAGCCTGTCGAGAGCGAGATTCACCGCATCACGTTGAAGGTCACGTACACGCGCACTGGGGGCGGCACAGGCGTGCTGACCCACAAGGTGCTCTATTCCGTCGTCGCGCTCGAACGCATCTAGGAGAGGACCCAGACCATGCCGAAGCTCACGTTCACCCCCGACGCCGCCATCGCGGCCGCCCGCGAGAAGTCCGGCGACCAGGCGCGCAGCCTCGAAGCGGCCATCCGCGCCGAGCTGCTCGACCACGTGCTCGGCGGCACCGCCGTGCTCGAGGACTTCAGCCCCGAAGAAGCGAAGTATCTCGATTACGCGGTTCTCTGTCGCTTGCGCGGCGCGGCGTACGTCCGCATCGTCGAGGCGATGGCCACGCCCGACGCCCTGGTCGAGTGGGCCGCGGCGATGGCGGCCAAGTACGGCCCCGTCTGCCGCATCCACGCGCACGAGCTGCCGTGGCTGCCGGCGCTGCGCGTCGTGCGCTGGGGCGAAGAGCCGGCGCACTGGCCCGCCACCTGGGAAGACGCCGACCTGCAGCGCGCGTCGAACTGGCTCGCCGGCGACCATCCGGCCTTCCTCACGTACCTCATCGGCCCCGACCGCACGGCTGTCACGCCGCGGCCGGGCGCGCGCTTCGCCATCGCCTAGTCGGCGTCACCCCTTTCCCTGCGCATAGGAGCACACGCCAATGTCTGCGATGACCGACTTCCTCGAGAACAAGCTGGTGGACCACCTCTTCCGGAACCGCAGTTACGCGGCGCCGGCCACCATCAAGGCCAGCCTCTACACCGCGGCCCCCGGCGAAGCCGGCGGCGGCACCAAAGTCACGGGCGGCAGCTATGCCCCGGCGACCGTGTCGACGAGCGACACGGCCTTCGAAGCGACGCAGGGCGGCACGCCGGCAGCCGCGAGCTCGGGCACCGGCGGCGCCACGCAGAACGGCGGCGCGCTCACGTTCCCGACGCCGACCGCCAACTGGGGCGTGGTCACGCACCTCACCGTCGACGACGCCGCCGACAACCCGCTGCTGCACGGCGCCCTGACCAACAGCAAGACCATCAACAACGGCGATCCGGCCCCCAGCTTCCCGGCCGGCGCGCTCGACATCACGTTCGCGTAAGCGGACACGGTTTCGGGGGCGCAGCGAGCGCCGCGGCTGGCACTGGGGCACGGTCCGGCGTCCGGGCGGTGGCTGGGCGCGGCACTCGCGGCCCCCGAAAGTTCTGACATCCCGCTCGCGGGGACGCGGGCACGAAGGAGTACGAGATGCGACTGCAGACGATGATG
>JALHON010000316.1:0-1195 GCA_022842985.1 Acidobacteriota bacterium | reverse complement strand
GCGACTGATTCGCGCGGTGGCGGCCGTGTGCCGGCCGCAGCTGATGTTCCGGGCCCTGCTGCTCCTTGCGGTCTTGCTGCTGCCGGCGCTCGCGAGCGCGCAGAGCCGCGTGTTCTACGACGGCGCCGAGGGTAACGGATCCGCGTGGCGCGTCAACAAGTGCACGGCCGTCACGGTCGCCGCGGATGGCGGCGCGCCGGTGGCCGGCAGTCGGATGTGGCGGTGCGCCTGGAACGGCACGCTCGACTGGACCAACCCCGACAAGCTCCGCGACATGGCGGCCGACTTCAGCTACAACCGCGAGTTCCTCGTGCGGTTCCGTCGGCGCTATGACGCCAACGTCGACTGGCGCCAGGGCAGCAAGGAGTTCCGTGTCAGCTTTGCGGGCAGCGGCGAGATCTTCGGCGCCTGTCAGCGGGAGCACGGTGCCACCGGCGCGACGATGCTCATCGCTGGAAACTCCATCGCGACCTACTGGGGCGGCGGGCCGCTGTGCGGGCAGGGGTGGGGCGAGATTGCGGTCTACCGTCGCGACGCCATCAACGGGGCGGGCGGCATCACGCGCGTCTGGCAGGACGGCGTGCTGCTGCGCGAGTGGACCGGCAACACTGGTGGGCACGGCGGCGGGCTCAACCTGCCTTCGAACTGGAGCAGCAACCCGGGCTGGGAGCACGACGCGCTGAACTACATCTACTTCGACGAGGTCGAGGCGTATGTGGACGCGACGACCGGCACCGCCATCACCGGGCGCCTCGACAACAACACGGCGCGTGCCAGCGGGGCGCCGCCTCCGCCTCCGCCCCCGCCCCCACCGACGCCGACGCCCTGCGAGGGCACCTGGGTCGAGTCCCTGAGTGCGCCGACGCCGCTGGTCTGCGACGCCACGCAGGTGCAGACGCGCACGCTGACCCGGACGTGGGTCACCAGCCGCGAGCCGACGAACGGCGGCACGGCCTGCCCCGCGAATCCGCCGCCGACCACGGTAACGGAGTCCTGCGTGTTCGTGCCGCCGCCCCCGCCTCCGCCGCCCCCGGTGCCGACGATCGTGGGGCGCTTCGCCAGCCAGGCCACCTACAGCAGCGGCGGGGTCTCGGGCGTGCGCGTCACACTTCGCGTGTCGGCTGCGCAGGCGATGCCGGCGGTCGGACGCGCGGTCTCGCTCCGCGTGCCGCTCGCCAATGGCGACCACGAAGAT
>JALHON010000315.1 GCA_022842985.1 Acidobacteriota bacterium | reverse complement strand
CCGCGGCGGCGCGCGCTCGCTCGCCTGGTCGCCCGACGGCACGAAGCTCGCGTTCTCGAGCGGGCGGGGCACGCACGCCTTCATCGGCGTGCTCACCGTGGCCACGGGCGCGCTCACCTGGCTCGAGCCGTCACTCGACACCGACGACTTCCCGGTGTGGTCGGCCGACGGCGCGCGTGTGGCGTTCATCCGCCGTCCGCCCGTGCGCGACCGCGTGATCTTCATCCCCGAACGCGAGGGGCCGCCGTGGTCGATCCGCGTGGCGGATGCCACGAGCGGCAGCGGCCGCGAGGTGTGGCACGCCGAAGCCGGCAGGGGCAGCGTGTTCCAGGGCGTGGAGTTCGGCCCGCAGCTCGCGTGGTCTGCCGACGATCGCCTGGTCTTCCCGTGGGAACGCGACGGCTGGAAACATCTCTATTCGGTGCCGGCCGCCGGCGGCACGGCCACGCTGCTCACGCCGGGGGCGTTCGAGATCGACGACGTGAGCTACGCGCCGGATGCCCGCACGGCGGTCGTGAGCTCGAATCAGGACGACATCGATCGCCGGCACCTGTGGCGCGTGACGACGTCCGGTACCACGCCGCCCGTGGCGCTCACGCCCGGGCGCGGCCTCGAGTGGAACCCGGCCGTGCTCGCTGATGGCCGCACGGTGGCGTTCGTGAAGGCCGACGCGCGACGTCCCGGCCAGCCGTCGCTCCTCGAACCTGCCGGCACGCAGCGCGGCTTCGGGCCCGACGCGATTCCGTCCACGTTCCCATCGGCCTCGCTCGTGGATCCGCAGGCGGTGTCGTTCCCCGCCGCCGACGGCCTGATGATTCCCGCGCAGATCTTCCGGCCGTCGCTGCAGCCGGCGCCGGGCGAGAAGCGGCCCGCGCTCATCTTCTTCCACGGCGGATCGCGGCGGCAGATGCTGCTCGGCTGGAACTACCGCAGCTACTACCACAACGCCTACGCCTTCAATCAGTACATGGCGGCCAAAGGTTACGTGGTGCTCTCGGTGAACTACCGCAGCGGCATCGGCTACGGGCTCGACTTCCGCGAAGCGCTCGACTACGGCGCCTCGGGCGCGAGCGAATACAACGACGTGGTGGGCGCGGGCCTCTTCCTGCGCGCGCAGGCGGACGTGGATCCGGCCCGCATTGGCCTGTGGGGCGGCTCCTACGGCGGGTATCTCACGGCGATGGGGCTGGCGCGGGCATCGGACATGTTCGCGGCCGGTGTGGACGTGCACGGCGTGCACGACTGGAACAACGCCATCCGCAACTTCATGCCGAACTACAACCAGGAGCGCCGGCCCGACATCGCGCGGCGCGCCTTCGCGTCGTCGCCGATGGCGTTCATCGACGGCTGGCGCTCGCCGGTGCTGCTCATCCACGGCGACGACGATCGCAACGTGCCGTTCGCTGAATCGGTGGAGCTCGTCGAGCAGTTGCGCGCGCGCCGGGTGCACGTGGAACAGCTCGTCTTCCCCGACGAAGTGCACGGCTTCCTGCTGCACCGGAGCTGGCGGCGGGCGTACACGGCAGCCGCGGACTTCCTGGACCGGCACCTGGCGTCACGGCGGGCGCCCACCCAGGGCCGCTGACGGCGGCGCTGGAATCAGGATTGCAATAACCCCTGGCGGGACGGGAAGCGTCCCCACAAGGAGACCATCGTGAATCGACGACTGACGACGTGGACGGCCGCACTGGCTCTGGCCGTGGCCGGCGTGGCGAGCGCCCAGGAACAGGCCACCGTGCTCAAGCGCGACGGCTCGCGCGTGTCGGGCCGCTTCGAGGCGTGGAACCGCAACACCAATGTGCTCTACCTGCGCCTGTCGCTCGCGGACCAGCGGATCATCCCGCTTGGCGAATCGGCCGTGCTCGAAGTGGCGGGGAATGCCGACAACCTGCCGGCGAACGAAATCGAAGCCGCCCGCGGCGGCGACCACGTGCTCGTGCTGCGCAGCGGGGAAGTGCTGCGCGGGCGCCTGCTCAATATCGAAGGCGGCGAAGGCTCGGACAAGGAAGACGAGCCGCGCGTGCTGTCGTTCAAGCCGAACGACGCCGGTGAGCGCCGCGCGCGCTTTTCTGAGGTGCGGCGGTTGTACTTCGGGAATTTTCCGTCCTCACTGAGTGCCGCGCCGTCCGCCCCCGCGCCGCAGCCGGGGCCGGCGGAACCGGCCATGCCGCCCGGATCGGTGCGCGTGCCCGCCAATGTGCGCTGGGTCGACACCGGTTTCACGCTGCGCCGCACCGACCGCGTGCAGTTCACTTCCCAGGGCCAGGTGCAGCTCTCTGGTGACGCGGAAGACAAGGCCGGCCCGGCCGGGTCGCTCCGCGGCCGCTACGCGGCCAACTCGCCGGCGCCGTCGCTGCTGGCCGGCGCGCTCATCGGCCGTATCGGCAACGGCGCCCCGTTTGCCATCGGCGACCAGACGGCCTACCTGCCGCTGCCGGCTGATGGTCAGCTCTTCCTCGCGGTGAACGACGACGAAGTGGGCGACAACCAGGGCGCGTTCGTGGTCACGCTGCGCGTGCAGCGCGGCCGCCGCTAAACTCGCCGGATGCACATCGTCGTGGTGGCGGCCGTCATCGAACGTGACGGCCGCTTCCTGCTCACGCTGCGTCCCGGCGGCACGCACCTGGCCGGGCACTGGGAATTCCCCGGCGGCAAGTGCGAAGCCGGCGAAACCCACGCCGATGCACTTCGCCGCGAACTACGCGAAGAACTCGACATCCACGCCAGCGTGGGCGCGCTCGTCCATGCGGTCACGCACGCCTATCCCGAGCGCACGGTGGAACTGCACTTCTACGCCTGCACGTTCGCCGGCGAGGCACGCCCGATGATCGGCCAGCAGATGCGCTGGGTGGCGCGCGACGACCTGGCCACGCTGCCGTTCCCCGAAGCCGACGCCGACCTCATCCGCCTGCTCACGGCCTGACGGAGCCCGAAGGCGCTCGCCAGCGCCCGCACGGCGCGGCGCTGACCAGGCGGGAACTGCGCGCTTCGCACACGATGCCCGTGGCACCTTCTGCGCTGCGGCGTTCCGCACCCACGGGAATTCCACATCGGCGCTGCTGGCACGGAACTCTCACACGCCACGGCCATGCCCGTGGTGCCGTCGCCGCCCCCGCGTCTGCTCGACCGCGTACGCCAGGCGCTGCGCCTGCGCCACTACAGCCCGCGCACCGAAGACGCGTACGTGGCGTGGATCCGCCGCTACATCCTGTTTCACCGCAAGACCCATCCGCAGCTGCTGGGGGAAGCGGATGTCACCGCCTTCCTCACACATCTGGCGGTGACCGAACAGGTGAGTGCCTCCACGCAGAACCAGGCGCTGGGCGCTCTGCTGTTCCTGTACCGGCACGTGCTCACGCGCGAACTCGAGGGCCTCGACGGCATCGTGCGGGCGCGGCCGGCCGAGCGGCTGCCGGTGGTGCTGAGCCGCGGCGAGGTGCGGGCGCTGCTGCACCTGCTGCCGGGCGTGTTCCGCACGATCGGCACGCTGCTCTACGGCGGCGGCCTGCGCCTGAGCGAGTGCCTGGAACTGCGTGTGAAGGACGTGGACTTCGACCGCCGCCAGATCGTGGTGCGCCGCGGCAAAGGTGACAAAGACCGCACGGTGCCGCTACCGGCGAGTGCCCGCGACGCGCTGCTGCAGCACCTGGCGCGCGTGCATCAGATGTTCGACGCCGACCGTCGCGTGGGCGTGGGCGGCGTGGTGCTGCCGCACGGGCTGGCGCGGAAGTATCCGAACGCGCCCACCGAATGGGCGTGGCAGTTCGTATTTCCGGCCGGCCGCGTCTGCCGCGACCCCCGCTTCGGCGGCCCCACGCGCTACCACCTGCACGAGTCGGCGGTGCAGCGCGCGGTGACGGCCGCCGTGCGGGCCTCGGGCCTGGGCAAGAAGGTCAGTTGCCACACCTTCCGGCACTCGTTCGCGACACACCTGCTGGAAGACGGCTACGACATCCGCACCGTGCAGGAACTGCTCGGGCACCGAGACGTGAGCACCACCATGATCTATACGCACGTGCTCAGCCGTGGCGCGCTTGGCGTGCGGAGTCCGGCGGACGCGTTGTGAGGCAAGCGTCAATGGGACGACGCCGCGGAACGAACTGTAATCCTGACGAACTTCGCAGGGTTTAACCCCGCGTCTGATGGGGGCACGGCCGGTGCTAAGATGGCGGCCCTTGGGGACTTACGAGCCGCGCGCGACCGTTTCGACGGGCGGGATTAGGCTGACGAATCCTGCACGCAGCAATATCGGTTTGCAGGTCCAATACTAGTTAGCCCGACAAGACGACCTATGCTCACACTTCGCCAGGTTGGCGCACTCGGCATCAAGGTCTTAGGCGTGACCTACCTTGCCCAAACGGTACTCGCCGGGTTCTCGCTGCTATCGACGCGATTCATCCCATCCGACGCAGGGTCTCCCGACGCATTCCTGATCGCTCAGGTCGTCGGCGCGTTGGGCTACCCGATCGTTGCGTGGCTTCTGATGGGCACGGCCGACGATCTGGCCGAGCGACTGTTCCCAGACGTCCCGGTGTCGGCGACGTTCCAGCCGCGCGATCTCCTTACTGTCGGTCTCGCCATTGTGGGCTTGGCCATGGCGGCCTCGGCCGTGCCGGCGTTGGTCCAAGGCGTCGGGCTCGCGGTGTACTACGGAGAAGCCACGCGGCAGCAACTCGCCGAGGCGCGATTCGAGCGTGAATGGCCGGAGCTGGTTCGCGAGGGTCTGAGCTTCGTCACGGGGGTGGCCATTGCCGCGGCATCGCGGCCGATAGCTAGCCGGTTCAGTCTTGAGGGCAAATAGCGGGCTAACATCGGCTATATGGACTCCTCCCGGAGGTCAACGAGCACGACGATCAGGCGGTGACGGAAGTCGGATGCAGTCGTATATCCGGCCTGTCGTGAGGCATCGCCGCCTCTGGCCATCATGGGTC
>JALHON010000314.1 GCA_022842985.1 Acidobacteriota bacterium | reverse complement strand
CGACCCGGTGCGGCCCACCGCCCGCGCCGCCGGCAGCGCCGAGGCGCCGGTGCCGCAGCAGAGGTCGAGCACCCGCTCGCCGGGTCGGGCGCCGGCACGCTCCACCGTGAGACGCCCGTAGTGGTGCCAGAAGGGCAGCTCGTCGAAGGTGTCGGCGGCCTGGGTGTAGGTGGTGATGACCAGCGCGGGCTCGGGATGCATGGGGCGGATGGATTGTAGCGGGCGCGGCGTACGTTAAGCTTCGGCCGCGGCACCTCCCCCGGCGCCGAGGTCGGTCATGCAGATCCACAACCGCGTCGTCGCGCGTTTCGCCGACGGCCGGATCGTCAAGGGCACCACACAGGACTTCTCGGTCACGCGGGACTTCTTCCACGTGATCCCGTCGGACCCGGGCGCCACCCCGGTCAGGATCGGTGTGCCCGCGCTCAAGGCGGTCTTCTTCGTGAAGGATCACGCCGGCAACAAGGACTACCAGGAGCGGAAGGCGTTCGACCGCCTCGTGCCCGGCCGCAAGCTGCAGGTCATCTTCAAGGACGGCGAGACCATCGTCGGCTCGACCACCGCCTACGACGCCGGCCGGCCGGGCTTCTTCATGACGCCGGCCGATCCCAGGTCGAACAACGACCGCATCTACGTCGTGGCGCGCGCCGTGCGCGCCGTGGCCTTCATTCAGTAGGCGGCGCCTTCACGGCCAGCAGGCCGGTGTAGATCGCCATGCCGACCACGGCGTGGATGCCGTGGCGGTCGAGCTCCTGAATCTCCGCCTCGGTCGTGATGCCGCCGGCCGCCGTCACCTGCCGCACGGTCGCCCGCGCCACCTCGAGGATCGCCGGCATGTCGGTGCCCTGCATCAGGCCTTCGCGGTCGACGTGCGTGTAGAGGAACTCGTCGCAGAAGGTTTCGAGCGTCTGCACGGCCTGCACGGCCGTGATCGGCAGCGACGTCTTCCAGCCGTGAATCACGACCTTCCCGGCCTTGCTGTCCACCGCGCCGATGATCCGCTTGTTGCCGACCGCGCGTACGAGCTCCTGCGCGAAGCCGAGGTTCAGGTACGAATCCTGCGGATCGCCGGCCCGGCCGCCGCGGTAGAGCGACGAGCCGACGATGACGTGCGTGGCGCCGGCGTCGATGAGCTCGAGCGCGCGCGTGGCCGAGCGTACGCCGCCTCCCACCCGGCACGGCAGCCTGCCGCAGATGTAGCGCACGAGCGCGTCGTTGTTGCCGGTGGCCATCGCCGCATCGAGGTCGATGAGCTGCACGGCCTTGAAGCCGCGGAACTTCGCAATCCAGCCCTCGACGTCGTTCGATTCGACGGCCAGCTTCTCGCCCTGCACGAGCTGCACGATGCGCCCGGCCTTCAGATCAATCGACGGTATCAGCACCCTGTCACCACAATCCCACTTTGCCCGCGACCGACTGGATGAGCCGCGCGGAATCGAAACCCACACCCTGGCGGAACACCGTTTCGACGTCGCGAAGCGCGCGGATGTCCCGCGACGGATCGCCGGCCACGATCATCAGGTCCGCCTGCAGGCCAGGCGCCAGTGTGCCGAGGCGCTGCTCGAGCCCGAGATACCGGGCGCCATTGCGCGTGCCGATGGTGATCGCCTCGAGCGGCGTGAAGCCGGCTTCGACGAGCAGTTCGAGCTGCCGCTGGTTGGCGTAGCCGGGAATCACGCCGCCGCCGCCCGTGGGGTCGGTGCCGGCCACGAGCAGGCCGCCGGCCCGCGCGAACTCGCGTTCGAGCGCCATCGCCTTCGGAGAGAGCCGCGGGTAGATCGACTGCGTGTTGCCCTCGACTCGCGCGCGGTTCTGCAGATACTGGTCGCGGAGCTGCGGTACCAGCACGTCGAGCCCGGGCGGCACCGGCCGGCCGGGCGTGTTGAGCTCGAAGACCGTGAGGGTCGAGGTGACGGCGACCTTCTTCTCGATGAGGGTGCGGACGAGCGTCTGGAAGGCGACGCCCTTCGGATCGAGGTCGGCCACCGTCTGCTGGCCGCGGCCCTGCCCGGGACAGACATCGGGCTTCTTGTCGGGCACGAAGTCGGTGGCGGCGAAGAAGCCGTGTTCGAGGTTGTCGATGCCGAGCGCGGCGGCTTCCGCGTAGGTCACCGAGCACAGATGCCCCGTGACCTTGAGGCCGCGCGCGTGCGCTTCGCGGATGGCCGTACCGAGCGCGGCGCGCGAGATCTGCATGTAGGCCTTCACCGAGGTGGCGCCTTCGTCGGCCCAGTAGGCGACGTGCCGGCGCGCCCGTTCTTCGGTGGTGACCGTGTTCATCTGCACGAACTGGTTCGGCCCGTTGACGTACGGCATCGTGGCATCGATGGCCGGACCGGCCGCCTCGCCGGCCTCGACACGCTGCCTGAGCGTGATGTCCATGAAGCCGTTCAGGTTGCCGCCCGTGCGCATTGTGGTGACGCCGCCGGCGAGATAGAGGCGCACGAAGCTCTGCCCGAGCTGCCCGTACACACCAGGGCCGGTCGGGTAGTAGAGATGCTCGTGGAGCATCACGAGACCCGGCAGCACGCTCCTGCCCGTGAGGTCCACGACACGCGCGCCGTCGGGGGGCGGTGTGGTGGCGGACGGCCCCATCGCGGCGATGCGGCCCTCGCGCAGCACGATCGTCTGGCCCTCGCGGGCCGGCGCGCCCGTGCCATCGATCACGCGCGCGTTCGTGAGCGCCACGACGGGCGCGTCGATGCTGACGAAGTCGCGGATGGCGTCGCCGATACGCGCCCGCTGCGCCGCCAGAGGTGGCGTCAGCGTGGCGAGCGTCAGGACGAGCGCGAGGATGCCGGGGCGGTGGGGGAGCCGCACGTGTTCAGGCGTGTCTATGCGCGGTGGGCAGGCCGAAGCGGGCGATCGTGTCGCCCTCGAAGTCCACTTCGATGAGCACGGCCGGTTCGTCGCCCATCACCCAGGCGTCGTGTCCGGGCTCGATCGCCAGCGCGGCCGGCGCCGCGAATTCCTGCACGCAGCCGTCGGGGAAGTGCACGTGGATGCGGCCTCGCGCCAGGAAGCCGACGTGTGCGTGTTCACACGTCTCGGTGCCGGTCACCGGCTTCATGTGCGTCGACCAGCGGAAGCCCGCCGGATAGATCGCGCGCTTGACGCGGCCCGTGCCGGTGCGCACGATGTCGAGCTGCACGCCGCCCACGACGCGCGAGTCCGCGCCGGGGATCGGGGCCGTCAGGGGGTCGTGAGCGCTCATCGCATCCTCCGCATCCACTGATTCTACAAGCGCCTCAGCGTGAGCCGACCTCGAACACGTAGAGGGCGTGGCCGGTGCCGGGGTGATTGATCTCGGGCGCCAGCGTGCGCGGCACGAGGCGCGGGCTGCCGCCGCCGAGCCCGGTCGTGACGGCGATGTACTGCTTCCCGTTGGCCGTGAACGACACCGGGAAGCCCTGTACCGAGGTGCCGAGGCGCGTCTTCCACAGCTCCTTGCCGGTCTTGACGTCGTAGGCGTGGAAGTAGCGGTCGAGGTCGCCGATGAAGACGAGCCCGCCGCCGGTCGAGAGCGCGGCGGTCAGGAACGGCGCGCGCTGCTCGATGCTCCACAGTTCCTTGAGCGACTTCACGTCGTAGGCGGCGAGCTTGCCGATGTTGCCGTCGCTGCCCGGCATCTCGTAGAAGCGGCGCGCCGCCGCCGTGCCGCCCTGGCCGGCCACCTGCTCGACCTTGCGCGGCGCAATCTCCATGCACGACTGCGTGAGCGGAATGACGAGCGACTGCGTGCCGGGGTGATACGTCATGGCCTGCCAGTTGTGACCGCCCTCGGTGGACGGGCAGGCGAGGATCCACTGGTCCAGCTTCTGCTCGAGGATGTCGGCGCGGTAAGTGGCGCGGCCCGTCTTCCTGTCGATGTCGGTGTAGACGTTCTGGAAGATCGTCTCGGCGAGGTCGATGAGCGCGCCCGTCTTGCGATCCAGCTTCCACAGGATGCCCGACTTGCCGATCGTGAAGAGCGCCTTCTGCGCGCCGATGTCCACCGAGACGCGCTCGAACACCTCGTCGAGGTCGAGCGTCTCGGCCGGCAGGTGCTGGAAGCGCCACACGAGTTCGCCGGTGGCGGGATTGAGCGCCACGGTGGAGGCGGTGTGCTGCGCGGCGTCGAAGACGCGGGTGCCGCGGCTCACCGGCATCCACGGCTTGGCCTGCGCGGTGCCCCAGAACGTGAGGTCGACGTCCGGGTCGTAGCTGCCGGCGATCCACGTCTCGCCGCCCTGCCGCATCATGTTCGGCAGGTTGTTCCAGGTGTCGCCGCCGGGTTCGCCGCTGTGCGCCACGGTGTGGAACTTCCACGCGAGCTTGCCGGTCTCGGCGTCGTAGGCGCTGATGAAGCAGCGTTCCTCGCGGTAGCGATCGCAGCCCTGCAGGCCCTGGATGACCTTGCCCTTCACGACGATCGGGCCGCTCGTGTTCGAGAAGCCCTTGGCCGGGTCGGCAATCGTCGTGTCCCAGACCTTCTTGCCTGTCTTCGCGTCGAGGGCCACGAGGTGCGCGTCGGTCGTGGCCAGATAGATCTTGTCCTTGTAGATGGCGAGGTTGCGCATCGAGCCGAAGCCGATGGCGCGGTTGGGCCCTACCTGGTTGGCCCAGATGAGTTCGCCGGTGGCGCCGTCGATCGCCTGCACCTCGTTCATCGTGTTCGTCAGGTAGACGATGCCGTCGTGCACGAGCGGCATCTGCTGGTTCGAGCCGCCCTCGTTCATGTTCCAGACCCAGGCGAGCTTCAACGAGCCGACGTTCGACGTCGTGATCTCGTCGAGCGGACTGTGGCTCCAGGCCTGATAGGTGCGGCGCGCCATCAGCCAGTCGCCGGCCGGCGGCGTCTTCAGCATCTCGTCGGTCACCGGCGTGACGCGCGGCACCTCGCCGGTGATGTAGAGACCGCGCGCGGGCGGCGGTCCGGCGGGCCGTGCGGCGCCACC
>JALHON010000313.1 GCA_022842985.1 Acidobacteriota bacterium | reverse complement strand
GCCCAGGTGGCCTTCGAGATCGAAGCGCTGCTCGACGCCGCGGCCCGCGATGCGGCGGGCAACCGCGAGGCCGCCGCCGGCGCCGCGCGGCGCGGCATAGAAATCCGACTGCAACAGCTCGCCGCCGGGTGATGATCGGGCGTTCATGAAAATTGCGACCTGGAACGTCAACGGCATCCGCGCCCGCCAGGGGCAACTGCTCGAGTGGCTGGCGGCCGAGAAGCCCGACATCGTCTGCCTGCAGGAACTCAAGGCCAACCCCGATCAGCTCCCCTTCGACCTGCGCGATCTCGAGGGTTACTGGACCGGCTACCACGGCGACAAGGGCTACTCGGGCGTGGGCCTGTTCATCTCGAAGGCACTCGTCACGGCACCGCCCGTCTTCACGCACCCGGCGTTCGACTTCGAAACGCGCGTCATCTCCGCCGAGATCGACTTCGGCCACGGCCCCGTCGTCACCTCGTCCTTCTACGTGCCGAACGGCGGCAAGGACTACGCGGCGAAGCTGCGTTTCCTGACCGACATGGATGCCTGGGCCGCCGACCATCAGGCGGCCGGCCGCGCCCTGCTCTTTGCCGGCGACCTGAATGTGGCGCTCACCGACCTCGACATCCACCCGAAGGAGCGCAAGCTGAACCAGGTGGGCACGCGCGACGACGAACGGGCGCTCATCACGCGGCTGCTCTCGCGCGGGCTCGTGGACATCGCGCGCACGCTGCACCCCACCGACGACAGCCTGTTCACGTGGTGGGCGCCGTGGCGCAACCTGAAGCAGCGCAACATCGGCTGGCGCATCGACTACATCGTCGCCTCGCAGGCGCTGGCCGGCGGCGCGGCCACCTGCGTCGTGCAGCGGGAATTCGGCACGAGCGACCACGGCCCCGTCGTCGCCACCTTCGCCTGAGAGGTTCAACGCCCATGGCTCATGCCGTCCGCCGTCACCGCTGGGTCGTACTGACGTTCGTGGCCGCGGCCGGCCTCGCCGTGCTCGTCTCGACGAGGCTCGGCCGCGTGGCCGCGCAGGAGGCGGGCCGGCCCGTGGGCGCCACCTACACGGGCAAGGCGTTCACCTTCAACGAAGTCGTGCCCGGCGTGTACCACGCGGTGGGCACGGGCGCGCTCGCCGTGGGCTGCAATGCCTCGGTCATCGTCAACGCCGACGACGTCATGGTCATCGACACGAACCTCTCGCCGGGCGCCGCCTGGGCCCTGCGGGAAGAGGTCAAGGCGCTCACGCCGAAGCCGGTGCGCTACGTGGTGAACACGCACTGGCACTGGGACCACGCGCACGGCAACCAGATCTACGGGCCCGACGTGACCGTGATCGGCCACGAGTACACGCGCGCGAAGCTCGCCGCCGGCGACTCGATGCGAGGCCGCAGCTACGAGATGTTCATCACCACCGGCCTGCCCGCGCGTATCGCCGACCTGAAGGCGAAGCTCGCGGCGGCGCCCGCGGCCGGGCGCGCCACCCTCGAATCGCAGCTGGCCATCGCCGAAACGCAGCTCGCCGGTTCGAAGGGGCTCGTGCCGACGCCGCCGACGCTGACCTTCACCGACCACCTCACCCTCACCCGCGGCGGCCGCGAGATCCGCCTGCTGTATCTGGGGCGCGCGCACACCGGCGGCGACATCGTGGTGTTCCTGCCGAAGGAACGCGTCGTCATCACCGGCGACCTGCTCGTCGAAGGCACGTCGTACATCGGCGACGGCTTCCTGGCCGACTGGCCGGCCACGCTCGACCGGCTGCGAGCCCTGGACTTCGACATCACGCTCCCCGGGCACGGCACCGCCTTCCGCGGCAAAGCAAAGATCGACCACTTCCAGGCCTACCTGCGCGACTTCCGCCAGCAGGCCGAGGCCCTGCACAAGGCGGGCGTGCCGGCGGAAGCCGCCGCCGCGAAGATGGACATGCGGACGCACGCCGAGCACTATCCGGCCCTCACCACCCCCGGCGTGCTCTGGCACGGTGTCGCACGCGCCTACGAGGAATTCGAGGGCACCGCGCGCTGACCGGCCACGCCTTGCCGGCGCCATGCCGCGTGCTAGGATCGGGCCTTCCGGATCGACGCCCGACAGCGTCGACGGAAAGTCCCCCTTGTGAACGCTTCGGCTCCCGCTTCGTGGTACGCGGTCTGGACACGATCGCGGCATGAACAGGTCGTGCGGGAACAGCTCGAGCAGAAGGGCATCACCGCCTTCCTGCCAACCATCGTGCGCTGGTCCCGATGGAAGGACAGGAAGAAGCAGGTGGCGTGGCCCCTGTTTCCTGGCTACTGTTTCGCCCACTTTCGCCCCGACCAGCGGGTCGCGGTGTTGTCGTGCGCCGGCGCGGCGGGGATCGTGTCCTTCGCCGGCACGCCCGCACCGGTTCCGGACAGCGAAATCGACGCCATCAGGCGCCTCGTCGAGTCGGACCTGCAGTACGACCCGTGCCCACTCATCCAGGAAGGTGACCGCGTCGAGGTGACGCACGGCCCGCTCAAGGGCGTCGTCGGACGCCTCGTGAAGAAGGGCGCGCACGCCCGCCTCGTCCTCGCGGTCGATCTGATCGGCCAGGGGGTGGCGGTCGAAGTCGATGCCGCCGACGTCAAGGCCTACTGACGCCGCGGCCGGGCAGCCGCGGCCAGGCGCGGCGACACGTATCCAACCGGCCGGTTTTTTCGTCTATCCTGAAGTGACGTTGGCACATCAGGCCCTTCCTTCCCTGCGTATGCGGCACGCCGCCGTGGTGGCCCTGGCGACGGTGTCGCTGGCTGGCTGCTCGGTCAAGACCTTTGCCGTCAACAAGTTAGGCGATACCCTGTCGGCGCCGGGGCCGTCCGTCTACACGACCGACGACGACCCGGAGCTCATCAAGGCCGCGCTCCCCTTCTCGCTCAAGACCCTCGAGTCGCTGCTCCAGGCCTCCCCGAAGCACAAGGGGATGCTGCTCACGGCCTGCTCGGGCTTTACCTCCTACGCCAACGCGTTCGTGCAGCTCGATGCCGAAGCCATCGAGTCGACGAACTACGAGGAGAGCGAACGGCTGAAGACCCGGGCCCGGCGACTGTACCTGCGGGGACGCGACTACTGCATGCGGCGGGCGGAACTGCGGCGGCCCGGCCTGCGCGAGGCGCTGGCGAAAGATCCGGCGACGGCGCTCGGCACGACGAAGTTCGATGTCGACGAGCTCTACTGGCTCGGCGCGTCCTGGGGCTCGGCGATCGCGGTGGGTGTGGACCAGCCGGATCTGGTGGCGGACTTCCCGGTCGTGCGCACGCTCATGGAACGCGCCCTCCAGATCGACGAAGACTACGCCGATGGCGCCATTCACGAGGTGTTCATCACCCTCGACGGCATGTCGCCCTCGATGGGCGGCGACGCCGCCAGGGCGCGCAAGCACTTCGAACGCGCCGTCGAGCTCTCGAAGGGCAAGTCGGCGTCGGCCTACGTCGCGATGGCGGCAAGCGTCGCCCAGCCGGCGAACAACAAGGAAGAATTCGAGAAACTCCTCGAACAGGCGCTCGCGGTTAACCCGGACGACGTGCCGAACAACCGCCTCGCCACGCTGATTGCCCAGAAACGCGCCCGCATCCTGCAGTCGCGGGTGGATGAGCTCTTTACCGACGCCGCTGCGCATTACCCGGCGGCACCACGTCTGGCGGTGGCGCCCCCCGTGCCGCATGCGCCCGTGCCCATTCCGTTCCGCTAACCCGCCTCCTCGAGGACACCGAACGCCATGTCATTCACTCTCCGCCCGTGGATCGCGACGCTTCTCGTCGCCTGCGCCGCCAGTGTGGCCAGCGCGCAGACGACCATCCGTCTCGCCTCGCCGGCGCCGCTCGGGTCCGTGTGGCACAAGGCCCTGAAGCAGTTCGAAACCGACGTCCGCACCGCCACCGGCGGCCGCGTCGTGGTGCGCGTCATCGGCGCCGCCCAGGACGACGAAGCCACGATGATCTCGAACATGAAGATCGGCCGGCAGCACGGCGCGTCGATCACGGCGCTCGGCCTGGCGTCGGTGGATCCGGCGTTCAACATCTTCGCCATCCCGATGTTCTTCAGCAGCTACGACGAGTACCGCACCGTGCGCGCGAAGCTCGAACCGGTGCTGAAGCAGAAGCTGGAGGCCAAGGGCCTCGTGTTCCTGAACTGGGGCGACACCGGCTGGGTGTACCTGTTCAGCAAGGGCCCGGTGCCGAACGTCGAGGCCCTCAAGAAGCAGCGCCTCTACACGTCGGCCGGCGACGACCAGTTCGTGCAGCTCTACAAACAGAACGGCTTCAACCCGCGTCCGCTGCCGTTTACCGAAGTGCAGAGCGGATTGATGACCGGCCTGCTCGACGCCGTGCCATCGACGCCGCTCGCCACGCTGGCGTTCCAGTGGTACCGCAACGTGCCCGAGATGCTCGACCTCGGCGTCGGGCCGCTCGCCGGCGGCACGGTGGTGGACGCCAAGGTGTGGAACAGCATCCAGCAGAGCGATCGTGACCAGATCCTGACGCTCGCGAAGAAGATGCAGGACGGCCTCGACAAGGAGGTGCCGGCCCAGGACACGCAGGCGCGTGCCGAGATGGTGAAGCGCGGCCTCAAGGTGACGGCGCCGGATGCGGCGGCCACCCGCGGCTTCCGTGAGATGGCCGACAAGTTCGCGGCGTCGATGAAGGGCAGCGTCGTGCCGGCCGACATCTACGACCAGGCGACGCGCGAACGCGACGCCTTCCGCAAGACGCGCGGCACGAAGTGACCGCGACGCACGATCCCGACGCTCCCGCGGAAGCCCGCGGCATCGACGACGGCGGACGCCTCGGCGTCTTCGAGCACGGGCTCTCCGTGCTCACCCTCGCGCTGCTGACGCTGCTGCCGATTGCCGAGATCGTGCTGCGCCGGTTCGATTCCGGCATCCCCGGCGGCACGCCGTTCGTGCAGCACCTCACGCTGGTCGTGGCGCTGCTCGGCGGCGCGCTCGCCGCCCGCGACGACCGCCTGCTCGCGCTCGCCACCGGCTCGCTGCT
>JALHON010000312.1 GCA_022842985.1 Acidobacteriota bacterium | reverse complement strand
AGCAGGCCCACCACCGGCAGCCCCGGCAGCTTCGCGATCGACTCGAACATCACGTCCACGGCCGGCCGCTGATGGTGCACGGGCGGGCCCTGCGTGAGCCGCGTGCGCAGCTCGAGGCCGGCGCGATCGATGACCATGTGATGGCCGCCCGGCGCCACGTAGGCGACGCCACGTTCGAGCATCTCGCCGCCCTGCGCTTCGCGCACGCGCATCGGGCACACGGTGTCGAGCCGGTCGGCGAAGGCGCGCGTGAAACCCGCCGGCATGTGCTGCGTGATGACGATGGGCGGCACGTCGGCCGGCAGGCGCGTGAGGAATGCTTCGATGGCCTGCGTGCCGCCGGTCGAGGCGCCCACGGCGATGAGGCCGCGCGCGTTCTTCGCCGATCCGGTCAGTGTGGCCACGGGATGCGCCGCCGCCGCCGGCACGCGCTTGGTCAGCACGATCGGCCGCTGGCGCAGCGCGCGGATGCGTTCGGCGACGCGCTCGGCCACCTGGGCCACCGCCGTCGGACCGCCCGGCTTGCCGATGACGTCGATGGCGCCGATGCGCAGCGCTTCGACGCTCGCCGCGGAGCCCGACTGCGTGAGCGAGCTGACGATGATGGCCGGGATCGGGTGATGCTCCATGAGCTTCTTGAGGAAGCTCAGGCCGTCCATGCGCGGCATCTCGATATCGAGCGTGATGACATCGGGCTTGTGCTGCAGGATCATCTCCCGCGCCACGTAGGGATCGGCGGCGCCGCCCACGACCTCGAGATCGTCGTGCTTGCGCAGGGCATCACTCAGCAGCTTCCGCACGACGGCGGAGTCGTCCACGATGAGGACGCGGGTACGGGCGGACGCGGCCATGTCAGTGCTGACTTTCCGCCGGGCGCAGGCTGACGATGACGGGCGCGTCGTTCACGAGCAGCCCGAAGACATCGGCGGGCGCCACGGCGACGGGCCGGCCGAATTCGTCGATGCGGGGCGCATCCAGATCGAAGCGGGCCTGACTGTGGGCGCGGGTCAGCCACAGGCCGCACATCATGTTGGCGAACTCGCCGGCGAAGTCGCGCACGTCCTGCGGCGCCACGTCCTCCGGGCTGTCGCCGCCGAACGCGGCGCACAGTTCGAGCGCGAGGTCGCGCGGCAGCGACACCTCGGCGACGCCCTGGAAGGGGCCGCGGAAGCGCACCGCGGCGCGCAGCCATGTCTCGCCGTCGGGCCGCGCGTCGAGGCTGACCGCGAGGGCGTCGGCGCTGCAGGCCTCGGCGAAGGCGAACAGGCTGTCTTCGGCCACGTTCACCGCCGCGGCGCCGAGCGCCGCCATGGTGTCAGCGTCCAGTCGTGGGGCTGAGGTCGGAGAGGACATCGCGCATCACCTCGGGGCGAAAGGGTTTCTCGACATACATCTTCACGTCGAGTCCGGAGACCTCCTCGCGGCGCGCCTCCGAGCCGTCGGTGGAGATGATGATGCGCACGATGTGCTGCCACTCGGGCCGCTCGTGCATCGCGCGCAGCAGTTCCGTGCCCGTCATCACCGGCATGTTGATGTCGGTGAAGACGAACTTGATGTCCTCGTGCTCGAGGATGTCGAGCGCCTCGCGGCCGTTGCCGGCTTCGAAGATCGTTCCGATCGGCACGCCAACCACCGACGTGACGCGCCTGATGAGTTTGCGCATCATCGCCGAGTCGTCCACGATGAGCACGTTGGGCCCGGCGCCCGCCGTCTCTGGGGTCAATTCCGACTGCATCGTCATTCTCCTAGAGCAGCGCGAGGTCTCTGCCCGTGCTCACTTCGACCCGGCCATCGTCCACGCTGATGCGGACCGTGCGCGGGATGGCGCCGCCGGTGGCTTCCGCGCGAATCATCACGCCGTTCCTCCACAGCAGGTTGCGGGCGGCGAGGATGTTGCGTTTGCCCACCTGCAGGTTCGAGGGCGAAGCCGAGGCGGCGATTTCCGCACCGCCGGCCAGCCGCACCTCGCAGCGCTTCTTGTCGAGGCCGAGCTTGTAGGCCTCCTGGAAGAGCGCCGGAATACCGCTGTCGGCGAAGGTGCCGACCTGGATGCGGGCGCGCTCGGGGTTGATCTTCGAATCCGGCAGCAGGAAGTGGAGCAGGCCGGCGACCCGGGCGGCCGGATCCCAGATGCACACGGCGATGCAGCTGCCGAGCGCGTGCGTCACGATCGAGGCGCCGGGCTGCCGGGTGACGGCGAACTCGCCGATGCCGACCACCAGGCGGGTGTCGCCGCCGCCACGCGGGGCGAGGAGTGCGGGTGCGGCGCACATCAGGCGGCCCTCCGCTGGAAGGCGGCAGGCGCGATGGTCGCCAGACCGTGGGTGATGCCGTTCAGGCTCTCGGAGTGGGCGATGAACAGATAGCCTCCGGGCGCCAGGTGACGCTCGAGCATCGACACGACGCGCTGCTGCACGGCCTTGTCGAAGTAAATCATCACGTTGCGGCAGAAGATGAAGTCGAATTGCTGGCCAAGCGAGGTGACCTCGAGCAGGTTGAGGGCGCGGAACTCGACCAGGCGGCGCAGCGACGGCTGCACGCGGGCCAGGCCGGCCTGCGCGCCGAGGCCCTTCTCGAAGTACTTCGGCAGGTAGGCTTTCGGCACGTCCGTCATCTTGTCGAGGCGGTAGACGCCGCTCTTCGCGGTGGCCAGCGCCTTGGTGGACATGTCGGAGGCGAGCAGCCGCACGCCGCCGCAGCCGGCCTCGAGCAGCGACATCAGGATCGTGTAGGGCTCTTCGCCGGTCGAGCAGGCCGCGCACCAGCCGCGCAGCTCGCCGCCGCGGCGGGCGGCCGCGGTCTGCAGCACGCGCGAGGTCAGGATCTCGAAGTGTCTGGCTTCGCGGAAGAAGTGCGTGTGGTTGGTCGCGATCGAGTCGAGCAGCGTGACGAGCTCGGCCGGATCGCGTTCGGCGAGCTTCAGGTACTCGGCGTAGGTCGCAAGGCCGAGGTGGCGCAGACGCTTCTGCAGCCGCGACGTGATGAGCTCGCGTTTGCCGTCGTGCAGCACGATGCCGCTCTTCTCGTACACGAGCTTCGCGATCGCGCGCAGCTCGGTGTCGCTCAGGCGGGGCGTCATCACCGGGGTGGACATGGCGGAATCCGTGCGCGTGGCGGTCAGAAGCCGTCGACGCCGAGGGCGCGGTCGATGTCCACGAGCATCTTGACCTTGCCCTTGACCTTGGCGACGGCCTTGATGGCGTCCACCTGGACGCGGCCGCCGAAGTCGGGCGTCTCCTCGACCTCGTCGGCCGAGATGTTCAGCACTTCCGCCACCGAGTCGACGACCACGCCGGTCATGACGGTGCCGTTGTCGGTGGCCGCGTCCACCACGACGATACAGGTGCGGTCGTCGTAGTCCTTCGGCGGGAAGCCGAACTTGAGGCGCAGGTCGATGACCGAGATCACCTTGCCGCGCAGGTTGATGACGCCGCGGATGTGCGACGGCACCTGCGGCACCGGCGTGATGTCCATGATCTTGATGATCTCGCGCACCTTCAGCACCGACAGGCCGTATTCCTCGCCGGCGAGGGCGAACGTCAGGTACTTTCCGGCAACGCCGTCGAGGCGCGAGGTCTTGGGGGCGTCGGCTGAGGCAACGGCTGCGTTCATGGTCTGCTTCTTTCGCGTAGGGGATGCGGGTCCGGGCGCGCCGATCAGGCCGCGCGGCTTTCTTCCGACGTGGTGCCGATGACGCCCGGCGCATCGAGGATGAGCCCGATACGGCCGTCGCCGAGGATGGCGCCTCCCGAGACGCCACGCACGCCGGCGAACTGGTCGCCGAGCGGCTTGATGACCACTTCCTGCTTGCCGATGAGGGCGTCGACGATCACGCCGGCGCAGCGGCCGTCGTCCTCGACGACGACGACCGTGGCTTCGCACGGGTCGTGCACCGGGCTGTCGATGCCGAAGAGGTCGGCCAGGCGGATGAGCGGCAGCAGGTGGTCGCGCACCTGGATCATGCAGGGTGAGCCCTGCACCTGGTGCACCTGTTCGCGGGTCGGGCGCAGCGACTCGCGCACCGAGAAGGTCGGCAGCACGAAGCGCTGATGGCCCACCGACAGCAGCAGGCCGTCGACGATGGCGAGCGTGAGCGGCAGCTTGATGTAGAAGGTCGTGCCGGCGCCCGGCGTGCTCTGGATCTCGATGCGGCCGCGCATCGCTTCGATGTTGCGGCGCACGACGTCCATGCCGACGCCGCGGCCCGAGATCTCGGTGACCTTCTCGGCGGTCGAGAAGCCGGGGCGGAAGATCAGCTGGTGGATCTCGGCCGGCGTCAGGTCGTCGCTGGCGCTGATGAGCTCCTGCGCGATGGCCTTCTCGCGGATGCGATCCGTGTTGAGGCCGCCGCCGTCGTCGGCGATGGCGATGACGATGTTGCCGCCCTGGTGGAAGGCGCTCAGCGTGAGCGAGCCCTGGGCGGGCTTGCCGGCGGCGGCGCGGCGATCGGGCGACTCGAGGCCGTGGTCCATGCTGTTGCGGACCATGTGCATCAGCGGGTCGTTGATCGACTCGATGACGCGGCGGTCGAGTTCCGTGTCTTCACCCGTGAGCGTGAGCTCCACCGGTTTGCCGTTCTTCTTCGAGAGGTCGCGCACGAGACGCGCCATCTTCTGGAAGGTCTGGCGGATGGGGAGCATGCGCATCGACATGGCGTTGCGCTGCAGGTCGCTCGTGATGCGGCGCAGCTGCGCCATGTTGCGCGTGAGGCGCTCGTCGACGGCCGACTGGAGCACCGGGTCTTCCTGGATGATCGACTGCACGATGACGAGCTCGCCGACCATGTCCACGAGGTTGTCGAGCTTGCGCGTGTCGACCTTCACCGAGCCCTGACCGTCGTCGAAGCGCCGGTTCGGCGTGGCGGCGCCGGGTTCCTCGGCGCGCTCGGCTGGCGCAGGTGCCGCACGTCCACCTGGTCGCCGAGCCGGCGGCCGCCGCGCTGCACCACCTGACCACGAGCGGGACCGACTCGTCCGGCGAAGGCGATGTCTCCGGTGGCT
>JALHON010000311.1 GCA_022842985.1 Acidobacteriota bacterium | reverse complement strand
GCCGCAGCCCGGGCAGCCGCCGGCGCGTCCGCCGGTCACGCGCCTCAAGTGGACGGCCGACGACTTCGCCGCCGCGCCCGAGGGCGCGCTCCCCATCGGCAAGGCGATGGAGGAGTGGAGCTACGGGGACCTCGAGGCCGGCTTCGCGAGCGCCGCCGTGGTGCTCGACGAGACGTTCGTCGTGAACTCGACGGGGCACCATCCGCTCGAAACGCGCAGCGCGATGGCCTACTGGCAGAACGACAAGTGTTACCTGCATTGCTCGACGCAGAGCGTCGTGCGCACGGTGGACGTCGTGGCGCGCTGGGTGGGCATCGACCCGTCGAAACTGGTGCTCATCTCGGAATTCACCGGCGGCGGCTTCGGCAGCAAGGGCGCCGGCGCCGTCTCCATGGCGATTCCCTGCGTGCTCTCGAAGAAGGTGGGCGCGCCGGTGATGATGCGCGTGAGCCGCGAGGAAGAGAGCTACTTCGGCCGCGCCCGCACCAACATGACGGGCCGCGCGAAGGTCGGCTTCGCGAAGGACGGCCGCATCACCGCGCTCGATCTCTTCCTCGTGCAGGACAACGGCCCCTACGGCCCGATGGGCGACCACCGCTCGGCGGGGCTGGCCGCGTCGCTCGTCTACCAGGCGCCGGCCATGCGCTGGCGCGCGGTGAACGTGCTCACGAACACGCCGCCGCGCACGCAGCAGCGCTCCCCCGGGCCGATGCAGGCCAACGGCATCATCGAAGGCATCATCACGAAGGCGGCCGCGCAGCTCGGCGTGGATCAGCTCGCCATCCGCCGTCTGAACGCGCCCACCGGCAAAGCCGTCTACGGCCCGCCGGGGCCCGATGGCACACGCCGCTACGTCACCGGCGCCTTCGTGCAGGAATCGCTCGATCGCGGCGCCGAACTCTTCGACTGGCAGACGCGCGTGGCGCGCGCCGGCCAGCGCCGCGGGGCGAAGGTACGGGGCGTCGGCGTGGCCGTGGGCCCGCACGGGGCCGGCTCGATCGGCTTCGACGGGCTGATGATCCTCCGGCCCGATGGCCGCCTGCAGGTGCAGAGCGGCGTCGGCAACCTCGGCACGCATTCGGTCATCGATCTCGCGCGCGTGGCGGCCGACGTGCTCGCCATGCCGTGGGACAAGGTGGAGGTCGTCTGGGGCAACACGTCCAAGGGCCTGCCGTGGACGTGCATGTCGGTCGGCAGCCAGACCACGCACGCGATGACCCGCGCCAACATGGCCGGCGCCGAAGACCTGAAGCGCAAGCTGCAGCAGATCGCCGCGCAGGACCTCGGCGGGGCGCCCGACGACTACGACCTCGGGAACGAACGCGTGTTCCGCAAGGGCAACCCGGGCCGCGGGCTCACCTACGCGCAGGCGGCCACGCGCGCGCTCGCGCTCGGCGGGCGGTTCGACGGCCACGAACTCCCGGAGGACATCCACGCCTTCACGAAGGCGTCGGCGGCGGGCCTCGTCGGTCTCGGCCTCATGGGCGTCGCGAAAGACACGTATCCGCGCGACGGCGACACCTATGGCTTCGTGGCCGGCTTCGCCGAAGTGGAAGTGGACGTCGAAACCGGCGTCGTCTCGCTCATCGACTTCCTGTCGGTGGGCGACGTCGGCACGGTGGTGAATCCGCGCAGCCTCATCGCCCAGCTGAATGGCGGCTGCTGCCTCGGCATCGCGCACGCGCTCTTCCAGAAGCTCGTCTACGACCCGCACTACGGCGTGTCGCTGGCGCGCCGCTTCCACTACAACAAGCCGCTCACCATCATGGACATCCCGGTGCACCTCAAGGCCGAAGGGCTCGGGATTCCCGACCCCGGAACGCCCACCGGCGCCAAGGGGGTGGGCGAGCCGCCCGTCGGCGCCGGCTACGGTGCCGTGCTGAATGCCATCGCTTCGGCCATCGGCGTCGACAGCTTCCGCCGGGCGCCGGTGACCTCCGACGTGGTGCTGATGTCGCTCACGCACGGCCGGCGGATGCATCCGCCGCTCCAGGCACACGTCTAGCCGCCTTTACGCAGCTCGGCGGTTTGAGGCAGGATCGGGGCTTCACGAACGAGACGGGCCGGTCAGGCGGGCGGGTGCCATGGCCCCGGCGTGCGGCGCGTCGAAGAGGAGGCAAGCATGCGGCGGATGTTGCTGGTGAGTGGTCTGGCCCTTGGTGTGGCCCTGATGAACGTGGGCGTTGGCGCGCAGGCGCAGGACGCCGCGGTCATCGACAAGGCGATGAAGGCCGTCGGTCCCGCGTTCGGCGCGCTCCGCAAGGCGGTCGAAGGCGGCATGGCCGCGGAGTCGAAGACGTCGGCCGAGACGCTGTCGAAGGCGATGGCCGAGACCGAAGCGTTCTTCAAGAGCCACGGCAAGGCCGACGGGGTCGAACTGGCGCAGGCCGCGAAGAAGGCTGCCGATGCCATTGCCGCCGGCGCCACGGGCGACGCCGCCAAGGCCGCCGCGGGTGAGCTCGGCAAGACCTGCGCGGGCTGCCACGGCAAGTACCGCGACAAGGCGGCCGACGGCAGCTACACGTTCAAGCCCGGCGCGTAACGCGCCGGACGTGAACGGGGCTGAGTTGCCGGGGGCTGGAGTTCGAAAGAGCGTCCTGTCGTCGGCCACCGGGTAACGCAAGCAGTAGCACGAGGGCGCGCGGCGATCGCGCGCCTTTCGTCTGTACGGTGGACCGGCTACTGTACGAAGAGAAGGCCGACGCGCCTGGACGGCGGCACGGCGCTGACCGTCTGGCACGTGAAGTCAAGCGTCACGTCCGAGCCGATGTAATACACCCCCGGCGTCGTCGGGGCGGTGAAGCCAATCGACGACGTGCCCGACGCTCCTTGCACAGTGACGGGGACGACGCAGTTGTACGGCGCGCCATTGGTCAGCCCGACGTAGAGCTGTACGATGCATGCCGGGCATCCGAAGTTGCCGATCAGGTAGTTGAAGCTGACGGTCACGGCCGCGCCAGGGGCCACCGTCACTTCGTTGCCGCCGCCGTTGATGCTCACGGCGCTGACGCCGGAGCCGACTGCGGTAGCGACCGGCGCGCACGCCAGACTGCCGTCGCCATGAACGCCGCGCATCGCGAGATTCGGCCCGCACGACAAACCGCTCAACGCGACTGCGCCGGTCGGACCCGTCGGTCCCGCCGGGCCTGCAGGTCCCGCCGGGCCAGTGGCGCCGGTTGGCCCGGCAGGCCCCGCCGGACCGGTGGCGCCGGTCGATCCGGCGGGCCCCTCGGGACCCGTGGCGCCAGCCGGGCCCGTGGGACCAGCCGGGCCTGGCGTCATCGTCAGGTCCGCGAGGAGGTCGCCGTTCTTCACGACCAGGCCGGCTGAAACGCGCAAGGGCGCAAACGACAGATTGCCCGACGTGGCCGCCTGGAGGTAGTAGCGGTCGAGCGTGGAGCCGCTGAAGAAGGTGGCCGGCAGTGTGAAGGTGACGCTGCCGTTGGTCAGGGGGGCCGGCCCGAAGAGGACCTGGAAGTCAGTGCCAACGGCCAGCGGGACGCTGCCTGCACTGAGGCCGGAGCCGACGGTGCTGCCGACAAGCGCCACGAAGTGTGACGGGTCGCCCGAGATCGTGACCGATACCGACTGTCCTGGTCTGGCCACCAGCGGGGTGACCGTCAGGACCGGGTTCTGGGCCGACGCCGCCGTTGCACCAGCAAGGGTTGCGGCCGCGATGAGAGCAAGGCGTGTCGTGAGCTGGGCTTGGCGCGACGAAATGTGAGGCATCGGATCTCCTATGGACAGCCGTCGGCCTGGTTAATCGGCCAGCCCTCGCAGATCCGCAGGTCGCGGGCCAGGATTCTCGCCACGAGCTCAGGCGTGCGACTTCACATCCGCCTTCGATCGCCGGGCGTCGATGCCGGCGAGGTATGTGACGAGGCCGAAACACTCTTCGTACATGGCGGCCGTCACCCGTCCCGTATGCGTGTTCTGCCTGGACGGATGGAAGCAGCCCACGAGGATGAGGCGCTCCGGTCCGCGGGCGCCGGGGGCGGCCAGGTGCGCCACGGCGCCGTGACCGAAGACCGGGCGGGGGCGGGGCAGCGGGGCGTGTTCGCCGACGAAGGCCAGCCAGGCGTCCCACGCGATCTTGCCGAGGGCCACCATCACCCGCAGGTCGGGCAGCGCGGCGATCTCCGCGGCGAGGTGCCGGCGGCAGGCGGCCACTTCCTCCGGCGTCGGCTTGTTGGCCGGTGGCGCGCAGCGGGCGGCCGCACCCACGAACACGTTGCGCAGCCGCAGTCCGTCGTCCACGGTCTGCGACGTGGGGATGTTCGCGAGCCCCGCGCGGTGCAGCGCCCCCATCAGGAAGTCGCCCGAGCCGCCGCGGCCATCGCCGGTGAAGACCCGGCCCGTGCGGTTGGCGCCGTGGGCGGCGGGTGCGAGTCCGAGGATGAAGATCCTGGCCGCCGGATCGCCGTAGCCCGGGACGGGACGGCCCCAGTACGCGTCGTCCCGGTAGGCCGCCCGCTTCGTGCGGGCGACGGCGGTGCAGTAGGTGCGCAGCCGCGGGCAGTCGGCACAGGCCACGATGGCCTGTCGCGCCAGCCGGAGGGCCTTCGGGCCGATAACCTGCACTGGTGGTTGTGGCGGCACCTGGGGGCTCGTGGATGGGCTGGCCGGGTTTGAGACTGCCCGGCCGGTGGCAGTAAGATAGTCCGATTGTGGTGCCGCGATCTGCACGCTTTGTCGGGAAGCGGACGCGCACGAAAGGGTAATGGGAGACATGAGAAACACCGCTCAGTCGGATGCCGCCGAGCTCGAGGCCCTCGAAACTCGCGAGTGGCTCGAGTCGCTCGACTACGTCCTGCAGCATGGCGGCCCCGCCCGGGTGGGACGCCTGCTCGGCGAGCTCGGGCGCCACGCGCAGCAGAGCGGGGTCAAGCTGCCTTTCACGGCCAACACCCCCTACATCAACACCATCCACGCCGACGAGCAGGTGCCCTACCCGGGCAGCCGCGAGATCGAGCGCCGCATCAAGAGCCTGGTGCGCTGGAACGCCATGGCCATGGTCGTAGATCGGAAGAGC
>JALHON010000310.1 GCA_022842985.1 Acidobacteriota bacterium | reverse complement strand
CCAGGCGGGCCACGCCGGGCGGGGCGGCGTCGGCCGGGGCCGCGACCGCCCGGGTGAAGTGGCTGGCGGCGGCCTCCACGACGGCGGCATCGAGCGCGTCCTTCGACCCGAAGAGCGCGAACACCCCACTCTTGCTCATCCCGAGGGCGTCGGCCAGGGCGCCGATGCTCGCCGCGGGAAGTCCGCCGGTGGCGGCAAGGTCGAGCGCGCGTGTCAGCACGAGACGCCGGCTGGTGGCGCCGTTCTGCCGAGACACTCGCTTCATGGTTCAATAATAAACCTGAAAAGTGTCTATACGAACGTTCGTTCGTGTATAGTCCGGCGTGGACGTTCGACTGCGTCCCATGACCCGGCCCACGTGGCTGACGGCCGGGGTGGGCAGCCGCGCGTCAAAGCGGAGGGGGCGGGCGGTATACTCGCCTTCCTGCCCCGAAGGAGCCTGCGATGCGACGTCTGCTGACCGTTCTGACCCTCGCTTCCGTTCTCACGGCCCTGCCCCTCGCGGCGGTGGCCCAGGAGCCGGCCAGCCGCCGGCCCGACGTCATCTACGTCCCGACACCCGAAGAAGTCGTCGACGCGATGCTCCAGGTGGCCAAGGTCACCAAGGCCGACGTGGTCTACGACCTCGGCACCGGCGATGGCCGCATCCCGGTCACGGCCGCGAAGAAGTACGGCGCCCGCGGTGTCGGCATCGACATCGACCCGCAGCGCATCAAGGAGGCCAACGAGAACGTCCAGAAGAACGGCGTGGGCGACAAGGTGCGCATCATCCGGGGCGACCTCTTCGAAGCCAACATCTCCGAAGCCACCGTGGTCACCCTGTACCTGCTGCCCTCGCTCAACCAGAAGCTGATGCCCAAGCTGATGAAGGACCTGAAGCCCGGCACCCGCATCGTCTCGCACGCCTTCGACATGGGCGAGTGGAAGCCGGAACAGGAACTGGACGTGAACGGCCGGAAGGTCTACTACTGGACCATCCCGAAGCGATAGACGGTCGGCCCGTCACACCTGCGCGGTGCGCACGAGCGCCGCAAGCTCGCGGCCCTGCGCGACCGTCTGCGCGACGTTCCACGGCCAGAGCAGCCCTGGCCGCCGCCAGCGCACGACCTCGCCCTCGATGTCCACGTCGCCGCCGTGCGGCCACGCCTTGAGCACGGGCAGCGCCTCGTCGAGGGCGCGGGCGGCGGTGATGCCGCCGCTCGCCCGCGGCAGCGACGCGCCGGGCATGCGCACGACCACGAGCGTGTACCACTTCTCGGCGCGGCTGGTGGGCAGGCCGGCCCGGTGTTCCGCCAGCCACACTTCATCGGCCGTCGTCGCCTGGTGGAACGTCAGGCCGAACGACCGCAGGCGCCTGGCGAGGCGCGAGGTGTGGGCGAGCAGCGCGCCGCCGTCGGTGTCGCGATTCACCGGCGACCAGCCGTCCGCCGCGGCCCACGCGCGCAGCCGTGCGGTGCGCCACCCGTCCACCAGGAGCGCTCCGGCGAACATCGCGCCGAGCAGCAGGACGACCGCGAGCACAGACGCCATCGCCGGCCTCGCCTATTCGGTGCCGTCGCCGGGCAGGAGCGGCTCGCAGTTGCGCGTTTCCGGACCGTTGGCGGTGCAGACGGCGAACTTCGTGGCGTACATCGACACGGCGGCGAACTCGCCCTTCTTGTTGAACATGTAGAAGCTGAGGTTGAAGAGCGGATTGCCCGACTTGTTGAGCAGCCGCTTCTCGACGGTGTTGGCGCGAATGCGGCGCAGCGCCTCCATGCCGGCGTCCTTCGGCGACTTGCCGGCGCGCATCTGCTCGACGAGGAGGTACGAGTTGAGGCCGTAGAGATTGGCTTCGCCGCGGCCGGTGGAGCCGGCGGCGCCCACTTCGTTGTCCACGTAGAGCCCGGCGCCGAGGATCGGCGAGTCGCCGACCCGGCCGGGGATCTTCCACGCCATGCCGCTCGTGGTCGTCACGCCGCAGATGTCGCCTTTGGCGTTGATGCCGTCGCAGTTGATCGTGCCCCAGAAGTGATTCGGATCGATGAGGCCGTCCTGCACCATGCTCAGGCCGGCCATGAGGCCGATGCGGTCGCGCTTCTTCGGGTCGAGGTAGTGCTCGGGATCGATACGGCGTTTCCACTCGAGCCACAGCCGGCGCGACTTCTCGGTGTTGAGGTCGGCTTCGATCGTGAAGCCCATCGTGCGCGCGAACTCCTGCGCGCCCTTGCCGACGAGCAGGTGGTGGTCGGTCTCTTCGAGCACGGCTTTCGCGACGAGCGACGGCGCCCGCACGCCTTCGATGGCGGCCACACCGCCCGCCCGCTTGAGCGGCCCGTGCATGCAGCACGAGTCGAGCTGCACGATGCCGTCGGCGTTCGGCAGGCCGCCGTAGCCGACGCCCGATTCCTCGGGATCGAGCTCGCAGATGTTCACGCCGGCGACGAGGGCCTCGAGCACGTCCCTGCCGCCGCTCGTCATCATCTCGAAGGCGAGCTGCACGGTGGTCTTCGTGCCGCCGTTCTTGTACGTGTTGCCGTTGTCGGAGGCGATGACCACCGGCGTGACGCCGCCGGTCCGCACGGCCGGCGCCTGGCCGAACGCGGGCGCGGCACCGAGCGTCAGCGCGGCGGCAGCGGTGGACGTGGAGGTGGTGACGAACTCGCGGCGGGTGATCGGCGTGGACATGAGGGCTCCTCGGAACGCGCGGGAGCATCCTACTACCGGACGTGGCGGGACGGGCGGACCGGGCAGCGCGCGTGGCGCCGTCCGGCCCGCGCGGAGGTTACGGACGGAAGATCTTGCGCACCGTGCCGGCCGGGCCGACCAGGTACATCGCGCCGTCGGGACCGGTCTGGATGTCGGTCACAATGCCGAAGTTCAGGCCGAAGAGGATTTCGTCGCCTTCCGTCGTGAAGTCGTCGATGGCGAAGTTGTCGGCCACCGTGTCCTGCAGCAGCGGATCGGTGAAGACGAAACCACTGCGCCGGTGGTTCAGACGGAAGCGGTAGAGATGCCCCTGGTTGGCGGCGCGGGCCACCGCTGAACCGACGATGAGGTCCCCTTCGTACTCACGGCCGAGGCTCCGCTTCTCGACGAAGGCCAGCGCGGCCGGCGGCACCACCTGCTTCCAGCTGAAGGCCGGGTCGTTCGGCCGCGATCCGGGCAGGTCGAACAGACGGGCCCGCGCCTGGTCGGCCGTGTCCGCGATCCGGCTGGCCGGGAAGCGTGCCTGCTGCAGCCCCGCCGGGCTGCCGTTGGCGGCGTTGACGCCGTACGACAGTTCGACGGCCTTGAAGTCGGCCACGCGGCTGAGCGGGCCCATGAACTGGATCCAGCCGAGATTGGCGCCGCGGCGCACGCGGTTGACCTCGTCGAACGCCCGGCCGCCGTTCTCGGTGTTCCACAGCGTGCCGCGCTTCGGATCGAACGTCATGCCGAAGCTGTTGCGCACGCCATACGCGAAGATCTTCTGGATGTTCGCGAGGGCCGCGTCGGAGAGCGGTGGCAGCGCCGCCTGATGCCGGTCGTCGTCGCGATCATCGTCCTCGTCGTCGTCATCGTGGTCGCGGCGGGCGAGCCGGTAGAAGGGGTTGTCGCGCGGCGTCGAGCCGTCGTCGTTGAGCCTCAGGATGACGCCCGTGAGGTGCGCATCGTCGGGCTCGGGGCCGCCGAAGGCGTCATCCGGCGACGGACCTTCGAGATTGTTCTGCGTGTAGCCGCGGCGGCCGTTGTCGCCGATGACGATGTACAGCTTGCGGTCGGGGCCGAAGCGGATCACGCCGCCGTTGTGGTTGCCGCGCTCGATGACCGACGGCGGTGTCGTGAGCACGTTGTTCAGGTCGTTCTGGCGCGATCGCAGCATGATGATGTTGCGGTCGAACGTCAGTGTGCTGCCGTCCCACACGAAGCGGTCGACGCGGTTCCCGAGCAGCGGCACGTCGGCCGCCGCGGTGCTGTCGGCGCCCGAGAGGCTGGTGGTGTTGTAGAGGTACACGTAGGGCGTCTTCGGGAACTTCGGGTGCAGCGCCATGCCGAGCAGGCCGCGCTCGCTGTTGCTGTTCACTGCCAGATCGAGCACCACGCCGGTGACGACGCCGTTCGTCACTCGCTTCACCCGTCCCGTAGCCTTCTCGGTGACCAGGAAGTCGTCAGGGCCGATGAACGCCATCGAGATCGGCTGGCTGAGGCCGCTCACGACGGTGGCGTATGCGAGGGCCGGGTCGAGCAGCACGGGCGCGGGCGCCTGTGCGAAGGCGGCGGGCGCGGGCGCGAGCAGGGCAGCGCCCGCCACGGCGCCGAGCAGGGCCCGGGCCGCGGTCTTCACGATTCCAGGATTCATCGAAGGCCTCCGTCAGAATGTCATCACCGCGCACCCGCTGGCGCGGGCGTGTGCGGTGGTGTGACGTGTGGCGCGGGGGCACTGGAACACAAATCCGGCCCGACGGTCAACTCACGATCGCCGTACGAGACGCGGACGTGGCGGGGCCGCCCGCTTCGTCCAGAGGCGCAGCGGCCCGCGAAACGACAGGTCGACCCGCGTCTGCTCGAACGTGCGTGGCGGATACCGGCCGAAGCCGTTGTAGGTCACGACCCGCGTGTCCACAGGCAGTGCGGCGAGGAACCGCGTCATCGCCTCCACGTCGCGCCGCCAGGTCTCGCGCGTGAAGGTGATGTCGTCGGCCGCGGCCTCGGCGCTCTCGATGGTGTATTCGTTGAACGGATTGAAGAGGTAGTAGGCGTCGGCGGCCGGCGTGGGCACGGCGCCGAACGCGCCTTCGACGAAGGTCACCTGCTCGTCGACGCCGAAACGCGTCGCGAGGTCCCGGGCCACGGCCACGAGCGACGGCCGATGCTCGAGGCCGATGACCCGGCACGGCGTGAGGAGGGCCAGGCCCACGCAGAACTTGCCGGCGCCCGAGCCGATGTCCACGATCGTCCCGATGCGCTCCTCGCGCAGCCACGCCGCCACCTGCCGCACGACCGGCGCCGGCGTCCAGTAGTCGTCGGACACGGCGCGCAGGGCCGGCGGCAGCAGGCCATCGAAGAGCGCGTCGGCGCGGGCGTCGCCGGCACCG